>JAIEPJ010000093.1 GCA_019749835.1 Phreatobacter sp. | reverse complement strand
CGCCGATCGTGTGATCACCGAGCTTGATCGGCGAATTGGGACGCTCGCATCGGAGAAGGCGGCACTTATCCTCGCCGAACACAACGGCGCGGCGGAACGGTTGCTCGCCGAGATCGAACGGTGCATCGAGACGGTCGCCTCTGAGAAGGCCGAGCTGCTCGTGGCGGGCCAAAGTACGGCGGCCGAACGTATTCTCAAAGTGGTGTTAAGGGCGTCGCGCGGCCAGGGGAACGTGGTTCCCGCCCAGGACAGCCCCGTCAACCTGAGTCGTTTTGAGGAGATCGCGCAGGCGCTGCAGAGCGCAATCGAGGCAGTGTACGAGGTGGCCTTCGAGGCGCGGGCGCTGATCCAAGAGCGGCAGCCACTGATCGAGTCGAACCTTCTGGGCGTCGCCAGCCGCATGGAGGAGCTGCGCAATGGGCTGCGGATGGATCTGGCCGCTAGCGGAGCCGGAGGCCATCTCGCCCAGGGCCTCTATCTCGACCTGATCGAAAAATCTTTGACCGGACTGCTCTTCAAGGACGGTCGGCGCCAGGCGGGTGTCGTCGCCGGGCACGATATGCTGAAGCGGTCGACCGGCTTCGACTGGCCGGAGACGGCCGAGACCATGATCGGCACCGCTAGAATGCGGAACCTGCGGATGCTTGCCGAGTGCGCTATAATCGATGGCGTTGCGGGCGACTTCATCGAGGCTGGCGTCTGGCGTGGAGGCGCCTGCATCTACCTCGCGGCCATCCTCGCAGCCTACAACGACCAGAAGCGGCGCGTCTTCGTGGCCGATAGCTTCGCCGGACTCCCCCCGCCCAATCCCGAAACCTATCCGGCCGATAGCGGCGACAGGCATCACGAGCAGCAGGAACTGCGCGTCTCGGCGGATGAGGTCCGCAACAATTTTCGCCGTTACGGCCTGCTCAGCGACCAGATCATTTTCTTGGAAGGCTGGTTCAAGGACACGTTGCCCACCGCTCCGATCGAGAAGCTCGCGATCCTCCGGCTCGACGGCGACATGTACGAGAGCACGATCCAGACACTGGATGCGCTTTACGCCAAGGTCTCCCCCGGCGGCTTCGTCATCATCGACGACTATATCCTCAAACCGTGCGCGCAGGCCGTGGACGACTTTCGCCGCACCCACAACATCACCGCTCCACTTCAGCAAGTCGACAGCGCGGCAGTATGGTGGCAGGTGCCCGTCGGCGAGGCCGCCGTCAGCCGCTTCCGCGCGCCGCAAGCCGCCCCTTGAGCACGGCGGCCGCTCCGACGCAAAGGCGCTTAGCGGTCAGGGCGGGCCTCAGTCGCGCGGCCCGCCAGGCGTAGGGCAGGGCCGCCATCGGCCGGCCCTCAAAGGCGTAGGTCCCGACCACCTGGAGCCAGAGATCTCCGAGCGCCGACGCCCGGTCCCCCGGCGCGAGCGCATCGTGGACGGCGTGGTGCTTGGCCGCGAAGCGCTTGGCAGAAAGGGCGACCATGTCGCCGAGGCGGCCTCGCCGATTGTAGACCCGTGCGAGCGGCTCCTGAACAGCGATGATCGCGCCGGATCTAGTGTAGCGCAGAAGCCAGTCCCAGTCTTCGAAGCGCGGCAAGCTCTCGTCGAGCGGCCCGATCCGCCCGAACGCCGCCCGCCGAGTCATCTGCGTGGTCCCCGGACTGAGGTCGCAACCCATCGCGAGACGCTGCGCCCAATCCGCCTGATCCTCGCAGGTCTGCGTCCTGACGACGCCGTGATCCAGCAGATGCATCTCGACGCCAGTGCAGGACACGTCCGGGCCAGGACGCGTCGCGTGGGCCGCAAGCTGGCGCTGAAGTTTGCCAGGAAGCCACAAATCGTCCGAATCGAGGAAGGCGACCCACTCGCCCCGTGCGGCGGCGATGCCGGTGTTGCGCGCGGCCGAAGCGCCCCCATTTCGCGCGCGAGCTAATAGCCGGACACGAAAGTCAGGATGGGCCGAAACGATGCCCCTGCTGTCGTCGGCTGATCCGTCGTCGACGACCAGGATCTCGATCTCGGCGAGTTCCTGAGCGAGCGCGCTGTCGATCGCTCGGCGGATTGTCTGCGCCCGGTTGTAGCACGGGATGACGACGCTAACGAGAGGGAGGGTCATCGATCCCGAATTTCTGCTCAAGGACGGCCTGCCGCCGGTAGCGCGCTGGCAACAACGGTCCGATCATGTAATGGAGCGCGCCAGACGCCGGCTGTAAGGCGGCGTAGGCTAGATGCGGTAGAGACCGGCGCTGATGGGCCAGCACGCCCGCCGGCCAGCGCGGCATCAAGTGGAATGACGCGAGGGCGTAGCGCAACGCCGACACGTTGGGACTGCGCAGGCCGACAAGCGCCGCATGATAGGCCGCCGCGCTTTTGGCTTGGCGCTCCAGCGTGCGGACAGACAACGGGACGTCGGAGCGGGCGAAAAGCCGGTCGATCATGTCGATCTTCGACCGGGCCAGCGCGGGCGACTGGAAGGCGCAGGTCGCGCCGCGAGGGTGCGCACGCCAGTAGGCCAGCGCATGCGGCAGCCGCCGGACCTTCGCGCCGTGCAGGCCGAAGCGAAGCCAGAAATCGAAATCAGAAATGCCGACCGCAGCCGGATCGCGGATTGGCTCGGACCCAAGCATGGAGCGTCGGAAGAAGGCGCCGGGACCTGGAATGCACATATGCTGCGCCACCATGACCGCGTAATCGTAGTCCAGCGTACGGATGGTGGCGACGGGCGAGCCCCACTGGTCGATCTTAATCCAGTCCGGATAGACAGCCGCGAGCGTCGGATCCGCGGAGAAAGCCTCGCGCACCGCGTCCAATAGTCCTGCCATGATGGGATCGTCCGCGTTTACGACTCCAATGATGTCGGCCCGGCTCTCCGCAACCCCCCGATTCACTGTCAGCGCCTCGCCCGCATTAGCCTGGCAAAAAAGCCTGAGACGGGGCGCGGCGCCAGACGCAGCTAACGCCACCACTTGCTGCGCGCCGTCATCTGTCGACCCATCGTCCACCACGATATGTTCGTCTCTCTCCGCAAGCTGCCCAGACAGGGAGGCAATCGTCTCGGCGATGTATTCCGCCCCGTTGAAGAGCGGGGTGATGACAGCGATGCTGGGAGAGAACGGCATCAGGTCGGCCACCGGGCCGGCCACGCCGCCGTGACCTCGCCATAAAGGGCGTAATAGGCGTCGAGGCACCGTTCGAGCGAGTACCTGACGCGGGCTGCGGCAAAGGCCGCGCGCCATTCGGGGGCGTCGGCCCCGCCTGCGGCGAAGGCAAGGGCGTCGGCGAGCGCAGCGGCGTCGCCCTGGACTGCGAGCGCGCCCTTGGGAACGGGGAGATGCCGCACGTCCCCGATCTGGGTCGCCGCAATCGGCGTGCCGGAGCATAGTGCCTCGATCAGGATCATCGGCAGAGCCTCGCCATAGTTAGAGGCGAGTAGCACTGCGTCTAAGGCATTGAGATGGTCTTGGACATCGGAGACAGGACCAAGCAGCAGCGTCCGGTCGAGCAAGCCGCGCGAGCGGGCGAGCCCCACCAGATCGTCGGCGTCGGGGCCCATTCCCCTCCCCGCTAGGACAAGGCGCGCTTCGCGACCGCGCGCCCACAGGGCGAAGGCGTCGAAGGCGCCGGGCAGGTTCTTCTGCGGATCGTTTCGCGCAAACACACCCACCGCGAGCTCGTCCGGCGCAAGTCCGAGACGCTCGCGCAGCGCCGCGCGCCGCGCGGGGTCCGGCCGAAACGCACTAGTGTCGACACCGTTCGCAATCACCACGCCGGGGACGGCGGCGTAGCCTACGTGCTCGTGCCGGATGCGTGCCTCCGCGGCGCAATAGACGATACGGGCGGGCGCATGCCCCGAGCTCACCGCCAGCAAATGGTCGGAGAGCCGCAGCAGCGGGTTCTCGCGCCATCCGACGAGCGTACTGTTATGAATCGACCAGATCACGGGCGCCGGCAGACCCTTCAGCCCTAGTGTCAGCAGGTTGCCGTAATAAATCCACCCTTGGATCAGGTCAGGCTTCAGCCGCCGCGCCAGGGAGCGGAGCGCGCAGACAGCCCCTGGCAGGCGGGCGAGTGATCTGGTGCGGTCGCAAAGGTCGAAATCCAGCGACGTTATGTCCAGTCCGGACCTATCGTAGAAGACGCTGGGCTGCATTAGGGCGATGTGGTGGCGCCAGCCCGGCCTTCGGCCAGAGGCGATCAGATGGAGCATCCGTTCGGCTCCCCCCTGCTCCAGATGCGGCGCGACGTGAAGCACGAGCGCCTCTCTCGGGGTTCCCGGCAGGCCGCTCAGCTCTTCCGCCATATGACTCGGTTCACATAGTCAATATAGCTCAGGACGATGGCCACCACTTTGCGCGACACAGGCCCGGCCTGGTAATCTTGCACAGGGCGCGCCTGCAACGGCGCATCGCCCGCGCAAGCAATAACAAAGCGGACGGCGTCGAGAAGTCCAGCGCGCTCAAGACCACACATGACCAGCGTGCCCTCGTCCATACCCTCTGGTCGCTCGTGCGCCTGCCGGATCGTGACGGACGGGAACCCGAGGAGCGAGGACTCCTCGGTGATCGTGCCGCTATCCGAGACGACGCAGCGGGCGCCCATCTGCAGACGGTTGTAGTCGTGGAAGCCGAACGGCTCAAGGAAGCGGATACGCGGGTCAAGGGTGACGCCCTCAAGCGCCTTGATGCGCTTGCGCGTGCGTGGATGGGTCGAGAATACGACGGGATCGCCGTAGGTCTCGCAGAGGCCATTCAGACCGTCGAGCAGGCTGAGCAGGTTCCGGGGAACGTCGACATTCTCCTCCCTGTGGCTGCTGACGAGGAAGTAGCGCCGCTCATCTAGGCCGAGTTGCGCGAGGATGTCCGACGCCAGGATGGCGGGCCGGAAGTGCTGCAGCACCTCCTCCATGTGCGAGCCGACCTTGAACACCAGTTCAGGCGGGAGGCCTTCCGCGATCAGGTAGCGGCGTGCGTGCTCTGTCAGGACCATGTTTACGTCGGACAAATGGTCGATGACCTTCCGGTTCAACTCCTCGGGAACCCGCTGGTCGAAGCAGCGGTTGCCGGCCTCCATATGAAAGACTGGTAGCTTGCGACGCTTAGCCGCGATAACCGACAGGCCGGAATTGGTGTCGCCGTAGATCAGAACCGCCTCCGGCTTGACCTGCTCCATCACCTCATCGGTGCGCAGAAGCACTTCGGCAATGGTGGCGATGGCGGTGCCGCCTGCGGCGCCGAGATAGAAATCGGGCGCTCGGAGCTCAAGATCGCGGAAAAACACCTCATTGAGGTTGTAATCGAAATTCTGGCCCGTATGCACCAGCACGTGATCGGTGTGCTTGTCCAGCAAGGCCAGAACCCGGCTCATCTTGATGATCTCGGGCCGGGTCCCGACGATGGACATCACCTTGCGCATGGAGCGACCGTCACCTGGCTAGTTCGTTTTGGAGGTAGTCAAGGCCGAGCAACAGCCTCTTCACCCCCTCGACATCGAGCATCTTGGTATTGTCGGAGGTGTAGTCTTCCGACATCGAGATCTTCTGCTCGCCCTCGATGAAGTACTTATTGTAGTTCAGGTCCCGATCGTCTTGGGGAATGCGGTAATAGCCGCCATGATCGTCGGCGCGGCTCATCTCCTCGCGCGAGACCAGCGACTCATAGCGCTTTTCGCCGTGGCGGGTGCCGATGATTCTGATGGGCACCTCGCGTCCCATAACCGCCATCACCGCCTGCGCCAGCACGCCGATTGTGCTCGCTGGCGCCTTCTTGACAAATATGTCGCCCTGCCGGCTGTTGCGGTAGGCGTAGACTACGAGATCGACCGACTCCTTCAGCGACATCAGGAAACGTGTCATGTTGGGGTCGGTGATGGTGATGGGCTGGTTGGCCTTGATCTGCGACACGAAGAGCGGAATGACCGACCCGCGCGAAGCCATCACGTTGCCGTAGCGCGTGGCGCACAATTTCGTTGGGCTTTGCTCCCCGAGCAGCCTCGCCTTTGCGACGGTGATCTTCTCCATCATCGCCTTGCTAATGCCCATGGCGTTGATCGGATAGACTGCCTTGTCGGTCGACAGCACAACGACACGCTTGACGTCGGCCCGCACCGCTGCCTCAAGCATGTTCTCGGCGCCGAGAATGTTGGTCCTGACCGCCTCCATCGGATAGAACTCGCAGGACGGGACCTGCTTCAGGGCCGCCGCGTGGAAGACGAAGTCCACGCCGCGCATCGCGCCTCCGATACTGTTTGGCTCGCGCACGTCGCCGATATAAAATCGGACACGGTCGTCCTTCAGGGCGACCCGCATGTCCTCCTGCTTCTTCTCGTCGCGGCTGAAGACGCGAACTTCGGCGATCCCCTCTTTCAGGAAACGTTCGAGCACGACATTACCAAATGACCCCGTACCACCGGTGATGAGGAGGGTCTTTCCGGCGATGTCGAGTGGCGCGTCCGGCGCGGAGTCGGCGCCAGGGTTGTCTTGGGGCATGTCGATGTCACCTGTGGGCATGCATAGCCGCCACGAGTTCGGGCCAGGACGGCGCGACATAGCCGGTTGCGCCCCGGAAGCGCGAGCCGTCGAGTGACCGGTCGATGACGAGCGCGTCGTCGGGATCGATGATCGTCGACTTGCCATAGGCCGACGCGACGAGCTTGAGCAGTTCGTATTTGTTGATCGGATCGGAGGCGACGTGCCAGAGACCGCGCAGGTCAGGGCGCGGGGCCACGACATCGCGCACGACGCGCGCCAACTCCACGGTCGGCAGGCCGGAATAGATGGCCTTGCGGTAGCCTTTCACGCGCGGACCAGGCTGGTTTAGGAACCAGTCGACGAGCGAGACGGCGCTGCCGGCTTCATGACCGATGATCGAGGTCCGTAGCGTCACCGCGTGCGGATAGTCGACCTCGCCAAGCAGCTTCGTGCGGCCGTAAAGGTCCTGCGCGTTGGCCGCGTCGCTCTCCTTGTAGAAGCCCTTTTGGCCATCGAACACGCAGTCCGTCGACACGTGAACAAGCCGTGCGCCGATCGATTCGCAAATGATCGCCAGTCGATGCGGCAGCAGCGAGTTGGTCGAGATCGACATGAGCGCGTTCTTGGCCGCGTCGAGCTGCTTGATGATACCGATGCAGTTCAGGATGATGTCCGGCTTGGCCGCCGCCAGTTCCTGAATGATCCGGTCGGTGTCCGCCACATCGACGCCAGTGACCACCTTGGCTGTCTCCGACCTAGGCAAATCCGCAGTGAACTGGGAGGAACGCGCCGTGCCGACCACTCGCCAGCCCTTGCTCGCCGCGAACAGGCGGTAGGCCGACCGCCCTAGCATTCCCGTGGCGCCCAGAATGATGATCGATCTTTCGTCAGGCATGCTCATTCTTGGAGATTAGAGTTTGCCCGGAGGCCCAGGATGGCACTAAAACTAATCGCGGACATAGAACTGAGAAGCGATTCCCTGTCAAGTTCGCACCGGTGCCGCGCTATAAGGGACCGAAGGGGGGCGACGGGCCTTCTGGACGATGGCGAATCCGCGGCGCAGCGATTGGTCAGGATATGGTAGTGACAGGCGCTCCGCTGGCTGCGGCGGCGCGGGCGGGGGTAGACAATGACAGGTCAGGATCGTCCCAGGATGTCGCTGCGGTCGGCTCCAGCCTCGCCTTTCTGCCAAAAGGTGCGCATGATCATCGATCATCTTGGCCTCTGGGACGAGATAACGATCATGCCGACCGACACAGGAAATCCCGATCCGCTGTTCCTGTCGCAGAACCCACTCGGCAAGATTCCCTCGCTGACGCTCGCCGACGGCCTGGTTCTCGTCGATTCTCGGGTAATCGCCGCCTATCTCGACGATTTGTGCGGCGGCGGACAGATCATTCCGACCGACTCGAGCCGCTTCGCCGTTATGCGACACGAGGCCGTGGCCGACGGGATCATGGATGCAATTGTCCTCACCGTCTACGAGCGGCGCTGGCGGCCCGAGGATCGCCGGGAGCCTGCATGGCTCGCTCATCAGCAGGGCAAAATCGACCGGGGCCTCGCTGAGTTCGAGCGGAGCTGCACCGTGTCCCTCATGCCGTTTCCTCATGTCGGCGACTTCGCGCTAGCGTCTGCTCTCTCCTATCTCGATCTGCGGTTCGAGGGTGTATGGCGGTCTAAGTATCCCGGTCTTGTGGCCTGGCTTGACCGATTCAGCATCCAGGCGCCCGCTTTTGAGCGCACGCGCATGCGCCCCGTCGCCCCACCGCCGGCAAGCCCGCGCGCCTGATCCTTGACGCCTGTTCGCAGCCCTGAACGCTTCATGGCTTTACAATCGCTGGCCACATGAGAAGCGGCGCGCTTGGCGGATATCGGCTCATCCCTCGGTCATCGATCGAAAGACAAAGTGATTGGGCTCATGGCACAACGGCCTCTAAGTGGCCGTGGACGAATGAAGAAAGCGGCCCGCCGAACCGATTCGGCGGCTCTCCGCGGCGAGGGCCGGAATCGCCGTCCGACAGAAAGAAACCGAGCCCCATCCGCATGACCCAGAACCTTCCGCTCGCCTCCATTCCGTTCATCGATCTCGGCGCTCAGCGTCGCCGGCTTGGCGCAGCGGTCGACGCCGCCATCATGAAGGTCGTGGACCACGGTACCTACATCATGGGTCCCGAGGTTTTCGCACTGGAGAAGGCCCTGTCCGACTTCTGCGGAGCCAGGCATGCGATATCCTGCTCGTCTGGCACGGATGCACTCGCCCTCATCCTGATGGCGAAGGGCGTGAAGCCCGGTGACGCGGTCCTCTGCCCCTCCTTCACCTTTGCCGCCACGGCAGAAGTTGTTGCCTGGCTCGGTGCAAGTCCCGTCTTCGTTGACGTCCATGCCGAGACCTTCAACCTCGACCACGCCTCGCTCGAACAAGGCCTCGTGACGGCCAAAGCGGCCGGCCTGCGGCCCGTCGGCGTCATCGCTGTCGACCTGTTCGGCCAGTCCGCCGATTACGACGTCATCGAGCCCTTCTGCGCTGCGCATGGCCTATGGCTGCTCGATGACGCAGCACAGTCCTTCGGCGGCAGCTACAAGGGCCGCAAGATCGGCACGATCGGCATGGCGACGGCGACGTCCTTCTTCCCGGCCAAGCCGCTCGGCTGCTACGGCGACGGCGGCGCAGTCTTCACCGACGATGACGGTCTCGCCGACGTCATCCGCTCGCTGCGCATCCACGGGCAGAACAACGAGGACAAATATGACAACCAGCGGATCGGCATGACCGGCCGGATGGACACGATCCAGGCCGCCGTTCTGATCGAGAAGCTCAAGATCTTCGCAGACGAAATCGTGGCCCGGAACGCCGCCGCGGCGCGCTACAATGAAGCTCTCGCCTCGCTTGTCGACGTGCCGCGCGTACCTTCCGATCTCGTCTCGGTCTGGGCGCAGTACACGATCCTGCTGCGCGGCCGCGACCGCGCCGAGTTCGCGGCACGGCTGAAGGCCCAGGGCATCCCCACCGCCATCTATTACCCCCGCCCACTTCATCAGCAGACCGCCTATCGGCGCTATCCCGTCGCCGGCAACGGCCTCCCGGTCTCCGATCGTCTCGCCCGTGAGGTGATCAGCCTGCCGATGCACCCCTATCTCGACGAGGCGCTGCAGAACCGCGTGATCGAGAGCGTTAGCGCCGCTGTGGCATAGACGCGGCGCAGGGCGCGGGGCGCCGCCCCGCCCTGCCCAACGATCCCGTCATGGCATCGGCCGGCGCATGGCTCTCCGGACCGTGCTCTTCCGGTCACTTGCCCTGGAAATATCCCGCCGGAACGCCGACGGGACGGTTGACTGCGACGATAGTCACGGCCGAGGATATGGACGTGCTAATGCAGTGCAGCACGCGTCATGGTCGTATGCGTCGAGGGGTAGTGGCGTGAATGTAGAGATCGCCTTTGAGTTCGCTGCGCTTGTCCTGGGTCTGGCCTCTGTCTGGCTGGTCGTTCGCGACCGTCTCCGCGCCTCCTGATCGGATAACGCAATCCCGGGTGCCCCCCGCACAAGTGGAATGACGAGCGGGGCACCAAGAACCTGGCAAAGCGTCCGCATCGGAAGCCGGGCCGAATCGGCTAGCGTGGCGCGTCGCCTCCCGCAGGCGGGTGGTCGTCACCAGAGCGGTCCTTTTCGACGATGCCAGCCTCCTCAAGCCTCCTGACAACTGGCCTCGCCTGTGTCGCAGCGGCGCTCGTCTCATGGCTGGCCATCGCGACCCTGCGGCCTTGGCTGGCGCGTGTCGCAGGCGCCCGGCCCGATGCCCGCTCGTCCCACAAGCACGTGACGCCCCAGGGCGCCGGCCTCGGCGTGGTGGCGAGCATCATCCTTGTCGCCTGTACGGCCGCGGTTCTGGCGGGAGCGGCCGAGGTCCGCCTCCTTGCCTTGCTGGCGGCCATCGCCAGCCTGACGCTCCTCGGCTTCATCGATGATGTCCGCCCAATCTCCTGGGCTCCCAAACTGGCGGCGCAGGTGGCCGCCGCGGCGCTGGCGACCATGAGCCTGCCCGCCGAGGCGACGCTGGTGCCGCCGGCGCTGTTCTGGGCCGAACGCGCCGTTGCAGCCCTGGTGCTGCTGACGGTGATCAACATCGTCAACTTCATCGACGGCATCGACGAGATCACGCTCGCCCATAGCGCGCCGGCCTTCGCCATGATCTGGGCGGCGGCTTTGCTGATACCGATGGGCGGAGCGACAAGCGTCATCGCCGCTGCCGGCCTCGGCGCGATGGCCGGGTTCTGGCCCTGGAATCGGCATCCGGCATCGATCTTCCTGGGCGATTCTGGCAG
>JAIEPJ010000273.1 GCA_019749835.1 Phreatobacter sp. | reverse complement strand
CCGATGCAGGTGGTGCAGCCGAAGCCGACGAGGTTGAAGCCGAGCTTGTCGAGGTCCTTCTGCAGGCCGGAATTCGACAGATATTCGGCCACGACCTGGCTGCCGGGGGCGAGCGAGGTCTTCACCCAGGGCTTGGTCTTCAGGCCCTTGGCGACGGCGTTGCGGGCGAGCAGGCCTGCGGCGAAAAGCACGGCCGGATTGGACGTGTTGGTGCAGGAGGTGATGGCGGCGATGGCGACGTCGCCGTGGCCGAGGGTGAAGTCGCGACCCTCCACCTTGACGCGGCGGCTCATCTCCGAGGCTTTCTTGTAGTCCTTTTCCATCGCGTCAGCGAAGCCGGCACCGACCGCCTCCAGCGCGACGCGGCCCTCGGGACGCTTCGGACCGGCCATGGAGGGCACAACGGAATCGAGTTCGAGATCGAGGGTGTCGGTGAAGACCGGATCGGGCGAGGCCTTGGTGCGGAACAACCCTTGAGCCTTCGAATACTTGTCCACCAGGGCGATGCGGGCCGGCTTGCGGCCCGACGTCGTCAGGTAGTTCAGCGTCTCCTCGTCGACCGGGAAGAAGCCGCAGGTGGCGCCATATTCCGGGGCCATGTTGGCAATGGTGGCGCGGTCGGCCAGCGTCATGTTGTTGAGGCCGGGGCCGTAGAATTCGACGAACTTGCCGACGACGCCCTTCTTGCGCAGCATCTGGGTGACGGTCAGCACGAGATCGGTGGCGGTGACGCCTTCCTTGAGGCGGCCCGTCAGCTTGAAGCCGATGACCTCGGGCAGCAGCATGGATTGCGGCTGGCCGAGCATGGCGGCCTCGGCCTCGATGCCGCCGACGCCCCAGCCGAGGACGGCGAGGCCGTTGACCATGGTCGTGTGGCTGTCGGTGCCGACCAGCGTGTCGGGATAGGCGACCTCGTAGGTGACGGTCGTCTTCTTGCCCTTGACCGTCTTCACGGCCTTTTCCTTCTTCGTCCAGACGGTCTGGGCGAGATATTCGAGGTTCACCTGGTGGCAGATGCCGGTGCCGGGCGGCACGACGGAGAAGTTCTTGAAGGCCTGCTGGCCCCATTTGAGGAAGCGGTAGCGCTCGCCGTTGCGGGCATATTCGAGGTCGACGTTCTTCTTGAAGGCCTTGGGCGAGCCGAACTCGTCAACGATGACGGAATGGTCGATGACCAGGTCGACGGGGACGAGCGGGTTGATCTTCTGCGGATCGCCGCCGAGGGCCTTCATGGCGTCACGCATCGCGGCGAGGTCGACGACGGCGGGAACGCCGGTGAAGTCCTGCATCAGCACGCGGGCCGGACGGAAGGCGATCTCCTTGCCGGCCTTGCCCTTGTCGTTGATCCAGGCGGCGACGGCCTCGATGTCAGCCTTGGTGACGGAGCGGCCGTCCTCGGCGCGCAGCAGGTTCTCGAGCAGCACCTTCATCGAGAAGGGCAGAGCCGAAATGCCGGCGAGGCCGTTCTTCTCGGCCTCCTTCAGGCTGTAATAGACGTAGGACTTGGAACCGACCTTGAGCGTCTTGCGGGCCTTGAAGCTGTCGAGCGACATGTGGCGATGATCCCCTCGTTCTGGAGGCCGACGTCGCGCCCTGAAACCCTGGGCCCTCGATACACGCATGAGAGGCGGCGGCCGATCGGCGGCGTTATAGAGGGATTCCAATCAGCCCGCCATATGGTTAGAAGCGCTTATCGCCTCTCGCAGGTCACCCTTTCGTCGCGTAGGAATGCGGCATGATGCGCCTGACCGCCCATGCCCTGACCTGCCAGCGCGGCGGCCGAATCGTCTTCGCCGACCTGGCCTTTTCCGTCGATTCGGGCGAGGCCGTGCAGGTGACCGGGCCGAACGGGGCGGGCAAGTCGAGCCTGCTGCGGCTGATCGCCGGACTGGTGCGGATCGAGGAGGGCAGCCTGGTGCTCGAAGGCGGCGACCCCGAGGCGAGCATCGGCGAACAGTGCCATTATTGCGGCCATCAGGACGCCTTCAAGGGATCGCTCACCGTGGCCGAGAACCTCGCCTTCTGGACCCGCTATCTCGGCGGCGGCGGCCAGGGCCCGGAAGCCGCCATGGAACGGCTCGGCATCGGCCATCTCGCAGCCCTGCCGGCGGGCTATCTGTCCGCCGGCCAGCGCCGGCGGCTGGCGCTCGCCCGGCTGCTGACGGTCGCCCGGCCGATCTGGCTCCTCGACGAGCCGACCGCCGCCCTCGACCTTGCCAGCCAGAAGGTGCTGGCCGGCATCATGGCCGACCACGTCGCGGCCGGTGGACTGATTCTCGCCGCCACCCATGGCCCCCTCGGCCTGCCGACGCGGGAACTGGCGATCGGGCGGGCGGCATGACGGGACCGCTGGCCGCCATCTTCCGCCGCGACCTCCTTCTCGCCATGCGCATCGGCGGCGGGGCGATGGTCGGCGTCGTGTTCTTTCTCGCGGTGGTCACCATCGTGCCCTTCGGCGTCGGGCCCGACATGAACCTCCTGGCCAGGATCGGCCCCGCCATCCTGTGGATCGGGGCCCTGCTGGCGACCCTGCTCGGGCTCGACCGCCTGTTCCAGGCCGATGCCGACGATGGGTCCCTTGACCTGATGATGATGGCGCCGACGCCGCTGCCGCTGGTCATCGCCACCAAGGCGGCCGCACATTGGCTAGCGACCGGCCTGCCACTGGTGGCGGCGGCCCCGGTGCTCGGGCTCTTCCTCAACGTGCCGCCGGACGCCATGGGCGCTGTCGCGCTGACACTCGGCGCGGGCACGCCGGCCCTCAGCCTCATCGGCGCGGTCGGCGCGGCGCTGGCGGTGTCGCTCCGGCGCGGTGGCCTCTTGATGGCCATCCTCGTGCTGCCGCTGACCATCCCCGTGCTGATCTTCGGCGTCGCGGCGACGAACGCCGCCATCGTCGGACCGCTGCCCTTCGGCCAGCCCTTCATGATCCTGGTGGCGCTGTCGCTGATGAGCCTGGTGCTGGGGCCGATCGCCGCGGCGGCGGCCCTGCGCTTCGGCCTCGAATAGGCTCAGCCCTTCGCCGAAGTGGCGTCCCAGGCGGCGGGCATCAGGGCGATGAAGCCATCGAGCCAGGCGACCAGACGCGGATGGCTCTTGCGCCAGGTACCCTCGAAGCGGATGTCCTGGTAGCCGAGGGCACAGGCCAGCGTGATCGTGCCGACATGGACGGCAAGAGCCGGAGGCGCGGCCTCGAGCGCCGCCATGGCCCGCTCGACCTTGCCGCGCTGGTGGGCCAGCCACTTCTCCGAGCGTGCCGCCTCGTCGTGGAACATCGCCTCATAGCGCTGCTGGATGAGCGCATCCATGATGCCGTCGGCGAGCGCCTGCAGCGTCAGAGCCGCGGTGCGAGACTTCGGCTCCGCGGGGATGAGTTTGCCGCCGGCAGCGATGTCAAGGTGCTCGATGATGACGCGGCTGTCGTAGACGACCGTGCCGTCGGCGAGGACGAGGGCCGGAATCTTGCCGAGGGGATTGCGCTGACGGATCGGATCCTCGGCATTCATCGTATCGGTCGTCACGACGGTGACATCGGCCAGGCGCCCGAGATGGTGCAGCGCCAGCTTCACCTTTCGGCCAAAGGGGGAAAGGGCGGACGAGTGCAGGGTCATGGTCATGGCGGCGTTTTCCGAACCGTTCGCTGGCGGGATTTCCGACCCTTCGCAGCGCCGCGCCCCCGGGTCAAGGGCAGCCTGCGGAGGCCGGCTGCCCGGCGGCTCGCCTTGCCGCGGCAACCCGCCAGCCCCATAATCGGGCTTCTGCTTCGCTGGACATCATGAAGATCGACTCGCCCTATTTCGACAGCATCCGGGTCAAGCCCGGCGACGACCGGCGCACCCGCGCCCGGCCGGGCATGCGCGTCTGCGGCTTCAACGGCTGTCCCTGCGAGGCGACGCACCGGGCCCCCCTGGGACGGGACCGGGAGGGCGAATTCGTCTGGTTCTGCCTCGACCACGTCAAGGAATACAATGCCAGCTACAACTATTTCGCCGGCATGAACGACGCGGCGGTGGCGGCCTATCAGAAGGACGCGCTGACCGGGCACCGGCCGACCTGGAGCATGGGCGTCAATTCCTGGACAAAGACCGGGCGGCGCGAGGAGCCCAAGCCCCATTTCGACCCGCGCAAGGCGGCCGACCCCTTCGGCATGTTCGACGGCGCCGACTGGCGGCAGGCCAGCGAGCGCACGGCCGAGCCCGAGGGGCGGATGATCCGCAATGCCGAGCGCAAGGCGCTCGACACGCTCAATCTCGACATCCATGCCACCGCGACCGAGATCAAGGCGCGGTTCAAGGAGCTCGCCAAGCGCCTGCATCCGGACGCCAACGGCGGCGACCGTTCGCGCGAGGACAAGCTGCGCGAGATCATCCAGGCCTACAATTATCTGAAATCCGTCGGCTTCTGCTGACCCCGGATGGTCGGCACCATGATGCGACGCATCAGAATTTCGAATGGCATTCCCGCGAAGGGCACCCTTCCGGGCCTTGGATGCGATCTGGTAAGGTCGCCGCCATCATGTGGACATGGCTCGCTGCGCCGAACGCGGCATCGGAGGTTCTTTCGTGACAGTGCAGACTGACAATGTGTCCGGGCTCCCGGATACGACCGTTTCCGTGCGCCAGGTGTTCGGCATCGATTCCGACATGGTGGCTCCCGCCTATTCCCAGGGCGGTGACCATGTCCCGGACCTCGACCCGGATTATCTGTTCGACAAGCCGACGACGCTGGCCATCCTTGCCGGCTTTGCCTTCAACCGCCGCGTCATGGTCTCGGGCTATCACGGCACGGGCAAGTCGACCCATATCGAGCAGGTCGCCGCCCGCCTCAAATGGCCCTGCATCCGCGTCAACCTCGACAGCCATGTCAGCCGCATCGACCTCGTCGGCAAGGACGCGATCGTGCTGAAGGACGGCAAGCAGATCACCGAATTCCGCGACGGCATCCTGCCCTGGGCCTATCAGCACAATGTCGCGCTCTGCTTCGACGAATATGACGCCGGCCGCCCGGACGTGATGTTCGTCATCCAGCGCGTGCTCGAGAGCTCGGGCCGTCTCACGCTGCTCGACCAGAGCCGCGTCATCCGCCCCCATCCCGCCTTCCGCCTCTTCGCCACCGCCAACACGGTCGGCCTCGGCGACACGACGGGCCTCTATCACGGCACGCAGCAGATCAACCAGGCGCAGATGGACCGCTGGTCCATCGTCACCACGCTGAACTACCTGCCGCATGACAACGAGGTCGGCATCATCCTCGCCAAGGCGAAGAATTTCGCCAAGACCGCCGAGGGCCGCGACCAGGTCAACAAGATGGTGCGCGTGGCGGACCTGACCCGCAACGCCTTCATGAACGGCGACCTCTCCACCGTCATGAGCCCGCGCACGGTGCTGACCTGGGCCGAGAATGCCGACATCTTCAAGGATATCGGCTTTGCCTTCCGGCTCACCTTCCTGAACAAGTGCGACGAGCTGGAGCGGACGCTGGTCGCCGAGTTCTACCAGCGCTGCTTCGGCCAGGAACTGCCGGAGAGCGCCGTCAACGTGGCGCTGAGCTGAGATCCGCGGGGGAAATGGCATGGCCGGCCGGACGAAGCATCCGATGGCCGGCTTCCGCATCGCCGAGGAAACCCGCGTCGCCGAGACGGCGCGGGCCGTGGTCAAGGGCCTCGTCGCCTATAACGTGGCGCAGGCCGGGCCGTCGAAGTGGAAACGCTTCGCCGTTTCGGTGCGTGACGAGGCCGGTACCATCAAGGGCGGCATTGTCGGCCATACGCTGTGGGACTGGTGTTTCATCGAGCTCCTGTGGCTCGACGAGGCGCTGCGCGGCACCGGCTTCGGGACGGACCTGATGGCCAGGGCCGAGGCGGTGGCGGCGAAGCGTGGCGCACGCCATGTCTATCTCGACACCTTCTCGTTCCAGGGCGACGGCTTCTACCAGAAGCTGGGATACGAGGTTTACGGCGAACTCGGCGACTTTCCGCCGGGCCATCGCCGCATCTGGCTGAAAAAGGATCTTTCGTGAGCTCCAATTCCAAGGCCAAGCCGAACACCAAGGAAAGCCCGACCGAGCCGTTCAAGCGCTCGGTGGCCTCCTGCATGCGCGCCATCGCCCGCCGCGACCTCGAGGTCACCTATGCCGCCGACAAGCCGGGGCTGGCCGGCGACAAGGCGCGCCTGCCCGAGCCGCCGCGCAAGCTTTCGGCGAAGGACGCGGCGATCGTGCGCGGCCATGGCGACGCCATGGCGCTGCGCCTTGCCGTGCACAATGCCAAGGTCCACCGGCAGATGACGCCCGACGGCCAGCAGGCCCGCGCCGTGTTCGAGGCGGTGGAAAATGCCCGCATCGAGGCGATCGGCTCCAACCGCATGACGGGCGTGGCGCAGAACCTCACCGCGCGGCTGGAGGACCACTATCACCGCATGGGCAAATACGAGGAGATCACCGACAAGGCCGATGCGCCGCTGGAGGATGCCCTCGCCCTGATGGTGCGGGAGAAGCTCACCGGACAAGCGGCGCCGGCCCAGGCGGCGAAAATCGTCGACCTGTGGCGCGAGACGATCGAGACCAAGGCGGGCAAGAATCTCGAGGCGCTGGTGGGGCTCGAGAACAACCAGCGCGCCTTCGGCAAGGCCGTGCGCGACCTCCTGACCTCGCTCGACATGGGCGACGAGCAGGGCCGCTCCGACGAGGACAATGACGACGACAGCTCCGACAGCCAGGAGCAGGAGACGCCGGAATCGGGGGAGAGCCCGGACAGCCAGGATGAGGAATCCTCCGAAGGCATGCAGATGGAGGATGCCCAGGAGATGGCCGACGAGTCGCCGGACGGCGCCCAGGAGGCCTCCGACGCCGAGACCGCCGAACTGCCCGACGAGAACGAACTCGGTGATTCCGAGGATGCCAGCGAGCCATGGCGCCCGAAGAGCCAGACTGCCGAGCGCAAGGGACCGGACTACAAGCCCTTCACCCCGAAATTCGACGAGATCATCGACGCCCCCGACCTCTGCGACGCGGAGGAGCTCGACCGTCTCAGGGCCTATCTGGACAAGCAATTGTCCAATCTCGGCCCGGTGGTCTCCCGGCTCGCCAACCGGCTGCAGCGCCGCCTGATGGCGCAGCAGAACCGCTCCTGGCACTTCGACCTGGAGGAAGGCATCCTCGATCCGGCGCGGCTGCCGCGCGTCATTATGGATCCGATGGCGGCGCTGTCCTTCAAGCAGGAGAGCGACACCAATTTCCGCGACACGGTGGTGACGCTGCTGCTCGACAATTCCGGCTCGATGCGCGGCCGGCCCATCACGGTGGCGGCGACCTGTGCCGACATCCTCGCCCGCACGCTGGAGCGCTGCGGCGTCAAGGTCGAGATCCTCGGCTTCACCACCCGCGCCTGGAAGGGCGGGCAGGCGCGCGAGTTCTGGCTGCAGAACGGCAAGCCGGCCAATCCGGGCCGCCTCAACGACCTCCGGCACATCATCTACAAGGCGGCGGATGCGCCCTGGCGGCGCGCGCGCAAGAATCTCGGCCTGATGATGCGCGAAGGTCTGCTCAAGGAGAACATCGACGGCGAGGCGCTGGACTGGGCGCACAAGCGCCTGCTCGCCCGCTCCGAGCAGCGCAAGATCCTGATGATGATCTCCGATGGCGCGCCGGTGGACGATTCCACCCTGTCGGTGAACCCCGGCAATTACCTCGAACGGCACCTGCGCTGGATCATCGAGGAGATCGAGACCCGTTCGCCAGTGGAGCTCATCGCCATCGGCATCGGCCATGACGTGACGCGCTACTACCGCCGCGCGGTCACCATCGTCGATGCGGAGGAGCTGGGCGGCGCCATGACCGAGAAGCTCGCCGAACTCTTCGACGAACATGCCAGCGAAGGCGCCTCGGGCGGCGTCAAGCGCCGGCGGGTCGCCTGATGGTCCCTCCCACACGGCGCGGGGTCCTCGCCCTCGCCGGAGGCCTCGCGGCCCTTCCTGCGCTCGCCCGCCCCGCCGCGGCGCGCAATCCCGTGCCGCGGACGCCGGTCGACATCGACATCCGCTCCTTCCCGATCAACGCCTTCACCCCGCGCGAGCCGGACAAGCAGGAGTTCGGTGCCTTCGCCTTTCGCGGCGGGCTGGAACTGCAATCCGACTACCGCGGCTTCGGCGGCTTCTCCGCGATCCGGATGGATGCGACCGGACAGCGGCTCACGGCCCTGTCGGACCAGGGCCAATGGCTCACCGCCGGCATCGACACCGAGGGCGGGCGGATGGCGGGGCTGTCGAAGGCGCGCATGGCGGCGGTGCTCGGCCCAGGGGGCCGGCCACTGGCCGAGACCGGCAACTGGGACACGGAGAGCCTGTGGATCGAGGGCGGCACCGCCTATATCGGCGTGGAGCGTACCCATCGCATCTTCCGCTTCGACACATTCGGCCGCGAGGGGGTCCTCGCCCGGGGCGTGCCGTCGCCAGTGCCGATGGGCGCCAACCGGATGCCGGGGAACCGCGGCATCGAGGCCCTTGGCATCGTGCCGCGCCCCTCGCCGCTCGCCGGCACATTGCTCGCCATTTCGGAACGGGCGCTTGGCCCCGAGGGCGATATCCGCGGGTTCCTGATCGCCGCGGGGGCGGCGCGCGACATCTTCGTCAAGCGGACCAATGATTTCGATGTCACCGACCTCGCTTTCCTGCCGGGCGGCGACATGCTGCTGCTGGAGCGCTGGTTTTCCGCCTGGCGCGGCGTCGCCTTCCGTATCAGGCGGATCGCCAGCGACGCGATCCGCGCCGGCGCGACCCTCGACGGCCCGATCGTGCTGTCGGCGGACATGTCCTCGCAGATCGACAATATGGAGGGCATCGCCGTGCACCGGAACGGCGAGGGCGAGACCATCGTCACCCTCGTGTCGGACAACAATTTCTCGTTCCTGCAGCGCACGCTGCTCCTGCAATTCGCCTATCGGGGGTAGGCCTGGACGGGGGAGTGCAGCGCGTTCGATTCACAAAACTGGTGCCGGCCTCTGGTACGCCCTGCTGAAAGCGTGTATAGGCCCGCGTCTCACGATTTCATCCTTTGCCCGGGGGGCTGCCCCTGCGGCCCGCCAGAAGAGAGTTCCATGGCCGTTCCGAGAAGAAAGACGTCGCCCTCGCGTCGCGGCATGCGCCGCTCGCATGATGCCCTCGTGGCCCCGACCTATGTCGAGGACAAGGACTCCGGGAACCTGCGCCGCCCGCACCATGTCGACCTGAAGACCGGCATGTATCGCGGCAAGCAGATCCTGAAGCCGAAGACCACGACCAACGATTGACTGGGCGGGTCGCATCGAATCTGGAAAAAGGCCGGTCGCGAGACCGGCCTTTTTCCGTTTGGGAATCAGGCGCCGGTATCGGCCTTGAGGCCGACGGCGGCGATGCCGGCGAGGGCGCAGACCTCGTCATTATCCGAGCTGTCGCCGGAGATGCCGACAGCGCCCAGCACCGCGCCGGCCGCGTCGCGGATCAGCACGCCGCCGGGAACCGGGGCAATCCGGTCCTTCGTCAGGCCGCCGAGGGCGGTGACGAAATGCGGGCGATCCTTGGCCATGCGCTCCAGGGCCCGGCCGCCAACGCCCACCATGACGCAGCCGAAGGCCTTGCCGTGGGCGATGTCGGCGCGCAGCGGCGCATTGCCATCCTCGACGAGGGTCAGGCGGACGGCGCCGCGCGCGTCGACGATGACCACGCCGAGGGGCTTCATGCCCTTCTCGCGGCCGGTGGCGAGGGCCGCGTCGGCAAGGGTTCGGCAGATGTCGAGGGTCAGGCTCATCGTCGGCTCCGTGAAGGGGTGTCGGCAATCGCGCATGGGCGGCCCGGCCGGGGCGCGCTTGCTTGAAGCCCTGCGCCCCGTGCACAAGCCAGACCCACCCGGATCGTGGCGGGCGACCGCGTTCTTGTGTTATCCTTAGAACAAGAATGCGGCCGCAAGCCGGTGATGACAGTTTTTCAGTCCCGGCGAAAGTCCCGGGCGAGGGAGGATGCCCCGGTGACCTATCAGACGCGCGACTTCCACAAGCCCGGACGCTCCCCTGCCTATGCGACGGAGGCCATGGCGGCGACCTCCCATCCCCTCGCGACGGCGGCGGCCATCGACATCCTCAGGGATGGCGGCACGGCGGCGGATGCGGCGATCGCGGCGGTCGGCGTGATGGCGGTCGTCGAGCCGCACATGACCGGCATCGGCGGCGACTGCTTCACGCTGATCTCGAAGCCCGGCCAGCCGATCTGGGGCTACAACGGTTCGGGCCGGGCGGCCAAGGCCGCGACGGCCGACAAGCTCCGGTCGGAAGGGCTGAAGTCCGTTCCCACCGATTCGGTTCACGCCGTCACGGTGCCGGGCGCCATCGAGGCCTGGGAAACGATCCTGAAAACCCATGGCCGGTTCGACCTCGGCCGGGTGCTGCAGCACGCCATCCGTTACGCCAAGGGCGGCTGGCCGGTGACGCCGCGCGTCGCCTTCGACTGGCCGACCGATGCTGCGGCGCTGGCGAAGGATGCAGGTGCATCGCGCCATTACCTCCTCAACGGACGCGCGCCCACCGCCGGCGAGCGCATGACCAGCGCGGCGCTGGGCGCCACGCTGGAGGAGATCGCCGCCAAGGGCGCCAAGGGCTTCTACGAGGGCCG
>JAIEPJ010000119.1 GCA_019749835.1 Phreatobacter sp. | reverse complement strand
TTCGGTCAGGCGGATGCGCAGGGCGGCGCGGTCGATCAACCGCAGGCCGAGCCAACCCGAGACGTCGTCGGTATCGATGCTGCGGACGGGCGCACCGATGAGCCCCGCGAACTGCATGGCGATGACCGGCATGGTCTCCGCCTCGGGAATCGGATCGGGCGCGATCCGCACTTGGGCGCCCATCGTCCCATCCCTGAGATCGAAGCTACCGGACCAGGTCAGCCTGCCGCCCGGCACGGCGAAGGCGGCTGTACCGGCACGCGCCGTCAGGCCGAAGACGCTGAGCGGCGATTGCCCCTCGCCGAGGGGGACGCCGGTCTCCAGCGCCTGGGCGAGGGCCGCACCGAAGGCCATGTCGGTCATGGGCCGGCCAAGATCCTGGGCGATCTCCGCCTGGCGGGTGACGCGCGCCAGCGCGGCCGGGTCGGCGCCGGTGAGGGTGCCCCTGCCGAAGGCGAGGCTCCCGGTGCCGTTGATGCCGGCGACGAGGGCGGCGGGCGTCGCGCCATCGGCGGCAAGATCGGCGGCAACGGCAAGATCGCCCGACGCCCCCGGCCAGGCCAGGGCGGCGGGAATTCCGGCCAGCGCGATGCGTGCCGACACCAGCGTGCGCAGCGCGGAACGGTCGAGCGTCAGGCTGCCATCGAGACGCCCCGGGCCGAGCGCCGCGCTGATGGCGCGCAGCGATGTGGCGCGGCCCTGACGCACCAGGCGCGCGGCAAGGCCGGTCAGGGCCGGGTAGTCGCCGAGGCCAACGCGGGCGATGCGGATGGCGAGATCGGCCTCCACCCCGTCGAGGACCGTGTCGCCGAAGGCTGCCGCAGCGAATTCGCCCGCACCGGCGTCGATCAGCCAGGCCGGACCGGACAGCAGTGCCAGCACCGCCTCGCCGGGAATGTCGCCGAGGCTCACCTCGCCGCGGCTCGACCATCCCCGCCCGGACAGACGGGCAGCGACCGTCGTGGTTCCGAAGCTGCCCTCCGCCCGCTCGGTGCGCCAGTCGTCCCCCTCCGCGACCGCCGTCAGATCGAAGGTCGCCGGCAGGCGGCCGGCGAGCTCGGCCGGGACACCGGCCAGCGGCATCAGGGTCGACACATCGTCGGAGCGCAGCGCGGCGGTGAGGCGGGCCGTACCGCCGGCGCCGCGGTCCGCGTCGAAGGACAGGGTGCTGCCTGCGGAGACCAGCGAGCCCCTGAGCCGCATGATGGCGGCGTCGGGACGCTCGATCTGGGCGGAGAGCTGGGTGCGCGCCACCGGAGTCGGCGCCGGCGCGGACCTGCCGCTGACCAGCGCGAAGATCTGATCGGCGCGCGGCGCGTCGAGGGCGAGGGCGACACGCCCGGTCAGCCCGGCGGGTTCGAAGGGATCGCCGGCGCCGGCGGCGTCGATCTGGACATTGGCGTCGCCGACCCGCCCCTCGATCCTGAGGCCGAGCGCCGAGCGCCCGCTCGCCGCGAAGGTCAGCGCGAGATCGGCACCGGCCAGCGAGGGGGCACGGTCCCTGATCCATTCCGCCAGAGCCCTCGACCTTTCATCCCGCAGCAGCAGCGCGACGAGGCCGTCGGTATTGGCGGCCCGCAACCGCCCCGAGAGGCGGCCGAGCAGCGGTCCGCCGAGGCCGTCGAGGCGGCCGGTCAGGTCGAGGCCGAAGCCGGCGAGATCGCCCACCCGCAGCCTTTCCGCCTCGAAGGTGCGCCCGTCGGTGGCAACGGAGAGATCGACGTCGCGGGCGAGGAAGCCGGCGAAGCGGGCCTGGCCGGCCCGCAACTGGATGCGGGTGTCGGTGGCCGGGTCGAGCCTGGCACCGGCGCCGCGGGCGATGCGCAGCATGAGGTCGAGGTCGAGCGCATCGGCGGTGAGCTCGGCCTGAAAGGCGTGGCGGCCAAGGGCCGGGACGTCGAGCGCGATGCGGCCCGCGGTCTGCCCCGCCGCCGTCTGCGCCGTGATCTCGTCGAGCAGCAGGCGGCCGGCATCGACCGTCATGCGGGTGGTCAGGCGGATGGGATCGTCGAGGGTTCCCGGCGGCGTCGGCTGCCCGTCGAGCCAGGACAGCAGCACGGCCGGACGCGCGGCGTTGACCGCGACGGTTCCGGTGAAGCCCATATCGCCGGCGAGCGTCACCTCTCCGGCCGCCTCGACCGCCGCCTCGCCGGGCAGACGGCCGGAAAAGGCCCTGACCAGCCAGCGGCCGCCGGCCGCCTCCATATCGCCGCGGATGTCGCCGAGCGGCGCCCCGCCGAGGGTCGCGCCGGCGATGTCGAAGCCGACCGTCATCGGGAGGGTGCCACCGGCGAGGCGCGGGACCTCGGCCAGAAGCTGGGCGAGCACTTCCCGCGCCGTGCGCGGTGGCCCTTCGACCAGCCTGTCGAGATCGACCTGCCGGGCGGAGACGACGACGTCGAGACCGCCCTGCGGTCCGAAGTCCTGGCGCAGGGAGCCCGTCGCCCGGGCGACGCGGTCGCCGGAACCGACCTGCGCCTCGACGCGCTGCATGACGAGGGCCTGGGCGGTGACTGCCGCCGGGCCCGACAGCCGCCAGGGCAGACGGCCGGTCCGGCCGGTGAGGACGAGTGTGCCGTCGAAGCGCTGCCGGCCCTCCGCGCCGATCGTCCCTTCCGCTTCCAGACCGGGGCCATCGCGGCGCTCGGGAACCCGCAGCCGGAGGAGCAGGTCTCCCTGTTCGGCGAGGCTCATCATCAGATGCAGCGGCAAGACGGTCTCGCCGACCGTCGCCGAGCCCTCCAGGCGCACCGGTCCGTTGACGCCACGGGATTCGCCCGCGAGCATCATGCGCTCGGCCACCAGGGTGGCGGGCCCATTGCCCTCAGCCACGGACAGCCGTGCATTCTCGACGGTGAGCACCTCGATCGGCAGGACGCGGCCCGGAACCTGACCGAGCAGCAGCCTCACGTCGGCGTCGCGCAGGTGCAGGGCGTTGAGCGAGGCCTCGCCGCGCAACAGCGGCGCGACGCGCAATTCGCCATGCAGCCGTCCGATGCGCGCGCCGCTCCGCTCGGTGCCGATGGCAACGTCCCGCGCGTCGACGCGGATGGTGGGCAGAAGGCGGATGGAGAGGTCGCCACCGATGCGGACGGGCGTGCCGAGGAGACGCGTGGCTTCCGCCTCGATCTGCGGCTTGTAGCCGTTCCAGTCGACCAGCCAAGGCCCGACCACCGCCGTCACGATGGCGGCGATGAAGGCGAGGGCGATGGCGAGCAACGAGTTCTGCAAGGCGGCACGCTCCGTGCGGACGGCGGCTTGCCGGAATGTAGGCGATGCGCAGGGGGATCGAAAGGCTGCGGCAGACGATCGGGCCTCAGCGTGTCAGCATGCCCCGCTGGCTCATGCCGAAGCCGAAGGCACCGGCGGGCGCGGCGGGCTGCAGCATCTGCACCGTTTCCGGCCGCGGCCGGCAGACGCGACGCGTCCAGCGCGGGTCATGGCGGGCGAGGTCGAGGTGAAAATGGTCGTAGTGGAAGGCATCGGCGCCCGGCCCGAGGACCGTGGTGAAGTGGTCGCAGGCCCGCACGAAAACCTCGCGCAGGAATCCGGATTCGGCGGTGTCGCCACGCCAGTGCTGGCGGATCACCACGGTATGGCCGCTGCTGAGGATGAAGGCGAAGACGTCGAGGGCATTGCCGAAAGCGTGCTCCGACATGCGGCCCGAGCGGCCGCCACGGACGCCGCGGCACGCATAGGAGCCGGCCTTGACCTCGACCACGGCGGCACCGAACCAGCGCTGGGCCGCCGGCTGCACCACATTGTCGATCCAGCGGTCGACCGTCGGCACCATCTGACAGGCGAGCGTCTGTGGCCGGTCATAGGCGACCTGCCCGCGCGCCTGGGCGGCGACCCGCAACGGATAGTCCATGCCGCAGGTGCCGGGGCCGTTGATCGTGGTGGTACGCTGGACATAGCGCGACATCTGCACCGCCCCCGAGGCCATGCAGCGGCTCTCGAGCTCGGAGCGCCACTGCTCGCGCCGCTCATAGGCATAGCGACCGCAGGCGGCCATCATCAGGGCGACGATGGCCAGGGCGAACCATTTGAAGGCCCGGCGGCCCGGGCGCTGTGTGCCGAACGCAACACTCATCGGCTTTTCCGAAAATGCGTGGAATGTCCCTAACGCTGTGTTCATCATCGCCCAGCCGGGTGAACAGCCTGCCAAGAAAGGCGGTGAAGAAAGCGTTGCGCTGGTGTCGCCGGACGAGACACTTCCTTCGCGGCGGCGCATCGCCTAGTCAGACGACATGGACAGCAGTTTTCAGGACGCAGGCCTGCTCGATGCACTCGGCACCCTGGCGAGCGAAGCCGGTGCGGCCATCATGGCCCACTACGGCGGGGCCGCGACGGTGAAGGGCGACGGATCGCCGGTGACGGCCGCCGACACCGCGGCCGAGGCGGTCATCCTCGCCGGCCTCGCCCGCCTGCTGCCGGGCGTCCCCGTCCTCGCCGAGGAGGCCGCCGCTGCCGGCCATTGGCCGGTCTGCGAGGGCACGCTCGTCGCCGTCGATCCGCTCGACGGCACGCGGGAGTTCATCAGCCAGAATGGCGAGTTCACCGTGAATATCGGGCTGGTCAGGGCCGGGCGACCGGTGGCCGGCATCGTCTTCGCGCCGGCGCTCGCGCGGCTGTGGATCGGCGCCGGCCACCTCGCCGAGGCGATGGACCTGCCCCCGGGCGCGCCGATCGGCGCGGCGAGCGGGCGCCGCGCCATCCGCACGCGCCCCCTGCCGGACGGTGGCCCGGTGGCGCTGGTCAGCCGGTCCCATGCCGATCCGGCGACGAGCGCCTATTATGCGGCGCGCGGCATTGCCGACCAGCGCCCGGTGGGGTCCTCCTTGAAGTACACCCTGATCGCCGAGGGCGAAGCGGATGTCAGCGCCCGCTTCGCCTCCATCACCGAATGGGACATCGCCGCAGCCCATGCCGTGCTGGCCGCGGCAGGGGGCGAGATGACCCGTCCCGATGGCGCCCCGCTGGTCTATGGTCGGGCGGACCGGCAGTTCCGCACCGATCATTTCATCGCCTGCAGCGCTGCCTATGCGGCAGCCGCGCGGCGATGATTTGGGCAGGCTGCGCGTTTCGGTCGCAGCCTTGTGATCCTGCCGGCGAGCGCAGCGACGGCCGTGCAGCGGGTCGCCATGGCCGAGACCCAACCGACAAGCTGACTGAAAAAATCAACAATTCTGACAGACTGGAGCCATTCCAATCTATTTCTTTGAGTCATTCCAATGTTTGAGTGGCATCTTGCCGGCGATTGGTCGTGCGATAGGATGCGGGTCAATGAATGTCACGCCGAACGCGTGCCGTTCGTCAGCCCTTCCGATCGACAGCAACCCGTTGGAGACCCCCGATGTTGACCTCGCCGACCCGTCGCGCCCTTCTTGGCGGCGCCGCCCTCCTCATCGCGAGTCCGGCCCTGCTGCGCGCCCAGACGCGCACGCTCAATCTCTATTCCTCGCGGCACTACGACACCGATGAGGCGCTCTACACGGAGTTCACCCGGCAGACAGGTTTCGCCATCAACCGGGTCGAGGCGGGCGCCGACCAGTTGCTCGCCCGGATGCAGAGCGAAGGCGCCAATTCACCCGCCGACGTGCTGATCACCGTCGATGCGGGGCGGATCGAGCGGGCCTCCTCCCTGGGACTGCTGCAGCCCTTCGCCTCCGAACCGCTGGCCAGCCGTATCCCGGCCAACCTGCGCGACCCCGACGGCAACTGGTACTCTTTCTCGACCCGCGCACGCGTGCTCTTCGTCGCCAAGGACAAGGTGCCCGAGGGGGCGATCCGCACCTACGAGGATCTCGCCGACCCGAAGTGGAAAGGGAAGGTGCTGACCCGCTCCTCCACGAACATCTACAGCCAGTCCATGACCGGCGCGATGCTCGCCGCCCATGGGCCGGAAAAGACCGAAACCTGGGCCAAGGGCGTGGTCGCCAACCTCGCCAGGCCGCCGCGCGGTGGCGATACGGACCAGATCCGGGCGGCCGCCGCCGGCGAGGGCGACGTGGCGATTTCCAACACCTATTATTTCGGCCGCCTGGCGCTTTCCCAGAAGCCGGAGGACAAGGCGGTCGTGGAGAAGCTGCGCCTCGTCTTTCCCAACCAGGGCGATCGCGGCACCCATCTCAACGTCTCGGCGGCCGGCATCGCCCGTCACGCCAAGAACCTCGATGCGGCAAAAGCTTTCCTCGAGTACTTGTCGACTCCCGCCGCGCAGCGCTATTTCGCCTGGGGCAATTCGGAATATCCGGTCGTGGCCGGCGTCGAGCCGCCGCCGCAGGTCGCCGCCTGGGGCACGTTCAAGGCGGATCCTCTGAATGCCCGCGTGTTCGCCCGTAACAATGCCGAAGCCCTGAAGATCATGGATCGCGCCGGCTGGAAGTGACGACTTGACTTGACTGACGCCCTTATCGGCCCGAATTCCGTGACCGACCCGCGCCCGGCCTTCATGGCCGGGCGTCGTGCGTTGCTGGCCGTGGCGCTGGTTCTCGCCGCCGTCGTGATCACGCCGATCCTGGCGGTCGCCTTCAGCGTCGTGCAGCCGAGTGGCGGCGCCATTGCCCATCTGGCGGAGACCGTCCTCAGCGAGATCGTCCTGAACACGCTGGGACTGATGCTGATGGTGGGGGCCGGTACCGCCTTGATCGGCGTCGGGACCGCCTGGCTGGTGACGCTGTGCCGGTTTCCCGGGTCGCGGGCGCTGGAATGGATGCTGCTTCTTCCCCTCGCCGTTCCCGCCTATATCATCGGCTACGCCTATACCGACGCCATGGCCTTCGCAGGGCCCATCCAGAGCGGCCTCAGGGCGATGTTCGGCTGGTCGCGCAGCGACTACTGGTTCCCGGATATCCACAATCTGCCGGGCGTCAGCCTGATGCTGACCCTGGTCCTCTACCCCTACGTCTATCTCCTCGCCCGCGCCGCCTTTCTTGACCAGTCGACCTGCGTGCTCGAGGCGGCACGGACGCTGGGGGCGAGCCCCCTGTCGGCCTTCCTGCGCGTCGGACTGCCGATGGCCCGGCCGGCCATCGCCGCCGGCGTCGCACTGGCCCTGATGGAGGCTCTCGCCGATTTCGGCACGGTGCAGTATTTCGGCGTCACGACCTTCACGACGACGATCTACCGGACCTGGTTCGGCCTCGGCGACCGTGTCGCCGCCGGCCAGCTCGCCACGGGTCTTCTCGGCTTCGTGCTGCTGCTGGTGGCCGTCGAGTTCCTGGCACGCCGCGGCCGCCGCTTCGGCGCCGGCGGCCGGCGCCATCGCACCATCGCGCCGTTGCAGTTGAGACCGCGAGCCGCTGTGATGGCCCTCACCGCCTGCGTCCTGCCGGTGCTGCTCGGCTTCATCCTGCCGATCGCGGCGCTGCTGCGCCTGCATGCGGTGGACGGGGACTCGCTGCTCAACCCCCGCTTCCTTTCCTATGCGCAGAATTCCTTCGTCCTTGCCGGGGCGGCCGCCCTCATCGTCGTGACCGCCGCGACCATGGTCGCCTATGCCGGACGGATCGCGCCGGGCCCGTTGACCAGTTCGGTGATCCGCGTCGCCAGCATCGGCTATGCCGTGCCGGGCACGGTCATCGCCGTCGGCATTCTCACCGCGCTTGGCGGGCTCGACGGGGCCCTCGACCGCTGGTCGCAGGCGACGTTCGGCACCGGCACCGGGCTGCTGTTCTCCGGCTCGGCCGTCGCGCTGCTCTATGCCTATCTCGTGCGCTTCCTCGCCGTCGCGGCGGGTCCGGTCGAATCCGGGCTGCACCAGATTCCCGCCTCGCTCGACGCGGCGGCGCGCACCCTTGGTGCCAGCGCCGCCAAGGTGGCCGCGGCGATCCATGCACCGTTGCTGCGGCGCTCGCTGCTGACGGCGGCGCTGCTCGTCTTCGTCGACGTGCTGAAGGAGTTGCCGGCGACGATCATCGTCCGGCCGTTCAACTTCGATACGCTGGCCATCCGCGTCTACAATCTCGCCTCGGACGAACGCCTCGCCCAGGCCTCGACCGGAGCGCTGGTGATCGTCGCCATCGGCATCGTGCCGGTCATCATCCTGACGCGCATGATCGCGCGCGACACGCGCCTCGGGTCGCGGCCGGGCGCCTGATCTTCAGCGGCGGTCGCGGAAGAAGTCGCGCAGCAGGTCGGCCGCGGCGGTCTCGCTCAATCCCCCATAGACCTCCGGGCGGTGATGGCACGACGGGCTGCCATAGAGCCGGACGCCGTTCTCGACGGCGCCGCCCTTGATATCGGCAGCGCCGAAATAGAGCCGGCGGATGCGCGCGAAGGAGATCGCGGCGGCGCACATCGGGCAGGGTTCCAGCGTCACGTAGAGGTCGCAGCCGGGCAGCCGCTCGGACCCGAGCGCCGTACAGGCGAGGCGGATCGCCAGGATCTCGGCATGGGCGGTCGGGTCGCGGTCGGCGAGCGTGCGATTGCCGGCCCGGGCGATCACGACACCGTCGCGGACGATGACCGCACCGACCGGTACCTCGCCGCGGGCAGCCGCCGCGCGGGCCTCATCGAGGGCCTCAGCCATGGGGGTCGGGGCCGCTTCTGGCTGCTGCGAATCACCGGCTCTCGCCATTTCGCACCGTTCGTGCTAAAGGCCCGCGTTCCTGCCGGGGCACCCGGCCGCGCACGCCGGATGGCGCCGCGACAACCCGATCTCACGAGAACCCCATGCCCCGCAAGCGCGACGATGACCGTCCGGCCCCCGGCCGGACGCGGAAAACCGATTCGAAAGCCTCCCCGAAGACCGCCGAGACCAAACCCGCAGCCGCCAGGAAGGCCGTCAAGGCCGCGACCGCCGCGCCGGATGCAGCCGCCTCCGTGAAGGTCCCCGCCGCCCCGGCCAAGGCCGCCAAGGCGACGACCCCGACCAATGCACAGACCGCGAAGGCCGCACCGGCCAAGGCTGCCGCCGTCGCTGCCGCCAAGCCGGCGAAGACCAAGGCGGTGGCTGCGAAGAGCGCCAAGACAGCGGTCGAAGCGGCGCCGGTCGTGACCGTCTCCAAGGCGACGAAGGCCAAGACGACGAAGACCACGGCGACGAAGGCCACGGCGACGAAGGCCACGACGACGAAGGCCAAGGGCGCCACGAAGGCGGAAGCCGTGACACCCACGGCGACACCGGTCGAAGCGAAGCCCGCCAAGGCGACCAAGGCCCCCAAGGCGAAGATGGCAAAGGACACGGCAGCCAAGACCCTCACCGCAGAGACGACCAAGGCCAAGGCGGCCAAGGCCGAGGCGACTACGGCGAAGACGACAAAGGCGACCAAGACCAAGGCCGCCAAGGCCGAAGCCGCTGTCGTCGTGCCCGTCGAGCCCGCCGCTGTGGTGACGGCCGAACCCCCTGCCGAGATGCCGGCCAAGGCCGGGAAAGCCGCCCGCAAGGCCAAGGCGCCGCGCGGGGCGAGCTACGATCCCATCGATCTTGACCTCGACCTGTCCGACGACGCGCCGGCCTTCCTCGAGGACATCGACGAGGATCCGGTGGTGAAGGCGCTGGCCCGCGAGGCTGGCCTCGACAAGAAGCCGCGCGGCGAGCGCGCGCGCGACGATCGTCCCAAGCGCGCCTTTGGCGAGGACCGCGGCCAGCGTGACCGCAACACCGTGCCGCGCGAGCGCGACCGGTCGTTCGAGCCGGTCAATCGCGGCGAGGAGCGCATCGCGCGTGTGCTCGCCCGCGCCGGCCTGTGCTCGCGCCGCGAGGCCGAGGAGTGGATCGAGGCCGGCCGCGTCAGCGTCAACGGCACGGTGCTGACCTCGCCGGCCATGAACGTCACCGAGCGCGACGTGGTGCTGGTCGACGGCGAGAAGTTGCCCGAGCGCGAGCGCACGCGGCTGTGGCTCTATCACAAGCCCGCCGGCCTGGTGACAACCAACAGCGATCCCGAGGGACGCCCGACCATCTTCGACCGCCTGCCCGACGACCTGCCGCGGGTGGTGACGGTCGGCCGCCTCGACATCAACACCGAGGGCCTGCTGCTGCTGACCAATGACGGCGGCCTCGCCCGCGTTCTCGCCCTGCCCGCCACGGGCTGGCTGCGGCGCTACCGCGTCCGCGCCCATGGCAGCGTCGATCAGGCGACGCTCGACCGCCTGCGCAAGGGCATCGAAGTGGACGGTATCGAATATGGGCCGATCGAGGCCGAACTTGACCGCGTGCAGGGCGCCAACAGCTGGCTCACCCTGTCGCTGCGCGAGGGCAAGAACCGCGAGGTGAAGAACGTCCTTGGCGCCATCGGCCTCGATGTGAACCGCCTCATCCGCGTCTCCTTCGGCCCCTTCCAGCTGGGTGAGTTGCCGGAGGGCGAGGTCGACGAGATCCGAACCCGCGTGCTGCGCGACCAGCTCGGCGACGAGCTGTCGGAACTGGCGGGCGTCGAGTTCGACCGCCCGGTCTTCGAGCAGGTGGGCGCCCGCGAGGACCGCTCCGCCCGCAAGGGCCGCCCCGAGGCGCGGCCCGACCGCGATGCCCGTCCGACCCGCTTC
>JAIEPJ010000085.1 GCA_019749835.1 Phreatobacter sp. | reverse complement strand
TCGCCGTGGCCGCGCTCACCAGCCTGCCGCTGCTGGACCGGATCCTGCGCTAGGGCTGGCGCAGTGAAGGCCCGGGGTTCGGGGATCTTCTGGCCGAAGTCTCACCCGCCCATCTTGGCCATGAGCGCCGCGGAGAGCTCGAAGTTCGAATAGACGTTCTGCACGTCATCGTTCTCGTCGAGATTGTCCATCAGCCGCAGCAGCTTCTCGCCGGTCTCATCATCGACGGCGACATTGGTCTGCGGCTTCCAGGTCAGGGCCGTCTTGCTCGGCTCGCCGAATTTCGCCTCCAGCGCCTTCGCCACCTCGGCCAGGGCCTCCGCGGCGGTGGTGATCTCGTGGCCGGCCTCGGAGGACGCGACATCCTCGGCGCCCGCCTCGATGGCAGCCTCCAGCATGGCGTCTGCCGAGGCCTTGTCGGCGGTGAACTCGATGCTGCCGACCCGGTCGAACATGAAGGAGACCGCGCCGGTTTCGGCGAGGTTGCCACCGGACTTGGTGAAGTAGGAGCGAATTTCCGAGGCCGTGCGGTTGCGGTTGTCGGTCAGCGCCTCGACGATGACGGCCACGCCGCCGGGACCATAGCCCTCGTAGCGGATCTCATCGTAATTCTCCGCGTCGCCGGCCGTGGCCTTGTTGATGGCGCGCTGGATCGTATCCTTGGTCATGTTCTCGGCACGGGCCGCGAGGATCGCCGCACGCAGGCGCGGGTTCATGGCCGGATCCGGCTGGCCCATCTTGGCCGCCACGGTGATCTCGCGCGCCAGCTTGCCGAACAGCTTGGAGCGGGCCGCGTCCTGGCGGCCCTTGCGGTGCATGATGTTCTTGAACTGTGAATGGCCGGCCATATGCCCCTCTCGGCGGTGGTCAGCCGGTGTCGGGGCGCAGGCACTCACGCGCCGCGCTGAGCGCCGGCTACAGGTCGGCGCGACTTATAGGCGGGTGGGGCCGCGAAATCCAGCGCGGCCGGCCGCGATCAGCGCCGCGCGCCGAAGGCATTCGCCAGGAGATCGATCTGGCTCGAAATGGCGTTGGCCGGGGCTTCGGCCGCTTCCGGCGGCGAGGTGAACAGCAGACGGTCGATATGGATGATCCGCTCCTGCAGCCGCATGGCCTTGCCGATCAGCAGGCCAAGCGCCTCGGGCAGTTCCTCGATGACCGACAGCGGCGTCGGTGCCCCGACCGACGAGAGGCGGACCTTGGACTTCTCCTGCGCCGCCTGCTCCTGGGTCAGTTCGCCCTCGTTGACGGCGCGCTGCAGCAGCAACCACGAGGCGAGCTGCATCAGACGTGTCGTCAGGCGCATGCTCTCGGTGGCATAGGCGAGAGCCGGTCCGCGCTCCAGCGATCGGCTTTCCTCGCGGCCGGGGCCGTCGAGATAGGCTGCCGTCTCCTCCACGAGGCCCATCCCGTCGCGGAACAGCTCCTTGAAGGCAGGGGAGCTGGCGAGCCGCGCCCCGAAGGCGACGGTCGGCTCGGCGATCGGCGAAACGCTCTCATGCGACATCACGCTAAAACTCCCTCAGAACCCGTGTGTGCCGCCGTCGTCGCGCCGCGTAAAGCGTTTGCTTAAGGAAAGGTAAACGGCGGTCGAAATGCGGTCTCGGATCTGATTCAGCAAGGCCGGTGCCAGTCCGACCCGTCCCGCAACGGGACAGTGAGCAACCGACGCCGAAGATGAGACGATGAAATGGCGGCGGTGCCAAGGCCGAATTTGCGGCACCGGCGCGCGTCCCGAAACAGGGCCGGTCGGCATGAAAAAAAAGGCCGCCCGAAGGCGGCCTTGAAGTGGAATACAGGGAGGCGTCAAACAGAGTGGACAGGAGCCACTCGCGTCCAGCGAACTGAACGATTTTCTTGTTAAAGGAGAAAGGTTAACCCCGAGTTAACCTGGGTCGTTGCAGGCGCCGATTCTTCGCGGTGCAGCACAGAGGGCGTCGCGGGGCGCGATGCATCGGGACGCGGCGGACGGGCTTGACGGCCAGCTGAAAATGCGGTGCGTCGGCAGTCCATCCTGCTGCCTTCCAGACTGTCCGGGGACCCCCTCATGCTCGATCTCGACCTCGCCATCCGCGGCGGCACCGTCGTCACGGCTTCCGATACGATCCGCTGCGACGTCGGCATCAAGGACGGCAAGGTCGCCCTGCTCGCCGAGAACATCACCGAGGCCGCCCGCACCATCGACGCCTCGGGCCTTCTCGTCATGCCCGGCGGCATCGACAGCCACGTGCATCTCGACCAGCCCTCGGGGCCCGACATCACCATGGCCGACGGCTTCGAGAGCGGCACGCGCTCGGCGGCGGCCGGTGGCAATACCACGATCATCCCCTTCGCCATGCAGGTGAAGGGGGAATCCCTGCGGGCCTGCGTCAGCGACTACCACCGCAAGGCCGAGGGCAAGGCCTATATCGACTACGGCTTCCACCTCGTCGTCTCCGACCCGACGCCGACCGTCCTCAACCAGGAACTGCCGGCGCTCTTTGCCGACGGCTGCACCTCGTTCAAGGTCTTCATGACCTATGACGACCTCGTCCTCTCCGACCGGCAGTTGCTCGAGGTCTTCGAAGTGGCGCGCCGCGAGCAGGCGCTGGTGATGGTCCACGCCGAGGGCTACGACAACATCAAGTTCCTGACCGAGCGGCTTGAAGCGGCCGGTAAGACCGCGCCCTACTATCACGGCCCGTCGCGGCCTCAGGTGATCGAGCGCGAGGCCACCCACCGCGCCATCAGCCATGCCGAACTGCTCGACGTGCCAATCATGATTGTCCACGTCTCGGGGCGCGAGGCGATGGAGCAGATCCGCTGGGCCCGCCAGCGCGGCCTCAAGGTCTATGCCGAGACCTGCCCGCAATATATCACCCTCACCGAGGACGACATGAAGGGCCTGAACATGGACATGTCGGGCTCGAAATATGTCTGCTCGCCGCCGCCGCGCGATACCGACAGCCAGCAGGCCATCTGGGAAGGGCTGAAGCAGGGCGTCTTCCAGACCTTCTCCTCCGACCACTGCCCGTTCTTCTACGACAGCCCGCGCGGCAAGCTGAACGACAAGGGCCGGACCTCGTTCAAATGGGTGCCGAACGGTCTTCCCGGAGTCGAAACGCGCCTGCCGGTGTTCTGGTCCGAGGGCGTCGCCAAGGGCCGCATCACCATGAACGAATTCGTGGCGCTGACCTCCACCAACCACGCCAAGCTCTACGGCCTCTACCCGAAGAAGGGCACGATCGCCGTCGGCGCTGATGCCGACATCGTCCTGTGGGATCCGAACCGCAAGGAGACGATCCGCCAGGAGATCCTCCACCACGGGTCGGACTACACCCCCTGGGAGGGCTTTGCCGTCACCGGCTGGCCGGTCATGACCATCGCCAGGGGCAGGACCGTCGTGGAGGACGGCAAGGTCGTCGGCGCCATGGGGGCTGGCACCTTCCTCGCCCGCGACAAGAGCCCCTACGCCCTTCCCGCGGGGGCGTGACGGCCCTCACGCCAAGAGGGAACCTTGCATCGGGCAAGTCCTCCGAACGCCCCTTTACACCGTCAGCACGATCTTGCCGATATGGGTGCTGCCCTCCATACGGGCATGGGCCTTGGACGCCTCGGCCAGGGGAAAGGTGGAATCCATCACCACCTTGACCTTGCCGCTCTCCAGCAGCGGCCAGACCTTGGCCTTCAGCGCGTCGGCCAGCGCCGCCTTGAAGGCGATGTCGCGGATGCGCAGCGTCGAGCCGGTGAAGGTGACGCGCTTCAGCATGATCCAGCGGATATCGGCCTTGATCTCCGAGCCGTGCAGGAAGGCGATCTGCACGATACGCCCGTCGGCCGCGACGCAATCCAGGTTCTTCTGCACATAGTCACCGCCGACCATGTCGAGGATGAGATGGGCGCCGCGCTTGGCCGTGATCTCGTTGACCGCGGCGGGGAAGTCCGTCTTGCGGTAATTGATCGCATGGTCGGCGCCGAGCGCCCGGGCGGCCGCACATTTCTCGTCCGAGCCAGCGGTGGTGATCACTGTCGCGCCGAAAGCCTTGGCCAGCTGGATGGCGGTGACGCCAATGCCCGACGTGCCGCCATGGATCAGGATGGTCTCGCCGGCCTTCAGGCCGCCGCGGTCGAAGACGTTGGACCAGACCGTGAAGAAGGTCTCGGGGATGCCCGCCGCCTCGACCATGGTGAGGCCGGCCGGAACGGGCAGCGCATTGCTCTCGTGGACGACGGCATATTCGGCATAGCCACCGCCAGAGACGAGGGCGCAGACCTTGTCGCCCGCCTTGAAGCGGGTCACGCCGTCGCCGCAGGCAACGACCTCGCCGGCAAATTCGAGACCGGGAATGTCGGAGGCGCCCTTCGGCGGCGGATAGCCGCCGGCCCGCTGCAGCACGTCGGGCCGATTGACGCCGGCCGCGGCGATCTTCACCAGCACCTCGCCGGCGGCCGGCACCGGCACCGGCCGTGTCTCCGGCACCAGGGCCTCGGGGCCGCCTGGAACGGGAATGGCGATGGCGGTCATGGTCGGGGGAACAGCGGTCATGAGAGCGTCCGGTTTCGACAGCGGGGGGTGAGACGGTGTAGCCTCGCCGATGAGGCAATGCCAGTCCGCAAGGAGGAGGCCCTGATGTTCGAAGATGACCTGAAGCCGCGCCCGAAGCCGCCCGCCCATGTCCTGGGACAGGATCTGTCAGCCCTCTCCGTCCACGAGCTCGCCGAACGGATCGCCCTCCTCAAGATCGAGATCGCCCGGCTGGAGATGGATATGGGCGCGAAGGAAGCCAGCAAGTCAGCCGCTGCCAGCGTCTTCAAGTTCTGACCCGGCGCGGACGGCGCGCGGCATCCCGTCATCCTCGACGGCCACCTGGACCCGGTCGCCGATCGCCAGGCCCGCCGCAGTCCGGCACATGATCCTGGGGCCCTCGTCCAGTTTGACGAGCGCAATGCCAAAGCCGCCGGGAACGTCGAGTTCGGGGAGCGGGGCGCGCAGCACCGTCGTCACCGACCAGACCGTGCCCCCTCCCCCCGCCTCGACCTCGCCGAAGGAGGGCGAGCCGCAGGCCGGGCAGGTGGCGCGGCGGAATTGCCAGCTATGGCCGCAGGCGGCGCAGGACTGGAGCATGACGCCGCTCATGCCGTCCGCTCCAGCACGAAGCCGGCATGGCTGGAGAAGACGCCGCCGTCGGCGTGGCAATAGGCGAGCGGTGCGTCGGCCACCTGCCGTTCGCCGGCTTCCCCGCGCATCTGCCGGACCATCTCGACCACATGGGCGAGAAAGCCGGCGACGCCGGGATGACCGTAGGACATCAGCCCGCCGTGGAGGTTGAGCGGCAGCGCACCGTCGCGGGAGAAGCGCCCGTCCCGGGCGGCGGCACCAGCCTGGCCGAGCTGCGCGTAACCGAGCGCCTCGATGAAGATGGCGAGGGTCGGCGTGAAGCTGTCATAGAGGCCGAGGAGCCGCATATCCGCGGGGCTCCGACCCGCGGTCTCGAAGGCCTGCGCGGCCGCGAGCTTCGCGCCGAGCCCGAGATCGTCGGGCATTTCCGAGACGTGCTGGTGGGTATGGGCCTCGCCCCAGCCGGCGAGCCGGATCGCCGCTGCGCCCATCGGCTCGGCGGAGACGATCACCGCCGCCGCACCGTCGGAGATCGGGCAGCAGTCGAGGAACTTCAACGGCGTCGCGATCGGCTTCGAGGCCATCACGTCCGCGACCGTGATGGGCTTCGCCAGTTGCGCGCCGGGATGGGCCGCCGCATGGCGGCGCATCAGCACCGCGAGTTCGGCGAGGTCCGCCTCGCTCGCACCCGTCTCGTGCAGGTAGCGCGCCGCGACCAGCGCGTAGTAGGCCGGGATCGAGGCGCCCAGCGGCACCTCGTGAATGGGGTGGCCGACGCCCGCCAGGGTCTTCACCGCGTCGTCGCGGCTCTGGCCGGTGAGCCGGTTCTCGCCGCCGACGACGAGCACGTGGCGACAGGCCCCCGCGGCGATCAGGTGTCGGGCGAGGATGATTCCGACCGCACCCGTGGCGCCGCCCACCTGGGCCTGATGCGCATGGCGCGGGCGGATGGCGAGCCGCTCGGCCATCACCGTGCCCATCATCAGGTGCGGATAGGTCGTCGCATAGCCCGAGACGAGCCCGTCCACGGCTTCACGCGGCAGGCCGGCATCGGCGAGCGCCGACAGTGCCGCCTCTTCCATGAGGTCGACGGGGCCGCGGCCCGGATGCTTGCCGAAGGCCGTGACGGCGACGCCGGTGAGATAGGCCATTCGCCCCGCGCCGGATCAGGCGGGCTCGGCTTCCAGCACGATGCGGCCGGCGACCTTGCCGGCCTCCAGGTCGTGCAGCGCCTCGTTGACCTGAGACATGGGACGCTTCTCGATCGGGATCGCCGGCAGCTTCACTTTGCGGACGAGGGCGACGAACTCCTTCAGCTCCTTCAGCGAGCCGACATAGGAACCGCGGATGGAAATGGCGCGCATCGGGATGAAGGGCAACGGATAGCGCAGTTCGCCACCGAACAGGCCGACAATGACGAGCTGGCCGCCCTTGCGCAGGCCGTTGATGGCGAGGCTCGTCGTGTCCTCGGCCCCGACGAAGTCGAGCGCCGCGGCGAGCTTGCCCTCGCCGAAGGCGGCGAGCTGCTTCGCCGCATCCGGCGCGTTGGGATCGAGGGTGGCGGCGACGCCGATCTGCTCGGCGATCCTGCGCTTCTCCGGCGAGGGATCGACGGCGATGACCGGGCCCATGCCGAGCGCCTTGAGGAGTTGCAGCGCCGTCTGGCCGAGGCCGCCGATGCCGAAGACGGCGATCTTCTCGCCCTCACGATGTGGGCGGATCTTGTTGACGGCACTGAACACCGTGACGCCCGAACAGGCATAGGTGGCGGCGAGCGCCGGATCGAGCCCCTCGACATCGACGAGGAACTCCTCGTCGCGCACCAGCACGTGCTCGGCGAAGCCACCGCGGGCCTGCACGCCGAGGAACTGCGGGGTGGCGCAGAGGTTTTCATCGCCCGACTTGCAGAGCGGACACTGGCCGCAGCCGATCCAGGTGTGCAACAGGCGCCGGTCGCCCGGCTTCACGGTCGTGACCTCCGGCCCCACCGCCTCCACCGTGCCGAGGATTTCATGGCCGAGGGTGAGCGGCAGCTTCAGGCCGCGATCCGACAGGTTCAGCGACCGGCCGCCGCCGAGATTGTACTTGCCCTCGCGAATGTGGATATCCGAGTGGCAGACGCCGCAATGGCTGACCTTCATCAGCACCTCGCGGCCCGTCGGCACGGGACGCGCCTCCTCGGTCAGGACCAGCGGATCGCAGGAGACGTTGAGGCGCCAGGAATGGGTGGTGCGGGCCGGCGAGAAGCTGTCCATGGCGTGTCCTCGGATGCGATGCGCATCCGTTGGTTCGGACGCCGCTATGGCGAGAACGCTAGCATGCGAGGACGGGCTGTAAATGTGCCGAAGGGCCGAGACGGCCCTGCGCGCCACTCAGGCCTTTGGCGTCGGGATGATGCTCACATGGGCGGCGACCACCCGCCAGCCCTCGGGCATGCGCGCCCAGGTCTGCATCTGCCGGCCGATCTTCTCCGGTCCCATGGCGTCGCGGTGGAAGAGGGTCGAGGCGGTGGCCATGTCCTGGCCGTAGGTCGTGATGACCGTGCGCTCGATGCGGCGCTCCAGCCCCACCGGCGAGCGGGCCGAGCGGAAGGCGGCGATCTCCCCGAAACCGTAGAGGTTCTCGCCGATCCCGTAGCGGATTGTATGGCCGGAGTTCCAGAACAGGGCGTCGAGCGTCGCCACGTCGTTCGTCGTCAGCGCTGTCTCGTAGGTCGCGAAGGCAGCGCTGACATCGGCATGGACGGCGGGGTCGTTGATGATCACGGCAGGGCTCCTGAGGGGGCGCCGCGATCAGGGCAGAGCCGCGAAAGCAGGCGCGAGATGGGCGAGAATGGCATCGCTCGACGGATCGGTCGCGGCGACGATGGCGGCCACCGCACAGGCCGTGGCGAGGGCTGTGGCGAACAATAGCAGGCGGGGCATGGCACGTTCTCCGGACCTGCGGGACGAACCCGCCGGCTTGGAGAACGATCCCTGCCCGGGCCGGACTTGTGGACAATTGTCGGGATCATGGTCAACGAATCATGAATCCTGCGGGTCAGTCCAGCCGGGCAACTCTGGCCCCGACCAGGCCGGTCCGCTCCAGATGGCCGGCAACGCGCACCACGATGTCCTCCCGCCAGGCAGGCGCGATGATCTGCACGCCGATCGGCAGCGCCTCGCCGGCGGTCCACACCGGCACGCTCATCACCGGCAGGCCGATGAAGGAGAAGGGCTGGGTGAAGAGCCCGAGATTGGCCCGCACCGGCACCATCTGGCCGTCGAGGTCGAAGGTCTTCTGGCCGAGCGACGGAGCGCGGGTAGGCGTCGCCGGGGCGATGATCACGTCCACATCCCGGAACAGCGCCCGCATGGCATCGCGGTACCTGGCGCGGACACGATGGGCGGTGGCGACATGGGCCGCCGGCAGGAGCGCCCCGGCGATGAGCCGGTCGCGGGTGTCGGGATCGAAATCGGCGGCACGGGTCCGCAGCCGGTCGAGATGCAGCGCCCCGCCTTCCGAGCAGGTCAGGACGAAGGCGGCGGCCCGCGCCGCCGCGACCTGGGGGATCTCGACCACGCCGGCGCCGAGTGCCGCTGCCACAAGGGCCGTGGCGTCCCGCGCCGCCGCCTCCTGCATGCCGTCGAAATACCCGGTGGCGCGGGCGATCCTCAGGCCGCCGATCCCGGCAGCCACCTCCGGTCCGAGCGGCGGCGCGGGCCGGTCCTGCGAAACCGGGTCGTCGGGGTCGTGGCCACGCATGGCGTCGTAGAAGGCGGCGCAGTCGGCGGTTGACCGCCCGAGCGGACCCAGATGGTCGAGGCTGCTCACGAATGGAAAGGATCGCGCCCGCGACAGCCGCCCGAAGGTCGGCTTCAGCCCGAACAGGCCGCAGAGCGAGGCCGGAACGCGGATCGAGCCGTTGGTGTCGGAGCCGAGCGTCACCGGCACGAAGCCGGCCGCGGCGGCGGCCCCCGAGCCGCCGGACGAGCCGCCGGTCATGCGGGTCAGATCGTGCGGATTGCGCGACGGACCGACATGGGCGTTCTCGCCGGTAAAGTCATAGGCATATTCGCCCATGTTCAGGGCACCGAGAAGCACGGCATCCGCCGCCGAGAGTTTTTCGATCAGCGCCGCATCGCGCGTCGCCGGTGGATGGTCGCGGTTGATCTTCGATCCCGCCAGGGTCGGGAGCCCCGTGACGTCAAAGAGGTTCTTCACGGCATAGGGGACACCCGCCAGGGGGCCGAGCGGCGCGCCGCCGCGGCGCTTCACATCCACCGCATCGGCTTCGGCAAGCGCCCGTTCCGTGGTGACCGCGGTGAAGGCACCGACCTTGCCGTCATGGGCAGCGATCCGGGCGAGATGCGCCTCGGCCAAGGCCCGCGCGGTGAAGGCGCCCGCCTTGACGCCGTCGGCGATGGCGGCGGCCGTGAACTGGGTCAGATCGGTCATGTCAGGCCTCGAAGACCGCGGCGAGCTCGTCGTGATCGCCGAGATCGAGCGTCTCGGCGATCCGCACCAGACGGATGGCGATCTGCAGGTTGAGGACGACGCCGGGCCGGTAGTCCGGGGCGATGGCGAGGCCGAGCAACGATGCCACCGCATCGATATAGTGCTCGGCGGCCTCGGCGGTCAGTACACTGGATGGCATCAGTCCCTCCCTGCCGGGGGCCGCCGGCACCCCGCCCAAAAAACAGGCAGGAGCGCCCGGTCGGCCGGCCTCGGCAACCGGGGAGCAAGTCCGGGGCCAGCCGCCACGGTGGGGACGGATCAGCCGCCGCGATAGAGGAGGCGGGCGCGAATCGTGCCGGGAAGCTCGCGGATCTGCTCGAGCACGGCCTCGGCATCGGCAACGGCCCCGTCGGCGTCGAGCACCACGTATCCGATCTCGCCGTCAGTCTGGTAATACTGCGCCGCGATATTGATGCCCCGGTCGGCGAAGACGTCATTGAGCCGCCGCAGCTCGCCCGGCAGGTTGCGCTGGACCTGGATGAAACGGGTGCCGGCCGGACGGACAGGCAATTGCACCTGCGGGAAGTTGACTGCACCCCAGGTCGATCCGACGTCGGAATATTCGATGAACTTTCGCGCCACCTCGGCGCCGATGCGCTCCTGCGCCTCCTCCGTCGAGCCGCCGACATGCGGGGTCAGGATGACATTGTCGAGGCCCTGCAGCGGGCTGACGAAGGGGTCGGCATTGGAGGACGGCTCGACCGGGAAGACATCCACGGCGGCACCGCGCAGATGGCCGGATTTCAGCGCCTCGGCCAGCGCGGGGAGGTCGAGGATGGTGCCGCGGGCATTGTTGATGAGATAGGCGCCCTTCTTC
>JAIEPJ010000066.1 GCA_019749835.1 Phreatobacter sp. | reverse complement strand
GAGGCCGCTGGCGTGATCTTCATCGCGGAGAATGGCGCCGGGCCGGGTGTCCGGCTCCGCAAGACGCTTGCTTCTGATGAGGCCGGTGAGTAGCGCGGCTCCGATGGAGCTGAGCCTTGAACTTCAGGAGGCGTTGCACGGCAACGGCCTGCCGATACGGGAGCTGTTCCGTCTTCACATCGGCTCCGATGCCACCTTAACGGCGATGATTGCCGAGGTGGATGGTGTGATTTTCGACAAAGAGCATTGCTGCGATTGCGTGGGCACCCTTGATGGAGATCTAACAATCCGCAATCCGGCGTGGCCTCCTTCAATCCGAGATTTCGACCTCGTGTCCGAATGGCTCGATGATGAGGGAAGGCACCTCGGTAAGCTCAAGCCGTGGGAAAAGCGCGGCTTCTTCGACTGGATCGACGGCAATGAGGGTCTTGAGCGTCGATACTATCGGATTGCACGGGCTGCTGAGGAACGACTGAAACATCTCTATGCCGAGATGATAGGGCGGTTCTGCACGGGCGAGTTCGTGGCGACCGGCTATCGGTTCAACGTCGATGAAGCGTCGTACATCCCGCGAGCTATTTGGTCCTCAGATGTCACCCGTATTGCCTTCACGTTGAACGAGTTGCGCCGCTATGAGGGCGATCACATAAGCCGTGAAGCGGGCGGCGTGCCCTGCCGCGTTGAGGATACGCTAGTCGACTGGATTGGCGTGATGGCGGCGTGGCGGGAGGATTTGAACAACCCGCCTGAGAAGGATCTTGGTGGACGGCCCCCTAAATACGAGTGGGATGCTGCCTATGATGAGCTGATGTGTATCATTGCGGAAGACGGTCTCCCAGGCACCCGCTTAAAGGATGATCTTGGAAGGCAATTTCAGTCTGCTTTCGTAAATCTCGAATACCGCGTGCCAGATCTTAAATTAGCGAATGCGTGGTTAAGTACGCGTAATCCCAAGCTCTGGCTTATGGTGAAGCCGAAGCGCGCATAGGGGTTTTCGGGGGTTTTCGGCGCGCGAAGCGGTTCCCTCATTCACCATCCCTCCGTCAACACGAGACGGAGTATGGTCGCGATGAACGCGTGCTCGGACCCAGAAAAGATCAACGGGCCTAAAGGCAGGCTAACGCCGCCAACCTATCCCGCTCGCGTGATCGAGCCGGACGAGGGCGAGCCGGTTCATGTCGTCGTTTGGTGCCCCTGGGATGAGGACGTGCACTGGCACGGCGCGGCTGGCGGTGGTGGGAACCGGGCTGCGCACTGCGCCACCGACTGGCATTCGCCGCTTCTCAGGACCGGCTACAACCTCACCATCGTTGGTCGCGCTGTGGCAGCGGATGAGGTGATTCCGCCCGGCTTGATGGTGGGAGCGCGAAGGCTTCACCAGGTGCTTGATCAAGCCTCCGGTGCGCTGCGCGCCGTGCTGTTGCGCTACCTCTTAGACGTGAAGGCAGTGCACGGCAGCGTCATCAGCAAGCGCATGCCAAAGGGGAAGGCCTGGATCTTTGGCGCCGATGGCTGGCTTATCGAGCCGCGCGGCCGACACTCGTTGGAAGGTCACGGCTTCATCTCCTTGGCCGCGAGCCTTTACGGCGTCCCGCCCGGTGTTGCGGCGGTGCGCTTCCTTGAAGCCGTTTCCTTTGACCGCCTCGATGCCGAGGCCGTTTTTGCGGTGCAGTCGGCGATCGACGCCTGGGTGGCGCGTGGCGCCCCGAGCCGGGCTTCACGCTGATGGCTGGCGACGACCACGGGGCGCGGCCGACAGGCGATCCGAATTCCGAGATCAAGCGCCTGGTGGACATGGCCGAGCCGATTGGAGCGGACGAGCCGCAGGGCGACGTGGGGTCGGAAGCCACTCATGACGCGTCCGCGCAGGGCGCCAAGGCGAAAGCCGCGGCCGGGGCGAAGGGCAAGGCGCCGAAAGGCAGCGCGGCCCCTGGCGGTGCCTCCAAGGCGAAATCCGAGGACAAGCCGGTCAAGAAGCGCAGGACGCCTCAGCGCGATAGCCTGATGGCTCTCACGGAGGATTGCGACCTCTGGCACGATGAGGACGGCGAAGCCTACGCCACCTTCGCGGTTGGCAATCACCGCGAAAGCTGGGGCGTCCGCTCGCAGAAGTTCAAGCGGTGGCTGGCCTATCGAGCCTTCGAAACGACAGGCCTCGTGCCCGGCGCCCAGGCCGTCGAGGACACCCTTCGCGTGTTGGAAGCGAAGGCGACCCAGGGCGGTCGACAGCAAGAGCCCTGGTCCCGTGTCGGGACGCAGAACGGGTTCCTCTATCTCGATCTGGTCACGGCCGATTGGAGCGTGGTCCAGATCGGTCCGAATAGCTGGGACGTCATCAAGGGGCACGGGCTCCCGTTCGTCCGTTCCTCCGGCATGCGGGCCCTGTGCATGCCTGAAGGCGGGTCCGAGATCGGCGAGCTACGGCGCTTCATCAACGTCGCGACGGATGAGGATTTCCAACTCGTCGTTGCGTGGCTGGTCGCTGCCCTCCGCGCGACGGGTCCCTATCCCGTGCTCGTCGTCAACGGCGAGCAGGGCTCGGGTAAGTCGACGTTCAGCAAGCTGATCCGCACGCTGGTCGACCCCAACGCCGCTCCAATCCGGGGCGTACCGAAGGACCCGCGCGACCTCTTCATCGCGGCGAGCAACGGGCACATGCTCGTGATGGATAACCTCAGCCGGGTCGAACCCTGGCTGTCGGATGCCCTGTGCTCCATCGCGACCGGCGGTGGCTATGCGACCCGGCAGCTTCAGAGCGATCGCGGCGAAGCCCTCTTCATGGTCGCCCGGCCGATCGTTCTGAACGGCATCCCCGCGCTTACCGAGCGCGCAGACCTTGCTCAACGCTCTGTGACGATCCAGCTTCGAACTATTGAAGAGGACGAACGCAGAGCGGAAGATGAGTTCTGGGCCGACTGGAATGTAACTGCGCCCCGTGTGCTTGGTGCATTACTTGACGGTCTGTCGTCTGCCGTCCGCAGGATCGATTCCGTTCGCCTTGATCGCTTTCCGCGCCTCGCAGATTTCACGAAGTGGATGACGGCGGCCGAGCCCGGCTTGGGTTGGGAGGCAGGGACTTTCGATGCCGCTTATCGCGATAACCAACAGGAGACGAACCAAACCGCTTTCGAGTCCGATCCGGTCGCCATGCAGATATGCCGGCTCGTCGCGCCCTTCGAACACGGCTGGGAGGGGACGGCGGCCGATCTACTCGCCGCGCTCAATGAGATCGCGCCCGAAAGCGTGCTGCGTCTCAAGTCCTGGCCCGTCACGTCGCAAGGTCTGGGAAACCGGCTCATGCGCTGCGGGCCGCTGGTGAGGGCCAAGGGCTTCAACATCGAGAAGCGGCATTCCGGCATCCGGACAATCCGAATTTCCCCCATCGAGAAGCGAGGGGCTTGAGAATGTCTCCCAAGTATCCGCCCGCCCGCTCGCCTTCGGAATGGTTCGTAGCTTACACAAACCCCAAACGCGAGGAAGTTGCCGCCGGTTTTATCAAGCAAAGAACCTCCTTCGATACTTACTTTCCACTGATGAAAGTAACCCGCGCGCGCGGTCGCCGTATCGCAACTGTCGCTCAACCGTTGTTTCCGCGCTATGTATTCGTTGGGCTTTCTCATGGCGAAAATCTTCTCGGTCTCCGTCAAACCCCAGGTCTAGAGGGAATGGTGCGCGTCTCCGGACGCCCTGTAACTGTAGAAGCCGAAATGCTTGAAGGTCTGCGTAGTGCGGAAGCCTCTGGCATCTACGATTTCACCGATGAGCGTGAAGCCGAGCGACAAGCGGCGGCGCAATCCGCAGCAGCGACGAGCCGTGCCGAGGCTGCCAAATCCTTCGCGCCTGGAATGAAGGTCTCGATCGTCGGCGGGCCGTTCCGTTCATTCACTGGAATTATTTACGAGTTACTTCCACCCGCAAGAATATCTGTGCTCGTAAAAGTATTTGGATCAACTCACCCTGTACCAATGCCTATGTCGGATGTAGAGTTTTTAAAATAGGAGCGAAAATTGGACCGTAAGTTACAGACTGAGGCTGCTAACGCAGCCGTTCATAAAGCTCTTTCCGAAATAATAGCTGATGGCCATGATATGCAGGACGTAAGCAACGTCTTGTTTGCGTACTCTCTTAAGATGATGATTGAGCACAACGGACAACCCGGGGTCGCGCGTCATCTTAAGATGGTCGGACGTCGACTTGCAGACCCGAGAGCCAAGCCGTTTTCCGGCCCGCCCTTCATGCACTGAGATTGGAGTTATCTATGTCCAACAAGACTGATAGTGCCCCTGTGTTGTCGCCTGAGGTGCTGGCACGAATGCACGCCACGTGGGAACAAGCCTTCATCGAGGGCGCCGGCCTGGAGACCGACGCGGCGGCGGCGGCGGACGAGTTCGTGAGCTACGCTCTGGCTCTGCTGGCGAAGCTTCATGGCAAGCGCGACGTTTCCCGGCGCCTCTACCTCCTGGCGCAGCTATTCGCGGCTCAGGCCGATGCTGAGAGCTTCCCCGCAAAATCGCAGCACTGACTCTTGCGGGTTTCACCAGCTTCGCGCATCTAGGGATCGGCAGATTTGAAACCGTCACCGGCTCGCCGGGGCGTGTTCGACCGCCACCCTTCAGGACACCGGCGCGCCGGGTCGCGAAGCTTCGTAGGCTCTTTCGAGCCGTCGCTTTGTCATTGAACGGTGGCCCATGCCTCCAATCCTGCACATTCGAAACACGCCGTTGGTGCGCCTCGCGCCACCGCTTGAACTCAAGCTTGATCCCGGTGCCAAGGTCGCGGGCGCTGTCTCAGGCTATGCCAGCGTGTTCGGCGGACAGCCCGACGCGCATGGCGACATCATCGCGTTGGGGGCGTTCACTCGCACCCTGGCCGAACACAAAGCCGCTGGCAGTGCTCCGATCATGCTTTGGAGCCACGACCAGGCGCAGCCCATCGGCCGGTGGACCGATCTGCGCGAGGACGGAAACGGTCTGCTCGTTCATGGGCAGATGAACCTCAACACCACCGGCGGCCGGGATGCACACGCCCACGTGAAAGCGGGGGACGTGAGCGGCCTGTCCATCGGCTTTTACGTCGCCGAAGGCGGCCGCAAAGCCGGCGCCAACGGAACCACCATCCTGACCGACCTCGATCTGATGGAAATCAGCGTGGTCGCCATGCCGGCAAACCGTCGAGCCCGCCTCACCAGCAAGGCAGACGTGGCCGAAATCCTCCGCAAGTCGGGCGTCCCCCGCGAGGCTGCTGCCCGGCTCGCAAACGGCGGATGGCCCGCTTTGAGCGGCCCCGACCCGGAGGAAGAGGCCCGCCAACTCCAGATCGCAGCATCCCGCATTCAGCGGCTCACCGAGAAAATGAGGACAGGACTATGAACGCACCCATGACCCCCGGCCTTCGCGCCGCCATCGCCGCCGGCCGCTACCTTCATGCGAAAGACGGCACGAACCTCGATCCGATCCTGAAGGCCATCGAGGACAACAACAAAGCCGTGGATGCCCGGCTCAAGCCGCTGGAGGGCACCAAAGAGGCGGTGGCCGGCGTCGATGCCCGTTTGCTCGACATCGAACAGAAGATGGCCCGTGGCAGCTTTCACGGGGGCCGCGCGGGACCGCCCGAGACCTGGGGCGCCCAGTTCACGCAGGCCGAAGGGCTGAAGGCGTTCGCGCAGGAGACCTCGCGGCCTGGCCGCTTCCGTTTGGAGATGAAGACGACGCTCACCACCTCAGTCGGGTCCGGTGGCACGCTCGGGCGGCCGGCTCGCGACGAGCTCCTGATGCTACCGCAGCGCGCTCTTATGGTCCGCGACCTCCTGCCGGTCATTCAGATCTCGACCGGCTCGGTGGAGTATCCGCGTCAGACCGAGCGCCCTTCCGGCGCCGACACCGTCACCGAAGGCAACCTGAAGCCGGAAAGCGCTATGTCCTTCGATCTGGTGACCGTTGCCAGCAAGGTGATTGCGCACTGGATCCCGGCCTCGCGGCAGATCCTCGAAGACGTGCCCCAGCTCGCTGGCATCATCGACAGCGAGTTGCGCTATGGGCTCGCCGTGAAAGAGGATTCGCAGCTCCTCTACGGTAGCGGCACGGGCCCGAACCTCACCGGCATGGTCACGGCGGCGACGGCCTACGCGGCGCCCATGACGATCGCGGCTGCCACCATGATCGACCAAATCGCACTCGCGATCTTGCAGACCGGCCTCGCCGATCTGCCGGCGGATGGCATCGTCCTGCATCCCAGCGACTGGATGCGGATGCGGCTCGCGAAGAACGGCCAGGGGGATTACATCCTCGGCGCTCCCGGCGCCAACGTCGAGCCCCGCCTGTTCGGCCTGCCCGTGGTTCCCACCACCTCCATGCAGGTGGACAAGTTCTTGGTCGGCAACTTCCGCGCCGCCGCCACCCTCTACGACCGGTGGGCGGCCCGCGTGGAGGTGGCGACTGAGCACGCGGACTTCTTCGTCCGCAACCTCGTCGCTATCCTCGCCGAGGAACGTCTGGCTCTGGCGATCAAGCGACCCACCGCCCTCGTCTACGGCGACTTCGGTAACGTCCCCTGATCGTTTAGGCGAACGCGCCTTCAGCAGATGAAGAACCAGAGGCGCCGGGCTCATGCTCGGCGCCTCTTCCTTTGTGCCCATCGTCTGAAACCAAGCTCGGTTAGCATAGAGCGCTGTACTTCTCGCGTTCCCCGGGCCCTTTATTCATCGGTATGAATGAATGACCAGCGCTTTCCAAATAGAACAACGAATATTGAGGGGGTGGGGGGGCTCTGAAAGTTCATGGACGACAGGCCGAACACCGGTTGTTCAACCCCCTCTTTCTCGCCGCGTTATTCCGAACTTTGTTTTTTTCCCTAAGTAAGATGCAAATCCTATTAGGTGTGCCCGATCATGCGCTGACCGCATGCTTATACGGACGGCTTTGGACGACTGATGGACGGCTCACTCGGAGAAGATCGCACTACGGAATGGACGGCTTGGACAGCTTGGACGGCTTCCTCTCTTTCTTAGAAAAGAGAGATAGGGGAAGCCGTGTTTTGAGGGTTGGGCACAGATGGACGGGTCTGCCGCCGTTGGTAATCTCGGGTAAGGGGTAAAGCGCCGCGTGATCAGTGGCTTATGTCGTGATGCGTGATGTACGAGTAAGACAGTAGGGGGGTGCGAGCCGTCCAAGCCGTCCAAGCCGTTTTTGTATCAATCAGAACAACAGCTTAGGGGGTTCGATCTAGTCGACCAGAGTTGACCATGTAGCTGTCCAACCGGGGACAGGGGCGTGCGTCGGGATAGCGGGCCGCCATGGGCGTCCGCCGGGTTCCAACAGGCTAGGATTGCGCGCCCATCCCAAGTAACTGCGCCGGCCTGGGCGTCCCTGCTAGACAGTCTCACCGCCTCGCCGCCCCGCGATCAGCTTGCGTAGGCGATTCTGGACTTCTCTGACACTTTGAATCCGGTTCCATAATCGCACTTACGCGACCGCCTCTCTCTTCCCGTAAACCATTTGTATTCGTGCCCGGCCGGCGCTGACCCCCACCCCCTGAGCCGCGCAGATCGATCCAGGCCAGCCACGCCTTGCTGATGATGCGGACCACGTTGGTGTCGTTCCGGTAGCGGGACAGGCGGCGCTCCTGAACCGTCAGGAAGCCGAGGGCGCGGGCCTGACGGATCGCCCGCTTCACGGTGGACTCGCTTACGCCCGCCAGGGCCGCCACGGCACCGATAGCCATGCTGCAGACTTTGCGCTTGGTCACCTCGAACGCGACCACGGCGAGTGCGGCTTGCTCGCCGCTGGTGAACTTCGCGGCGATGGCAGGTGGCATTCGGCCAGCGGCTGCCCATCGGCGCGACCGCTCGCGTGCCTCCATTCGCTTGGGACACGGCGGGCCTTGGACGGCTCGCCGTGCTGAGCTGGATAAGGGGGGGGGTCGATCTGCTAACACAGCCGTGGTGGTCGGGTGTCGCTTTCCCCGCCGAGCCTCGATCACGAACGACAGGCTCTCGGCCTCGTCGTCGGTCACCTGCCCCGCCGCGTGAGCAGCCCACAGCGCGCGCGTCACGTCATCGAGCGCCGTCAAAGCGCACGTCCCGATAGCCGTAGCCATTTCCTCAACAAGCATCGTCCTCGGTCCCCTACGGGCCGCAGTCAGGTCCAGGCACGACTTCTCGATGCGGGAATTGGCGTTCCCGCTTGACACCCGAGGGCGTCGCATGGCTTGTGAGGGATTGTGTGTGGTCCTCACAGGCCTATCGATTTCGCGGCCCTCCTGTTTGGTGACAGGGGGGCCGTAGTCGTTTCAGGGTCTATCGCGCGGCGGTGATCTCTCCTGATGCCGGCGGCGACTCGAAGCGTGAGCGTCGCCGGAATTAAGCATGTCGCGTGCTGCGCAGCGCCAAGTCAACGGCGAACGCCTCAGCCCTTCGCGATCGGCGGTTCGCCGTAGCGCTCGAACAGCAGGTTCAGAGCCTCGGCGATCATGGCCGCCTGGGACTTCTCCTGCTTGATCGACAGGATGGCGAGCTGCTGGCGCACGGCCGAGTCGAAGTAGCCGCTGATCACGACCTTACCCTTGCGACTCGGTGCGGATTGCGATGAGGCCGGTGCGGTCTCGGCCGGCTCGGGTGCGGCCGGCGCAGCTGGCGCCTTGCCGCTCACTTCCTTGATCTTCGACAGCCCGGCGGCGAAACGGTTGCTCATGTGGTCGTGCCTTCCTGTGCGGCTGTGGAGATGATCACGTGCGAACGGGCGCGCTTGTGGAGATGTGCAATTGCTCGCATGCCCACACGTGCAGGCGTGTAATTTCGGACGCCGCCTTACCCTCCGGCTCCACCTCCTGCGCCACCTGGCCGGAGATGAGACACCGGCTGTAGGCCACGCGGTCGCCGAGGCGCACGGGGCACACCTCCAGGCCGAGGGTGCTCCGAATCATCTCCTCGGCCTCGTCGGCGATGGTGCCGGCCGGCGGCACCGCGTTGAGCACCGCGAAGGCCGGCACCTTCACCAGCTTGAGCAGGTCCACCGTCTTGCGCATCGCCCGCAGATCCATGATCGACGGCTGACATGGCACCAGCACCAGGTCGGCGCATCGCGCCGCGTCGAGGGCCGTGCTCTCCGCGTGCGGGGCCGTGTCGAGGATCAGTGCATGCGTGCCGATCTCGGCCGCGTGCTCCACCAGCTTCGCGAGCCGGGCGGGCTGGATGCTCTCGACATGCGGAAGCGGCTCGACGCGAGCATCGTGCCACTCACTCGCCGAGGCCTGCGGGTCGAGGTCGAGCACCAGGGCGTCGGCGCCGTGCTGCCAGAACGCGGCGGCCAGGTGCAGCGCCACCGTCGTTTTTCCGACCCCGCCCTTTTGATTGATGAGCGCGATCGTGCGCATGCCAACTCCTCCACGTGCGGACCCGTGGTCCTGTGTAGGACATCACGTGTGCACACGTGAAGGTAAATCTGGCGTTAAGGAACGGTCCGTGAGTTAGCCTCAAGCTTCTGTGCAAGCTCAACAGCCCGACGATACCTGAGCTTCAAGCGCCCACCCAACTCTTCCAGGGCGTTCGCCATAACGTAAATCGCTTCAGGATCGACCCGTTCCCGTGACGCAGCGACTGCCTGAAAAGCTCTGGCCCAATCCTCTACGTTGCAAATTCCACTTTCCATGTCCGCGACCAAATCGAAGATGGTTTCTGGTGCATCGCTCTCGCTGGTCATGACCGCCTCCAGTCACAGCCGACAGCGCTCAAGACAAGGGCGGCGCGGCTGGATGCAGGCGCTTGGTCGGCGGCGTGAAAGCGAGCGCCGCCGTTGCGAGCAGGCACTACGTCGTAGGCCTCCCACCCCGCCATATCGCTGCGGTAGGGTGCATTCAGGCGATGAACCAAGGGCCGTTGACGCTGCCATTGAAGATAGCGCCTCTCGTACTCCAGCCATGCGTCGTAGCTGTCGAGCAGTGCGTCCGTGATCGGCACCGCTGCCGCCGTGGGATTGCCGATAAGTGTCACGCCCCCGCCGATGAGCGGAAGGGTGAGCAGGCCTCTGAGGAAGCCGCGTCGGTCATTGGCATAGGTCTCCCGTTCGCTGTCCACTAGCATGGCGCGTTCCTCCACCCAACGTTTCAAAATCGAAACTGTGTGTTAATATCCTTCCGTGATATCCAAACGTCAATCTAAAATCGATACGGTGTGTCTATGACGGGTGCTCAATGCCGGATGGCGCGGGCAGCTTTGCAGCTTGGCGTCCGTGATCTGGCGGAACTCTCAAAGGTATCGCCGGGGACAATCGTAAGGCTGGAAGCTGGTGACGAATTAAAAGAGCGAACGGTTGACGCTGTTCGTTCGGCTCTTGAGGCCGCTGGCGTGATCTTCATCGC
>JAIEPJ010000258.1 GCA_019749835.1 Phreatobacter sp. | reverse complement strand
CTGACCCCTCCCCTCCGCAAGCGGGGGGAGGGGAATTGAGCCACCTTCCGGGAGGGAGAGCAAGGTTTCGAACGCCGTGAGACGTACGCGCTGTTCCCCTCCCCCCGCTTGCGGAGGGGAGGGGTCAGGGGTGGGGGGCATGATTGTACTAGCCCGAAGCTTCCCGCTGAGCATCACAGCCACAGCACCTTGCGCCGCAGGTCCTGATCCTCGCGCAGCTGCTTCGATGCGCCATGCCAGGTGACCGCGCCGCGCTCGAGCGCCACAGTGCGATCGGAGATCGCCAGTGCCAGATCCAGGTGGTGGTCGACGATGATGATCGACACCTCGTGGCGCAGCTTGTCGAAGGCCTCGAAGAGCTCCTCGGTGATCGCCGGCGACAGGCCCTCGAAGGGCTCGTCGAGCAGCAGAAGTCGGGTGTCGCCGACGAGGGCGCGGGCGACCGCCACCATCTGCTGCTCGCCGCCCGAGAGGAAATCGGCCGAGGTCGACCAGCGTTCCTTGAGGCGCGGGAAGAAGGCGAGGACCCGGTCCTCGTCCCAGTGGCGTCCGGCCCCGGTCAGCCGCTTCAGCCGGCCGAGCATCAGGTTGTCCTTGACCGACAGCCCGGCGAAGAGGCCGCGTCCCTGGGGCACGTAGCCCACCCCGAGCCGCGCGACCTTGTCGGCGGGCAGGCCGGAGAGCACGTCGCCGGCCAGCGTCACCGTGCCGGTGGCTGGCGGCGCGATGCCGGTGATGGTCTTCAGCACCGTCGACTTGCCGGCCCCGTTGCGGCCGAGCAGGGCGATGATCTCACCCGTCTTCACGTCGAAGGAGACGTCGTTGAGGATATGGCTCTTGCCGTAGAACGTGTTGACCCTGTCGAGGGTGAGCAGCGTCTCGGCCGTCGCCGCCGAGGCGCGTTCCTTCGCTGCCACCGCATGGGCTCCAGATCCGAGATAGACCGCCTGGACGCGTTCCGAGGACCGGGCCTCCTCGACCGTGCCGTCCACCAGCACGTCGCCGTCGTTCATCACCGTGACGTGGTCGGCGATCTGGAAGACGCGGTCGATATCATGCTCGACCAGCAGCACCGGGATGTCGCCGGAAATGGTCTTGATGATGTCGCCGACGCGCTTGCGTTCGGCCGCGGCGAGGCCCGCCAGCGGTTCGTCGAGCAGGAGGATGCGCGGCCGCGTCGCCAGCGCCAGGGCCATGTCGACGAGGCGCTGGCCGCCATAGGAGAGCGAGCCTGCCTCCGCCTGTTCGATGCCGCCGAGGCCGAGATAGCGGATGAGCGTATCGGTGTCTGCGGCGAGGCCGGGCAGGGCGCCAGCCTCTGCCCAGACGCCGAACCGCCCGGCATGGCGCGCCTGGACGGCGAGGCGGACGTTCTCGTGGATGGTGAGGCCGGGAAAGAGGTTGGTGATCTGGAACGATCGGCCGACCCCGGCCTGGGTGATCGCCTGGGGTGAGAGGCCGCCGACCTCGCGGCCGTCGAGCTTCACCGTGCCGCGGTCGGGCGGAAACATGCCGGACAGGAGGTTGAAGGCCGTCGTCTTTCCCGCGCCATTGGGGCCGATCATCGCATGCAGCGTGCGGTCCTTCACGGAGAAGCTGATGCCGCGCACCGCCTTGATGCCGCCGAAGCTCTTGGCGATGTCGTCGACCACCATCACCGCGCCGTCGCCCTGCCGGCCTTCGCGCACGAACTGCGGCGGCACGGGGCCTACCGCCTCGACGCGCCGCGCCGCCATGGCGGCATCGGTCTCGATGCGCTTGCGGAAGGGGGCGAGCACGCGTTCGGCGACGCCGATCAGGCCGGTGGGCGAGAAGATGATGAAACCGACGAAGAGCAGGCCGAAGAACAAGAGCCAGCTCGAGGTGAAGAGGGAGAGATATTCGCGGAACAGCATGAAGAACAGCGCACCCAGCGCCGGCCCCATGAAGCTGCGCATGCCGCCGATCACCACCATCGCCAGCAACTCGCCCGAGAACTGGATAGCGATCGGGTCGGCGGAGGTGAACCGATGGTGGAAGGCCGAGAGGACCCCGGCAAAGCCGGTCAGGGTCGCCGAAATGGTGAAGGCGATCAGCTTGTAGCGGTCGGTGTCGTAGCCGACGAAGCGGGCGCGCACCTCGTTCTCGCGCACCGCCACCAGGACGCTGCCGACGGGGGAGCGGTGGAACCGCTGGAGCAGGAAGACCACGGCAAAGCCGATGACCGCGACGAGGATGTAGAAGGCCCAGGGATTGTTGAGATCGGCGATGCCCCAATGCGGCCTGACGACGCCGCCCAGCCCGTTCTCGCCGCCGGTGAGATCGGTCCAGCGGAAGGAGACCGTATAGGCGACCGCCGTCATGGCGAGGGTCAGGAGCGAGAAATAGACCCCGCGCCGTCGCAGGATCAGCAGCCCGAGCAGGGTCGAGACCACGCCGACGAAGAGGATGGAAAAGCCGGCCGGCAGCAGGATCTGGCCAGGAAAGAAATGGCGTTGCGCCAGCACGGCCGCATAGGCGCCGAGGCCGAAGAAGGCGCCGTGGCCGAAGGAGACGAGGCCGGTATGGCCGACCAGGATGTTCAGTGCCAGGGCGGCGATGGCGAAGATGACGACGTCGGTGGCCGAAGTCAGCGTCAGGCCGATCGACAGCATGAAGACGGGCAGTACGACGAGCGCCGCGATGGCCGCCAGAAGGGTGCGGAGGGTCGGGGTCATCGGATCACTCGAATTTCTGGATGCGTTCGCCGAAGAGGCCGCGGGGGCGGGTGAGCAGCACGAGCACCATCAGCAGATAGACCGAGGCTTCCGTGGCGGCGGGGTAGAAATGCGCGGCGACGCCGCGGGTCATGCCGACGATGGCGGCGGCCGCCACCACCCCCCAGAAGGAGCCGAGGCCGCCGATCACCACCACGACGAAGGCGAAGGTGATGATCTCCTGGCCCATGGCCGGATGCACGCCGGCAATGGGAGCGATGAGCACGCCGGCGAGGGCGGCAAGGCCGACGCCGATCATCACCACCGCCGTCATGTAAGGCTTCAGCGAGATGCCGAGCGCGCCGACCATGTCCGGGTTCTGCACGCCGGCGCGGACCACCTTGCCGAAGGCGGTTTTGGTCAGGAGGATCCACAGTCCGAGGACGGCCACCGCGGTGATCCCCAGGGTGATCAGCCGGTAGCGCGAATAGACGAAGTCGCCGAGGAAGACCTGGCCGCGCAGTTCCTGCGGGATGGAGAAGGGGATGGGCGCGGCGCCATAGAGAATGCGCAGCGTCTGTTCGGTCACCATGGCGAGGCCGAAGGTGAGGAGCAGGCCGAGGATCGGATCGGCATTGTAGAAGCGCCTGAGCAGATACCGCTCCACCACCATGCCGATCAGCGCCACGATCAGCGGCGAGGCGACCAGCGCGCCGCCGAAACCGATGCGCTCGGCGAGCGTCACGGCGAGATAGGCGCCGATCGCATAGAAGGCGCCGTGGGCGAGGTTCACGATCCCGCCGAGCGAGAAGATCATCGACAGCCCGAGCGCGATCATCAGGTAGTAGGACCCGGCGAGCAGGCCGTTCAGGATCTGCGAGAGCAGCGGGATCAGGTCAGGCACGGGATCCGTCCGGATTGCGGGATGGCATGGGTGGCCGGCATGGCGAGAGGGCGTCCTGCGAGGCATGGCCGGAGCGACAGCGGAGGCCTTCCGGAGCCGCTAGACGTCAGACCGCCCCCCGAAGGGTACTTGTCAGAGGGCCGGGCGACCGGAGCGCAGCGGGCGCTCCGGCCTTTCGGTTCGTATCACGCGCGGAACGTGCACTTGTTCTCGTCGTCGGTCGCCGCGATCACCTCGAGGCTCTCGTTGGCGGCCGGAACCGGCGGCGACGAGGTGTAGATGTCGTACTGGTTCCGGATCTGCGCCGCCGGCAGGGCGGTGATCGCGTACATTTCCATCATCATCTGATGGTCCTTGGCCCGGAAATAGCCTTCGCGGGTCTTCAGGAGGTCGAACTTGGCCCCCTTCTCGAAATGTTCGACGATCTTCATGCCATCGGTCGACTTGGTCTCGGCAATGGCCTGAGCCACGACCTTCATCGAACAATAGTCGCCCCAGGCCTGGTTCTCCGGCATGCGGTTCCACTTCCTCTGGAAGCCGGCGACGAAGGCCTTGGAACCGGGCGTGTCGATGAGGTGGTGCCAGACCACCGGCCAGGTGCCGCCGAAATTCCCCCGGCCGGCGCCCCAGGCCAGCGCGGTGTCGAAGCCGAAGCCCGCGACCGGGAAGGTCAGGCCGAATTCGGCATACTGCTTGAGGAAGTTGGTGATCTGCGTGCCGGCGAGGTTGAGGCAGACGACGTCGGGGCGCGCCTGGCGGATCTTCAGCAGGAACGGCGAGAAGTCGGCCAGATCGGTCGGGATCAGGTCGTCGCCGGCATGGTTGCCGCCATTGGCCGCCATGTAGCGCTTGGCCACGTTGAGGAGGTCATGGCCGAAGGCATAGTCGGCGGTCAGCGAGTACCATTTCTTGCCGGAGACGAGACCGTCACGGATGAGCGACCGGCCCACCGCCTTCACATACATCGAGTTCTGCGCCTCGATGTGGAACATGAAGCGCTGGCAGTCCGAGCCGCGCAGCGCGTCCGAATTGGCGCCGGTGTTGATGAACAGCACCTTCTCGCGCTGGACGACCTGGGCGATGGCCAGCGCCGAGGCCGAGGAGATCTCGCCGAGCAGGGCGACGATCTTGTCGCGCTGGACAAGGCGCTCCGCCTTGGCCGAGGCCTGCTGCGGATTCGGGCTGTCGTCGAGGATGAGCTCGAGCCTGCGGCCCATGATGCCGCCGGCGGCGTTGATCTCTTCCGCCGCGAGCTGTGCGGCCTGTGCGGCATATTCGCCCAGCGGGCCGAGGAAGCCGGTCCGCGGCGTGATGTGGCCGATCTTGATCGCGTCGGCCTGCGCATAGCTGATGGCGGGGGCACCTAGGGTCCCGAGCGCGGCTGCGCCCGCGGAGGCCTTGATGAGGGTGCGGCGTGACAGGCTCTTGTCGAGCGGCATCGGACGTCTCCTTGGCAGTGTTTCCAGGCCCAATTCACCCAAGCGGGAGCGTTGACCGCCCCTCGCTGACGGCAGGCCGGTGGCTTGCCGTGATCTGTGATCACAGTTATGGTTTCTCATATGGCTGGATTTGTCCAGCCCCCTTCGCGACACTGGAGCGCGACCGCACGGAACGCGGTCGGGTTTGAACGGAACGCTTGTCATGAGTGACGCGCCATGAGCGTCGCAGAGGCCCTCACCACGATCGGACCGCTCGAGCGGGAGACGCTCGGCGACCGTGTCTATGGCCACCTGCGCGAACTGCTCATGGCCGGGCGCCTTGCTCCCGGCGACAAGCTCTCGCTGCGCGGTACGGCCGAGGCCATGGGTGTCAGCATGATGCCGGTGCGCGAGGCCGTCAGCCGGCTCGTCGCCGATCGCGCCCTCGAGGTCGCGCCGAACCGGGCAGTTCGGGTGCCGATCATGACGGTCAGCCAGTTCCGCGAGCTCACGACAGTGCGCATCGAGATCGAAGGGTTCGCAGCCCACCGGGCGGCCACGGCAGCGTCAGCAGACGATATCGCGCGGATCGCGACGCTGGAATCCGCGTTCCGCGCCCTCAGTCACCTCGTCCGTCCCGATCTGGCCGTAGCGGTCAGGCTCAACAAGGACCTGCACTTCGCCATCTACGAGGCCACCGGCCTGCCGACCCTCGCCGAGATCATCGGCGCGCTCTGGCTGAAGGCCGGTCCCGTCCTCAATCTCGATCTCGGCGCCAATCCCGACCGCCTCGCCACCGGCGGTGCGGTGCGCTTCCATGCCGTTGCCCTGGCGGCGATCCGCGCCGGCGACGGGCCCGCCGCCCGCGCCGCCATCGCCGCGGATATCCGCGGCGCCGCCGACTTCATCATCGCCCGGGGCGGTCTCGCCGCGGCCTAGACACCAAAGACAATCAGGGAGACGGTTCGATGGATCTCGGCATCAAGGGTCTGCGCGTCCTCGTCACGGCGGGCGCCAATGGCATCGGCCGCGAGGTGGCACGCGCCTTCGTGGAGGAGGGCGCGCGGGTCCATGTCTGCGATGTCGACCGCGAGGCCATTGCCGACCTCGCGCGCACCGATCCCGCCATCACCTCGTCCTTCTGCGACGTGGCGGACCGCAAGCAGGTCGCCGACCTCTTCGCCACCACCATCGACCGGCTTGGCGGGCTCGACGTGCTCGTCAACAATGCCGGTATCGCCGGCCCCACGGGGCGCGTCGAGGAGATCAACCCGGAGGACTGGGACCGCTGCATCGAGGTCTGCCTCACCAGCCAGTTCAACTGTGCCCGCCTCGCCGTGCCGCATCTGAAAGCCAGTACCAACGCCTCGATCATCAACCTGGCCTCCGTCGCCGGGCGCTTCGGCTTCGCCCTGCGCACGCCCTATGCGGCGGCGAAATGGGGCGTTGTCGGCTTCACCAAATCGCTGGCCATCGAGCTCGGCGAGTTCGGTATCCGCGTCAACGCCATCCTGCCCGGCCTGGTCGAGGGAGACCGCATCCGCCGCGTGCTGGAGGCCAAGGCCCAGTCGCGCGGCGTCTCGTTCCGCGAGATCGAGCAGCAGGCCTCGTCCTATACCTCGCTGAAGACCTTCGTCACCGCGCGCCAACTCGCCGATCAGATGCTGTTCCTGTGCTCGCCGAAGGGCAAGACCATCTCCGGCCAGGCGCTGTCGATCTGCGGTGACATGCAGATGCTGACCTGACCGGGATGCGGCAGCGCTCCAGCGGTCGCCGCGCGCCTCTCGTTGTGGCCGGGCCGAACGCCGGCACGACGAAAAGCGCTGACCGTGGTGACATGGCCCCGACACCCTGCCGCCCTTGGAATCGCCGCCCATCCATGCGAGGCCAGCGGGCGTGACCGTCATCGCCCATGTCTCCGACCTGCACCTGACGCCGGTGCCCTTTCCCTTCGGCGAGGGCCTGAAGCCCGCGCTCGGCTGGATCAACTGGGCGCGCAAGCCCGGTGCCCATGACGGCGCCATCGCCGCGCGGACTCTCGCCGCCGTTGCCGCGGCGCGCCCCGATCACGTGGCGCTCAGCGGCGATCTCATCGAGCTCGGCCTCGCCGCCGAATATGCCGCTGCCGGTGCCGCGCTGGCCGAATTGGGCGAGCCCGATCGGGTCTCCTGGGCCCCCGGAAACCACGACGTCTATACGCGGCGGGCGGAAGCACGACTCCAGGCTATCCTCGGCGGCTGGCTGGCGCCGTGTCTCACCTCTCCCCGGCGGGGAGAGGTCGCCGCGCCAGCGGCGGGTGAGGGGGCTGAGGCTATGTCCGAAACGATCCTCCCCCTCTCGCGGCCTTTGGCCGACCTCCCCCCGCCGGGGGGAGGTGAGGCGGTTCCAGCGCAACACCTCGGGGAGGGCGATCTGCGCGCCTGTTTCCCGCGTCTGGCGCTGGCCGGCCGCGCCGCGATCGTGACGCTCTGCTCGGGCACCCCGACCTGGCTCTTTTCGGCCGAGGGCGAACTCGGCGCCGCCCAGCTCGGCCGCCTCGACACGCTGCTTGCCGGCCTCGACCGCAGGGCCCAGCTGCCGGTCCTCGCCATCCACCATCCGCCTCACGCACCGGGACTGTCGCGGCTGAAGCGGCTGCGCGACGGCGCGGCGCTCATGGCGCTCCTCGATCACCACGGCTGCCCGCTGGTGCTGCACGGCCATCTGCACCGCGCCTGCGACACGGTCTGGACCGGGGCGACGGGCACGATCACCCTCGCCGGTGCGCCCTCGGCCTCGGCGGCCGGCCGCCACGGCGACGATCCCGCCGGCTTCAGCCTGATCCATGTCGCACCGGATCTCTCCTGGCGTCTGGAGCGCCGGACACTCTCCTGATTTCGCAACCGCGCCCTGCGTCAAGCCGGTTGGCATCGGCGCGGCTTGATGCTCTTGATGACGGCCCCCGCGTCCCGCGCCAAACCGGTTGAGACCCATGAACGCTCCCCTCGCGGCCTCTGCGATCGACCCCGTCCTGCTGGATGGCCTGCGCGCGCTCCTCGGCAGCCGTGTCTCGACCTCGGAATCCGACCGCGCCCAGCACGGCCGCGACGAGTCGCGCCATGCCGCCCGCCTTCCCGATGCGGTGTGCCGCGCAGTGACGACGGAAGAGGTCGCGGCCATCGTCCGGCTCTGCGCCGCCCATGACACGCCGATCGTCGCCTATGGCGCGGGATCGTCGCTGGAAGGCGCCCTGATCCCGGTCAAGGGCGGAGTGTCCCTCGACCTCACCGGCATGAATCAGATCCTCAGCGTCCGCGCCGAAGACCTTGATGCGACGGTGCAAGCCGGTGTGACGCGCAAGCAGCTCAACGCCCATCTACGCGACACCGGCCTGTTCTTCCCGGTCGACCCCGGGGCCGACGCCACCATCGGCGGCATGGCCGCGACGCGGGCCTCCGGCACCAATGCGGTGCGCTATGGCACGATGCGCGAAAACGTCGTCAACCTCACCGTGGTCCTCTCCGACGGGCGCATCATCCGCACCCGTTCGCGGGCGAAAAAATCCTCGGCCGGCTACGACCTCACCGGCCTCTTCGTCGGCCAGGAGGGCACGCTCGGCATCATCACCGAGGTCACCGTCCGGCTCTATGGCATTCCCGAGGTCATGGCCGCGGCGACCTGTTCGTTCCCTAGCGTCGATGCCGCGGTCGACACGGTGATCCAGACGATCCAGATGGGCATTCCCATCTCTCGGGTCGAACTCCTCGACGACCGCGCTATCGAGGCCGTCAACGCCTATTCCAAGCTTACCCTGCCGGTGACGCCGACCCTCTTCTTCGAATTTGCCGGAAGCCAGTCCGGTGTCGAGGAACAGGCGTCCATTGTCGAGGACCTCGCCAAGGGGGAGGGCGCCAGCAACTGGCGCTGGTCAACCGATGCCGATGAACGGGCAAAGCTCTGGCAGGCCCGCCACGACATCCACTGGGCCATCCGGGCCCTGCGCCCCGGCGCCAAGGGCTGGGGCACCGACGTTTGCGTGCCGATCTCGGCGCTGGCCGAGGTGATCCGCGAGGTGCGCAAGGAGACCTCGCAGCAGAGCTTCGGCACCACCCTCGTCGGCCATGTCGGCGATGGCAACTTCCATCTCGGCATGCAGATCGACCCGGACGATCCGGCCGAATGGGCCAAGGCCAACGAGATCAACGACCGCATGGTCAAACATGCCATTGCCCTCGGCGGCACCTGCACCGGCGAGCACGGCGTCGGCATCGGCAAGATGAAATTCATGCGCGAGGAACACGGCGAGGCACTCGACGTGATGCATCTGATCAAGAACGCCCTCGACCCCAAGGGCATCTTCAATCCCGGCAAGGTGCTGCCGTCCTGATCGGCTGCTCCGCGGAAAAGCCCGCGGAATAAATCGGACTCGGCGGCGGCAAAGTGCTACCGTGTCCTATGTCTCAGACCGATTTCACCGCTGCTGCGGAGCTCTTCGCCAACAAGCGAAAGTCGTTCCGCTCCCGCGTCCCGCTCAAATACAAGCGCTTCGACAGCCTCGCGCTGGCGGTCCAGTTCGCGGTCGAGGAACTGGGTGCCGATCTCAACGGCATCAACATCCGCACCGAAAACGACGACGTCTCGGGCGCGGCGATCCGCACGCTCTACGACGATGCTGCCTATCCCCTCGAGCGAAAGGCGCTTCGGCAAGCCTCATGACCCATCCCCAGATCGCGGCCGCGCCCGCCGGCGTCGCGGCTCTCGTCGAGGTGCGCAGCATGGGCGGCGTCAATTTCATCCGCCCCGACCGGGTCATCGCCATCCAGACATCGCCCACCGGCACGTCGCTGATCGTCATGGAGGGGGGCACGACCGTTCATTCCTCCGAGACGACCAAGGTCATCGCCGAGCGTATCGCCGCCGCCGACCGCGATCGCTAGACGGTCCCGCCGCGGCCAAACCAGGGCCGGCCCTGACGGCCGGCAGACCCTTTCAAACGACAGGTGACATCATGGCTCAGCACAGGTTCAAGGTCGGCGACGTCGTCACGCTCGGCCGCTCCTTCATCAAGATGCCCGAAGGCCCCTTCGAGGTGATCCGCCTGCTGCCCTCCGATTCCGCCGATCCGGCC
>JAIEPJ010000209.1 GCA_019749835.1 Phreatobacter sp. | reverse complement strand
CCTTCGGCAACGTGGTCAGCATCTTCATGGAGAAGCAGATCGGCCGGATCGACACCGCGTGCTGGGTCAGCACGAGGTTCGGCGCCACTTCGAAGAACTTCATTGCCTCGACGCCGGCCGCCTCGTTCTCGCCGGCCTGGATGACGCCGTTCTGGATGGCGTTGTAGACCTCGTTATAGGCGATGACGGTCGGCGACATGCCGGCCGCGGCGAAGGTGCGCGACCAGATCGGTGCGCCCTGGACGCGGATCTTCAGGCCGCGCATCTCCGCGAGGTTCTTGAAGGGCTTGTTGGCGAAGATGTTGCGGGTACCGCCGCCGGCATGGCCGATGAGACGCACGCCCGCCCGCCGTTCCACTTCATCCTCGATGGGCTTCAGCACTTTCGCCTTGATCACGTTGCCCATATGAGCCACGTCGCGGAACACGAAGGGCGCATCGATGAAGGGCGCAGCGCGGGCGAAGGTCGACATGTGCGCCGGCGAGACGATGGCATAGTCCACCGCACGGCCCTGGGCCATGTATTCGAAATACTGCTTCTCGAGACCGAGCGAGGAGTTCTTGTGCAGGTTGAAATTCACCGGCTTGCCATAGAGCGCCTTGACCCGCTCCTCGAAACGCACCAGCGCCTTGGTAAAGGCGTGGTCGTCGTTGAACTGGACGGCGCCGTTCAGCGTGATCGGGGCCTGGGCGCGCAGCACGGTCGGGCTGGTGACGAGGGCCGCGGCGGAGACGGCACCGAGACCGAGGATGACCTGCCTGCGTTCCACGCCGCCGCGCGTGTGGGTGTCCTTGCGAATGCTCATTGCGTTTCCTCCAGAGTTGTCATGCACTCTTGCGGTGCGCCCATGTTGTCCTGGGTCAGGACGGGAGTATGTCAGAACGATCCGGGCCCGGACAATTGCAAAAGCCCATGTTGCGGCGCGAATTTAAATGGATTTATATTGCATCGCACCAGACGGATATTGTGCGGTCGCACAGCGACCCCGCCGCGCCGATGACCGGAAATGCGACCGGTGCGCGCATGACCGCGCGGGGGGATTTCCCCGTTGGATCGAGGCAATCCGTCGCAGTCCCGATCCTCCGGACCATAACCCTTCCGTAGCGGTTTTCCCGTAAGGATCGGGCCTGATCAGGCGTTTTATCGGCGGAACCGGCTGTTTCTCGAGACTTGAGGCCGCGAGGCGACCACGATGGCGGTTCACCATGACGATTAAGGACGCATCCACATTGTCCGGCCTGCCAGCCCTTTCGCTGCTAGTGTCATAGCAATGCTTGAGGCGATCGGACGAGACACGATGGGGGAGGCGCGGGCACTCTTGGCGCGCGGCTTTCCGATGCGCGCGGAGCCCTTCTGGGCGGCCGGGCTTGACCGGCTGTCCGCCTTTCACGACGCCCAGGGCCTCGGCCCTGTCGGCCAGATCATGCGCGTCAAGGGGGAAGCCGTCGGCGTGATCCTGACGATGCGCAGCCGCCGCGAGCAGGCTGATGGCGCGCCGGCCCAGACCGTCGTCAATCTGTCGAGCTGGTATGTCGACGAGCGCTTTCGCCTGATGGCGCCGCGGATGCTGCAGAAGGTCCTCGCCGAAGCTGTCGATAGCTTCACCGACCTGACCCCGAGCCCTCCCGTCACCGACATGATCGGCCGCTTCGGCTTCGTCCGCTGCCACGATGGCGGTGCCATCTTCGCCCTGCCGGTCCAGGCTCTCCAGAGTGGCTCCGGTCAGATCGGCCCGGTCGACGTGATCCCGCTCGGCGCGGCTGTCGGCCGCATCGTCGAGGATCACCGCAGCCTCGGCTGCCTCGCCTGCGCCCTGGTCGAGCCGGAGGGAAGCCGCCCCCTGATCTTCAGCCTCGGCCGGCGCAAGGGCCTGCCGGCGGCCCGGCTCGTCTATGCCGATGACCTTGCGTCAGTTCGCCGCAACATGGGGCCCATCGCGCGTTTCCTGCTGTCGCGAGGCCTGATCTGCCTCGAAATGCCCACCGATCGGGCCGATACCCCGCCCGGAGCCTGGTTCTCGACCCGGTCCCGCCCGGCCTTCGTCCGGGGCGCCAGCCTCGCGGCTGCGATCGACCACGCCTATTCGGAATTTGTTTTCCTTCGCATCTGACAATGTCGACGGACCTGTTTGGGAGAGAAGCGTGAGCACCGAGACGATCGATATTGCCGAGGACATCAGCGCCTTCCTGAAGGGCCGCTTCCCGGCGCTCGCCAACCAGCCGCTCGTGGCCGAGACGCAGCTGCTCGCCAGCGGCGCCATCGATTCCCTCGGCATTCTCGAACTCGTCACCTTCCTCGACGAGCGCTTCGGCATCCAGTTGATGGACGACGACTTCGACCCGGCCAATTTCGAGACCTTCGGCCAACTGGTCGCCTTCGCGGAGCGCCAGCGCGCGTGACGGCTCCGCCCTATCTCCTCCACCATCTCCTTGAACAGGCTGCCGCTTCCGGGGCGGAGCGCATCGCCGTGGTCGATGGCGACCGGCAGGCCACCTATGCCGACCTCCTCGCCGCCGCCCGCCGCTGCGCCCGGCTGTGCCGCGACGAGGGCCTGGCCCGCGGCGACCGCGTCGCGATCTTTCTGCCGAAGAGCCTCGAGGAATGCTGGGCGATCTTCGGCATCGCCATGGCAGGCGGCGTCTTCGTCCCCGTCAATTCCCTGCTGAAGCCCGCCCAGGTCCGCCACATCGTCGCCGATTGCGGCGCCCGGATCGTGCTGACCCTCAGCGACCAGGTCGGCGCCCTCGCCGAGGCCTTCGCCGGCCTCCATGACATCCGGATCATCGCCGTCGATGCCCTGCCGGAACAAGAACCAGCCGAGCTTCCGCCGGCCGCCGGTATCGGCGAGGATCTCGCCGCCATCCTCTATACCTCGGGTTCGACCGGGCGGCCCAAGGGCGTGATGCTGAGCCACCGCAACCTGCTGGCGGGCACGCGCATCGTGCGCACCTATCTCGGCATCACCGAGGACGAGCGCATCCTCTCGGTGCTGCCCTTCAGCTTCGACTACGGCCTCAACCAGTTGCTGACCGCGGTGGAACAGCGCGCGCGGATCGTGCTGCTGACCTTCCAGTTCGGTGCCGACATCGTGAAGGCCATCGCCACGCACGGCATCACCGGGCTCGCCGGCGTTCCCACCATCTGGGCCATTCTCACCCGGGCGACGCCGATTCTGGCGAAGACGCCGCTCCCGACCCTGCGCTACATCACCAATTCCGGCGGTGCCGTGCCCTCCGAGACGGTGGCGCGGCTGCGCGAGAAGCTGCCCGGCACGCGGATCTTCCTGATGTATGGCCTCACCGAGGCCTTCCGCTCCACCTTCCTGCCGCCCGAGGAGGTGGAGCGCCGCCCGACCTCCATCGGCAAGGCCATCCCCGAATGCGAGATGCTGGTGGTGACCGCCGATGGCCGCCGTGCCGCGCCCGGCGAGCCCGGCATCCTCGTCCACCGCGGCCCGACCGTGTCGCTCGGCTACTGGAACCGGCCCGATGCGACGGCCGAGGTCCTCCGGCCCCATCCGTTCCGGCCGGCCGTCGAGGGGGGCGAGACCGTCTGCTTCTCCGGCGACCTCGTGACCGAGGACGCCGAGGGTTTCCTCTATTTCGTCGCCCGCAACGACGCGATGATCAAATCCTCCGGCCATCGCATCAGCCCGACCGAGGTCGAGGAATGCCTGATGGCCATGGGCCATTTCCAGCAGGTCGCGGTGATCGGCCTGCCCGACCCCTTCGCCGGGCAGAAGGTCCATGCCGTGGCGGTGGCCCTCGGCCAGGTCGACGGCGCGGCGGTGCTGCAGGCCGCGGCGGCCGAACTGCCGCCCTATATGGTGCCGCGCGAGCTCGAACTGGTCGCGAGCCTGCCCGTCACCCCCAACGGCAAGGTCGATTATGTCGGCCTCGTGCGCGAGCGCAGCCATGGCGCCTGACGCGACCCTCGCCGACAGGCTCGTTGCCGACCAGTTCGGCGTCGCCGGTGCCGACCTCCTGATCGGTGGCATCCCGGCCCGCGCCCTCGCCGAACGCTTCGGCACGCCGCTCTTCGCCTATGATGCCGGCCTCATCCGCCGCTCCTATCACGCCCTGGCGGCCGCCCTCGCAGGCTTCGCCACCATCCATTACTCGATCAAGGCCAATCCCAACCCGGCCGTGGTGCGGGTGCTCCATGCCGCGGGCGCCGGAATCGAGATCGCCTCGCTCGGCGAGTTCCACGCCGCGATGGAAGCGGGCGTCGATCCCGCGCAGATCCTCTTCGCCGGCCCGGGCAAGCGCCGCTCCGAACTCGCGGCGGTGATATCGGCCGGCATCGGCGAGATTCACCTCGAAAGCCACGAGGAGATGGTCCATGTCGCGGCCATCGGCGCGTCCCTCGGCCGCCGGGTCTGCGTCGCCATCCGCGTCAATCCCATCGCCGAGGCCCAGGGTGGCGCCATGCGCATGGGCGGCAAGGCCGCGCCCTTCGGCTTCGACGAGGAGGATCTCGACGCGGTCGTTGACGCCGTGGCGGCCCATCCCCATCTCGACCTCACCGGCATCCATCTCTTCGCGGGAACGCAGATCCTCGATGCCGCCGTTCTGATCGGCCAGTGGCGCCACGGCCTCGCCGTCGCCGGCCGCGCCGCCGCGCGTCTCGGCCGCCCGCTGCGCACCATCGATCTCGGCGGCGGGCTCGGCATCCCCTATTTCGCCGGCGACGGCACCCTCGACCTCGCGGCGGTCCGGGCCGGCCTGCCGGAACTGATCGCCCTGCGCGACGCCGACCCGCTCATCCGCGACGCCCATGTGCTGGTCGAGCCCGGCCGCTATCTCGTCGGCGCGAGCGGCGTCTATCTGTCGGCCGTTCTCGCCGCCAAGGTCTCGCGCGGCCAGCGCTTCCTCGTGGTCGACGGCGGCATGCACCACCATCTCGCCGCCTCCGGCAATCTCGGACAGGTCATCAAGCGCGACTACCCGGTCGCCGCCGCCTCGCGCATGGGTGAACCGGCTGTCGGTCCGGCCAGCGTCGTCGGGCCGCTCTGCACGCCGCTCGACACTTTGGCCCGCAAGGTCGAGATGCCGGCCATGGCCGAGGGCGATCTGGTCGCCGTGCTGCAGTCGGGCGCCTATGGGCCGACCGCCAGTCCGGTCGGCTTTCTCAGCCATCCCGCGCCCGCCGAGGTCCTGGTGGACGCTGGCGCGGCGCAGCTGATTTCACGGCATCAGTAGACCGAGGCCTTGCCGAGTGCGGCGCCCTTGGCGGCGAGCGTCGCATCGACCCAGCTGCGGTCGAGCGTGCCGGCGGCGATGGCCTTCATCGTCGCATCCTCGGCGGAGAGCTGCTTGCGGGCGAGGGCCGCGACGGCAGCCACCTCCGCCCGCGGCACGGCGAGAACCCCGTCGGCATCCCCGACGATGAGATCGCCGGGCGCGACATGTTGGCCGCCGATCACCGCACCGGTATTGATTTCGCCGGGGCCGTCCTTGTAGGGGCCGCGATGGGTCACACCGGCGGCGAAGACGGGCAGGCTCATCGCCGCGATGGCGTCGGAATCGCGGATGGCGCCGTCGATGACGATGCCGGCGACACCGTTCTTCAGGGCGATCGTCGCCATGATCTCGCCGATGATGGCGTTGGTCAGCTCGCCGCCGGCCTCCACCACCACCACGTCGCCCGGACCGGCCATGTCGATGGCCTTGTGGACCAGCAGGTTGTCGCCGGGACGGGTCCTGACCGTCAGCGCGAAGCCGAGCAGCGGCGTTCCGTCATGCATCGGCCGCAGCGCCGGGCCGGCGGCGAAGAGCCGGCCCATATTGTCGCTGAGGAGCGCCGTCGGGATGCCGGCGAGCAGCGCCGTCAGCGCGGGATCGTTGGCATGGGGCTTGGGCAGGACCTGGAAACCGAGGGACATGGCGGAACCTGTCAGCCGTTGAAGGATTCGATGGCGGCGATGTCGAGCACGTCGAGAAGCGCGCGCTTCTCGGCTTCGGTCCCGGATCCTTCGAGGATGATCAGCGTGCGGCCGAGCAGCACCTGGATATTGCCGTCGCGGGAATGGACGGCGGTCTTGCCCTTGAAGCGGAAGACGCGGCCCATGGCGCCGAGAAGCTGGGCGTTGGAGAAGAGCGGCGACAGCTGGGCGATCATCGGGGAATTGGCGAGAATCTGCAGGTTCACGTGGCGCTCGCCGATGATGTAGCGCCGCTTGGCGATCAGGCCGCCGCCGAACATGGCTGCGGCGCTGGCATCGGTCTCGGCCTCGTCGGCGGTCCAGCCGCGTGGCGGGGCGGGCAGGAAGCGCGACAGGCCGGTGGCGCTGCGCTGCGCCAGAAGCTGCGAGGCGACGTCGAGGGCCGCCTTGGCGGCGACGAGGTCATTGGCCTGATAGGCCTTGCGGGCTTCCTCGATCGCATCGCGGATATCGTCGGCGAAGGCCGGCGAGGCGACGGTGAGCGTCGCGGCAATGGCGGCGGCGCGCAGCAGGCGGGTCAGCGTCATGGCGGGTTGGTCCTCATCGGCCTCGTCCGGCTCTGTGCCGGAATCGTCAGTCGTCCCCGTAACCGCCTATAGCGGGTCGACGGCCGATTGACACGCCCCCCGAAAGGGCAGCGGCTCCGCCGACCGCCCGGGACGCTGCTCCTATTCGCTGGCGAGGATCATGTTGCGGACGATGGGATAGACTTGGCCTTCCCATTTCCGGCCGCTGAAGACACCGTAATGGCCAACGCCTGCCTGCATGTGGTGACGCTTGCGGAAGGGCTTCAGCTTCGAGGCGAGATCGTGGGCGGCAACGGTCTGGCCGAGCGAGCAGATGTCGTCGCGCTCGCCCTCGACGGTCAGAAGGGCCGTCCGGCGGATGGCGGAGGGATCGACGGGGCGGCCCTTGTAGGTCAGTTCGCCCTTCGGCAGCAGCGCCCGCTGGAAGACCTTGTCGATGGTCTCGAGATAGAATTCCGCCGTCAGGTCGAGCACGGCGAAATATTCGTCGTAGAAGCTCTTGATCGCCTCGGCCCTCTCCGTCTCGCCGCGGGCGAGGTGGCCGTGCAGGTCGAGATGGGCCTTGATATGCCGTTCCTTGTTCATCGACAGGAAGGCGATGAGCTGGAGAAAGCCCGGATAGACGCGCCGGCCGGCGCCGGCGCAGGGCAGGGGCACCGTCGAGATCAGGTTCCTCTCGAACCACTCGTAGGGATGGCTTGTGGCGAGATCGTTGACCTTGGTCGGGTTGATCCGCACGTCGACGGGTCCCGCCATCAGCGTCATGCTGCTCGGCTGGTCCGGATCGCCGGCCTGCGCCATCACCGCAGCGGCGGCGAGCGCCTGCACGCAGGGCTGGCAGACCGCGACCACATGCGATCCCGGCCCCATGACGTGCAGGAAGTCGATGATGTGCTCGACATATTCGTCGAAGCCGAAGCGCCCCGCCGTCCAGGGAATGTCGCGGGCGCTGTGCCAGTCGGTGATGAAGACGTCATGGTCCTGCAGCATCGTCCGCGCCGTGCTGCGCAGCAACGTCGCGAAATGGCCGGACAGCGGCGCCACCAGCAGCACTTTCGGTTGCGTGACGGCGACATCCTTGCGGAAATTGAGCAGCGTTCCGAAGGGCGTGACGTGGACGGGCACTTCCGTCACCGCCGCCTCGCGGTTGCCCACCCTGACGCTGGCGATGCCGTAGTCCGGACGGGTATGGGTGAAGCCGGTGCGGCCGACCATTTCCCACGACGCCATGATCTCGCGGCCCAGCCGGCCCTGCGTTGCGGAGAGGGCGGGACCGAAGAGGGCTCCAGCCATGCGGGCAGCGTCACGTACGGGCTCGAACATCCGGTTCTGGAATTCGAACGCGTGGTACAGCATGGGTCGTCCGGGGTGGGTCGAGATGCCACCTTGGCATCGATCCAAAAAAAGCTAGTGCACTTTCTGTTGCACTGCGAGAGTATTCTTTGCGCCGGGTCTGTGCATCATAGCAGCCGTCACCGGGGGAGGTTCGGGATGGCCAAGGCCAAGCTCACCATTTCGAGCAAGAACTATTCGTCCTGGTCGCTGCGCGGCTGGCTCCTGTGCAAGATGTCGGGCATCGCCTTCGACGAGGTGGCGATCTCCCTCGACGATCCGGGGCAGCGGGCCGAACTGCTGTTGCTGTCGCCGTCTTTCCTCGTTCCGGCACTGACCGACGAGGGCGCCAAGATCTGGGGCACCTGGTCGATCGCCGAATATCTGCACGAGAGCTTCCCGAAGGCGGGGCTGCTGCCCGCGGACCGCGTGGCGCGGGCCCATTGCCGTTCGATCTCGGCCGAAATGCATTCGGGCTTCCAGAACCTGCGCTCGGCCCTGCCCATGAATCTCAAGGCCCGTCATGCCGGCTTCAAGATCTGGGCCGGCGCCCAGCCCGACATCGACCGCATCCTCGCCATCTGGGAGGAGTGCCTCGCCACCTATGGTGGCCCCTGGCTCTTCGGCGCGACGCCGACGGTGGCCGACGCCATGTATGCGCCGGTCTGCATGCGCTTCTACACCTACGATGTCGCTCTTGATGCCACAGCCGCAGCCTATTGCCGGACCATCATGGACTGGGCGCCGCTGAAGGAATGGATCACGGCCGCCAAAGCCGAGCCCGAGGAGATCGAGGAACTGGATGTCGAGTTCTAGGGCCGGCCGGGGCCGACGGATTGCCCTGGCCCTTCTGCTGCTGTTCCTGCTGCCCATCGGCTGGTCCGCCGGCCATTATGCGGTGGGTCACCAAGGTCCCGACTGGTCGGCAGCGGGCCGGGCCAGCGCCGGTCTCCTGGCGCCGGCCGAAGCGATGCCCGGGGCGGTCATCCGCGTCTATGCCGCCCGCACGGTGCGCTGGCGCGGCATCTTCGCCACCCATACCTGGATTGTCGTGAAGGAGGCGGGTGCCGCCCGCTACGACCGCTTCGACTACACCGCCTGGGGCGAGCCGATCCGCATCAACGGCTTCGTCGCCGACGGCCGCTGGTTCGGCCGTGAGCCGGAACTGGTCTTCGCCGCCGATGGTGCGACGGCCGCCGCCGCCATCCCCAGGATCCGCGCCGCCGTTGCCGGCTATGTCCATGCCAATCGCGGCGACTACCGCGCCTGGCCAGGGCCCAATTCCAACACCTTCGTCGCCGCGGTACTCGCCGCCGCCGATCTGGAGGCGAGCCTGCCGCCGACCGCCATCGGCAAGGACTTTCCCCATGATGGCCGCTGGCTCGCCCCGGCGGCCGCCGGCCTCGGCTTCCGCGCCACCCTCGGCGGCTATGTCGGCCTCACCATCGGCTGGCACGAGGGGCTGGAAATCAGCCTTTTCGGCGCGGTTCTCGGCCTCGACATCCGCCGCCCCGCCATCAAGCTGCCGGCCATCGGACGGATTGGCCTGGGCGAGAGCTTCGTCTGAACGCTTCTCTTCCTGACGAATGCCCCACCCGTACCCTCCCCGCTGCCGCAGGGAGGGGCACTTTGACGTTCAGGCCCCTCTGCCCGGTTGAGCCAGGCACGAGGGATGCGAAGAGAGCGCGATGTCGTAGTCCCCTCTCCTCGCTTCAGCGAGGGGAGGGTGCGGTTGGGGCCATTGTCCCGCCACGCAGCGAGAGCTAACCGTATCCCGCCCGCTTCAGCCGGTTCACCGTCAGGTCCATGGCCGAGAGGAAGGCCGAGCGGTCGCGGGCGGAAAAGGCCGGCGGACCGCGCGTCTGGCCGCCCGCCGAGCGGATGTCGTCCATGAGGTTGCGGGTGGCCAGCGCCATCCCGATCGAGCCAGCATCGAAGATGCGCCCGGTCGGCGCCAGCGTGACGGCGCCTGCCTTCACCGTCCGCGCCGCCAGCGGAATGTCGGCCGTGACGACGATGGCGCCGGCGCCGGCGCGCTCGGCGATCCAGTCATCTGCGACGTCGGGACCCTCGCTCACCACGACGCGCTCGATCCACGGCTCGCGTGGCACCGCGATCGGGCTGTTCGCCACCACCTTGACGGCGAGGCCGTAGCGCTGCGCGACGCGGTAGACCTCGTCCTTCACCGGACAGGCATCGGCATCGACATAGACGACGATCGGACCGCCGGCCGTCATGGCGTCACTGGCGCTCGCGATTCTTGCGGTGCT
>JAIEPJ010000233.1 GCA_019749835.1 Phreatobacter sp. | reverse complement strand
GATGCCACGCACCACCCTCGTCATCCTGAGGTGCGAGCGCAGCGAGCCTCGAAGGACGCACTTCGGTCATGCCGCGCGCTGGCCCCCGTGACGGTGTTGATCAACCCGCCGCCCTCGCCGTCAGGGCCGGCCCTGCGCCGGGCATGACGGGTGAAGGTTCCGGTGTGAAGGCCGCGGGGGGCGCACACCTCTCCCCGCCGGGGAAAGGTGGTCTTCAAGCCGCCGCGGGATCGCTTCAAATCGTACCCTACCCCTCACACCTTCACCGGCGGACGGCTCACCGCCGCGTCGAGCGAACGCAGCAGCGGCAGCACCACGTCGATGGCCGGCGTGGCGATCCCCTGTTCGCGGCCGAAGGCCTGCAACTGGCCGACGATCGCCTCGACCTCCATGGGACGGCCGGCCTCCGCGTCCTGCAGCATGGAGGGCTTGCCCCCGGGGCGGCCGGGCCGTGCCGGTAGCGAGGCGGCGGGGTCGACCGTTGCCGTCAGGTCCCAGCCGAGCGCCTTCGCCACCTCGAGGAGCTCGCGGATCAGCGTCACGCCGAGATCGCCGAGACCCGACACCTCGTGCCAGCGGCCGAGCGGCAGGCGGGAGAGGGCGCAGAGCGGATTGGCGGCGATGTTGAGGACGAGCTTCTCCCACATGGCCTTGCGGATGTCGCCGGTGACCTCGCCGTTGAGGCCGGCCTTCTGGAAGATCGCGGCGGCGGCATCGGCGCGGGTCGAGACGTCGCCCGTCGGCTCGCCGATGATCCAGCGGTTGCCGGCCGAATGGGCGATCACGCCCGGCTCGGTCACCGCATTGGCGGAATAGACCACGCCGCCGAGCACGCTCTCCGGCCCGAGGTCGCGCCACAGCCGGCCCTCCGGATCGAGCAGCGGCAGCGAACCGTCCTCGCTGAGGCCGTGGTTCCACCACCACGGGACGCCATTGGTGAAGAACACCGCCGCCGCGCCGGGGGCCAGCAGCGCCTTCAGCGGCGCGGCGATGGCCGGAAGCGAATGGGCCTTCAGTGTCACCACCACCAGGTCCTGCGGCGGCAGGGTGGCGGGGTCGTCGGTCGCCGCATGGGGCTTGCCGCCGAGCGTCTGGCCCTCGGTATGCAGCGTCAGGCCCTTCTCGCGGATGGCGGCGAGATGGGCACCGCGCGCGACGATGGAGACCTCGGCGTCACCCGCCGCGATCAGCCGTGCCGCGGCATTGCCGCCGACCGCGCCGGCGCCAAAGATACAGATCTTCATGGGGGAGGCTCCGGGGTCAGATCACATTGAGTTCGAGAACCGGCTCGTTCCGCAGGATGCGGTCGAAACCGAAGACGGAGAGGTCGAGGCTGCGATAGCCGCCATGGACGATGAGCTCGGCCAGCGCCCGTCCGGCGGCCGGGGCCTGCTGCAGGCCGTGGCCGGAAAAGCCGTTGATGAACATCAGGCCGGCGACATCCGGATGGGGGCCGAGGATGGCGTTGTGGTCGAGAGTATTGAAATCGTAATGCCCGGCCCAGGCGCGCATCTGGCGGAGCTGTTCCATGGCCGGGATGCGCGTCGCCCAGGCCGGCCAGACGTAGGATTCGAACTCATCGTGGTTCGGCTCGAAGTCGCCGTAGGCTGCCGGGTCGGGATCGTCCTCGCCGGGGCCCCAGCCGCCGATGACGAGATCGCGCTCTGGCCGCATCCACACCCCGGAGGGATCGACGATCAGCGGCATGTCCGGGAAGGTCGCCGGGCACTTCACCACGAAGACCGTGCGCTTGCGCGGCTCCACCGGCAGCGGCACCTGGATGCCCGTCGCCAGCCGTCCCGCCCAGGCGCCGGCGGCCAGCACCAGCGTGTCGCAGGCGCGCGAAGAGCCGTCCTGCATCACCGCGCCGGTGACACGGTCGCCCTGGCGCACCAGCGAGGCCACCTCGCCCTTCTCGTAGATCGCGCCGGCCTCCCGCGCCGCCTTGCGGAACAGGTCGAGCAGCATGGCCGCGTCGAACCAGCCCTCGCCGCTGCGGCCGAAGGCGCCGAGGGCGATGTCCTCGGTGGAGAGCCAGGGAAAGCGCGCCTGCAGCTCGGACGGGCCGAGAAGCAGGATGTCGGCGCCCTCGGCGGCCTGCGTCCGCCAGTTGGCCTCCAGCACCTCCTGCCCATCCGGCGAGGCGAGGATCAGATAGCCGCCCTCGCGGAAGCCGATATCGGCATCCGCGCCGAACCGGTCCTTGAGGGAGCGGATCACGTCGATGCCGAAGCGGCTCATGCGGATGTTCTCAGGGGTCGAGAACTGCTGCCGGATGGAAGCGGCCGACAGCGTCGTGGAGGCCTGCGCATAGGTCGGATCGCGCTCGATGACGCGCACCGTCCCGGCATAGCCGAGCTCCTTCTTGAGGAAATAGGCGGTGCAGGAACCCATGATTCCGCCGCCGACGATCAGCACATCAGCGTGTGTCACGCTCGGTCTCTTTCGGGGTAGGCCGGTCTCGTTCGGAAGGACGATGGCATGCATGCTGCGATGCAGCTAGCCTTGCCCGCACATAGCCCACCTTCGGACCCGAAAGCCATGCCGCTCCGTCCCCGCCGCTCCGTCCTCTACATGCCCGGCTCCAATGCCCGCGCGCTGGACAAGGCCCGCACGCTTCCCGCCGACGTCGTCATCCTCGACCTCGAGGATGCGGTGGCGCCCGATGCCAAGGAGGTTGCCCGCGGCCAGGTCGCCGCCGCCGTGACCGCAGGCGGCTTCGGCCATCGCGAGGTGGTGGTGCGCATCAACGGCCTCGACACCGCCTGGGGCGCCGACGATCTGCAGGCGCTGGCGGCGACCGGCCCCGATGTCATCCTCATCCCCAAGGTCAGCCGCCCGGAGGATCTCGTCGCCGCCGGCAAGGCCATCGTCGGCGCCGGCGGGCCCGATCGCACCGCCGTCTGGGCGATGATGGAGACGCCCCTCGCCATGCTGAACGCTGCGGCCATCGCCGCGGCCGCGGCGGACCGGCGGACAAGGCTCTCCGGTTTCGTCATGGGCACCAACGACCTCGCCAAGGAGACCGGCGCGCGCATCGTGCCAGGCCGCGCGCCGATGAATGCCTGGCTCATGCTCTCGCTAGCCGCCGCCCGTGCCCATGGCCTCGCCATCCTCGACGGCGTCTGGAACGAGATCGCCGACGAGGCGGGTTTCGCCCGTGAATGCGCCGAAGCCCGCGACATGGGCTTCGACGGCAAGACGCTGATCCATCCGAACCAGATCGGTCCCTGCAACGCCGCCTTCTCGCCGGCCGAGAAGGAGGTCGCCTGGGCGCGCACCATCATCGCCGCCTTCGACCTGCCGGAGAATGCCGCCAGGGGCGCCATCCAGGTCGAGGGCCGCATGGTCGAGCGGCTGCACGCCGACATGGCCCGCAAGCTCGTCGCCATTGCCGACGCCATCGCGGCGCGCGAGGCCGCCTGACCCTCGTCCGATCCGGCCGGTTGCCCTCGCCGCCGCTTTTGTGAGAGACGGGGGCATGGCGGGATGGTCATGAGCGCGGCGGGGGCCGACATCGACATGAAGCGGTTGCGCGAGGCACTCGGCGCGCGCTCCATCGTGCTCGTCGGTCTGATGGGCGCGGGCAAGTCCTCCGTCGGCCGGCGGCTCGCCCAGCGGCTCGGCCTGCCCTTCGTCGATGCCGACACCGAGATCGAGAAGGCGGCGGACCTCACCATCCCCGAAATCTTCGACAAGCACGGCGAAGCCTATTTCCGCGCCGGAGAGGTCCGCGTCGTCGCCCGCATCCTCGATACCGGCCCGCAGGTTCTGGCCACCGGCGGCGGTGCCTATATGAACGCCGAGACGCGCGAGCGCATCCGCGAGCGCGGCATCTCCATCTGGCTCAAGGCCGAACTCGACGTGCTGATGAAGCGCGTCAAGCGCCGCAGTGACCGGCCGTTGCTCAAGGCCGACGATCCCCATGCGGTGCTCAGGCGCCTGATGGACGAGCGCTATCCGGTCTATGCCGAGGCGGCCCTGACCGTCATGTCCCGTGAGGCCACCCACGAGGACGCCGTCGAGGATGTTCTCCAGGCGCTCGCCTGCCATCTCCTTCCGCCTGCCGAACGAGCCCTGCCGTGACCCTGCCTTCCGACCTCGACGAAGCCGGTGCGGCGACGCGCGTTCCCGTCGTGCTCGGCGATCGCTCCTACGACATCCTCATCGGTGCCGGCCTCATCGCCGGCGCCGGGACGCGCATCGCCGCCCGCTTTCCCGGCCGCGCCGTCGCCATCGTCACCGATACCCATGTCGGTGATCTCCACGGCGCCGCGCTGGAGGCGAGCCTCACCGCAGCCGGAATCCGCCATCACCGCATCACCGTCGCCCCCGGCGAGGCGACCAAGCGCTTCGCCGTGCTGGAGGAGGTGGTCGACCAGATCCTCGGGCATCGCCTCGAGCGCGGCGACATCGTCCTCGCCCTCGGCGGCGGGGTGGTCGGCGATCTCGCCGGTTTCGCCGCCGCCATCATCCGCCGCGGCATGGGCTTCGTGCAGATGCCGACCTCGCTGCTCGCCCAGGTCGATTCCTCGGTGGGCGGCAAGACCGGCATCAATTCCCGCCACGGCAAGAACCTCATCGGCGCCTTCTACCAGCCAGGCCTGGTTCTGGCCGATACCGACGTGCTCGATACGCTCTCCACCCGCGAGTTCCGCGCCGGCTATGCCGAGGTGGCGAAATACGGGCTCATCGACGATCCCGGTTTCTTCGCCTGGCTGGAGGCCAACTGGCGCGGCGTCTTCCAGGGCGGCTGCGACCGCGTCCACGCCATCGCCACCTCCTGCCGCGCCAAGGCGGCCGTCGTCGCCCGCGACGAGACCGAGACCGGCGACCGCGCCCTGCTCAATCTCGGCCACACCTTCGGCCATGCGCTGGAGGCCGCCACCGCCTATGACGGCGCCCGCCTCGTCCACGGCGAGGGCGTCGCCATCGGCATGTGCCAGGCCTTCCGCTTCTCGGCGCAGCTCGGCCTTTGCCCGCCGGATGCGGCCGAGCGCATGGCGATCCACCTGAAGCAGGTCGGCCTGCCCACCGAACTGTCCGCGATCCCCGGCGGCGTCGGCGACGTCGACCGCCTGATGGCCGCCATCGGCCAGGACAAGAAGGTGGCGCGCGGCAAGCTCACCTTCATCCTCGCCCGCGGCATCGGTGAAAGCTTCATCGCCAAGGATGTCGATCCGGCTGCGGTGCGCGCTTTCCTGGCCGCGGACCTGGCGCGCGGATGAGCCCGGCCGTGACTGCAGAACCCGTCATCCGCCCGGCGACGATCCATGACGCTGCCGCCATGGCCGATCTCCTCAACGCCATCATCCGCCGGGGCGGGACGACCGCCCACCGCACACCCTTCGACACCGAGAGGATGATCGCCCACCACATCGACGTCCCGGGTGGCATTTGCTGCCATGTCGCGGAGGTCGACGGCGTCGTCCTCGGGTTCCAGGCGCTGGCCTGGTGCGATCCCGACTGGAAGGGCGCCAACCCGCGGCCGCCCGGCTGGGCTTTCATCGCCACATTCGTCGCGATCGGCACGCAGAAGAGCGGGATCGGCAGTCGCCTCTTCGCCGCGACGCGGAACGCCGCCATTGCCGCCGGCGTTCAGATGATCGACGCCACCATCCGGCGCGAGAACGCCGGTGGGCTCGCCTATTACACGCGGATGGGTTTCGAGGACGACTGGTCCGACGCGGAGCTGGTGGCGAAGAAGCGCGCCCCCTGAGGCGTGACGGGGCCTATGGCGCCAGGCCGCACCCTTTGCCGGGCGTCGCGAAGGCGTTAGGTCTAGACGGGGGAAGTCTTTCTTCCCGCGTAGGACGAGGCGGGCCCTCTGGGCCGGGAGCATCATGGACGAACTTGCGATCAATCCCTGGCTGGCAGTGGCACTCATCGTCGTCTGCCTGCTGCTGTCGGCCTTTTTCTCCAGCGCCGAAACTGCCATGTCCGCCGCCTCGAAGGCGCGGATGCTGGCGCTGGAGAGCGCCGGTGACAAACGGGCCGGCATCGTCAGCCGCCTGCTCGACACGCGCGAGCGCCTGATCGGCGCCATGCTGGTCGGCAACAACATCGTCAATACCGGCGTCGCCGCCTTCGCCACCTCGCTCTTCGTCGCCGTCCTCGGCGCGGAGGGCGTGATCTACGCCACGGCGGTCATGTCCATCCTGCTCATCGTCTTTTCGGAGGTCCTGCCGAAGACGATCGCGATCTCGCGGCCGGAATGGATGGCGCTGATCTATGCCCGCCCGGTCTCCCTGGTCGTCGCCCTGTTCGGACCGATCCTGATCGCCGTCGAGGCCATCGTGCGCGGCGTGCTGCGCCTGTTCGGCATGCGGATCAGCGACAACCAGAACGTGCTGACCGGCGCGGAGGAACTGCGCGGAACGGTCGACCTGATGCACAAGGAGGGCTCGTTCGGCAAGCTCGACCGCGACATGGTCGGCGGCATCCTCGACCTCAAGGACCTCACCGTCGAGGACGTCATGGTCCACCGCACCAAGATGGTGACGATCGATGCGGGCGATGCCCCGGACAAGGTCGTGCGCGACGTCCTCGCCGCCCCTTACACGCGCATTCCGCTGTGGCGCGACACGCCGGAGAACATCATCGGCGTGTTGCATGGCAAGGATCTGCTGCGCGCCCTGGCGGCCGCCGGCGGCGACATGACCAAGATCGATCCCGCGGCGCTCGCCCTGCCGGCCTGGTTCGTCCCCGACTCGACGAGCCTGCAGGACCAGCTCAAGGCCTTCCTGCGCCGAAAGACCCATTTCGCCCTGGTCGTCGACGAATATGGCGAGGTCATGGGGCTCGTCACCCTCGAGGACATCATCGAGGAGATCGTCGGCGACATCAAGGACGAGCACGATGTGCAGGTCACCGGCGTGCGCCCGCAGCCCGACGGTTCGGTCAATGTCGACGGTTCCGTGCCGGTGCGCGACCTCAACCGCGCCATGGACTGGCGCCTGCCGGACGAGGAGGCGACGACCATCGCCGGCCTCGTCATCCACGAGGCGCGCTCCATCCCCGAGAGCGGCCAGACCTTCACCTTCCACGGCTTCCGCTTCCAGGTCCTGCGCCGCCAGCGCAACCGCATCTCGGCCCTCAAGATCACGCCGCTCGACCGCCTCAACTGATCGCGGGGCGACAGGCAGAAAGGACAGCCGATGGCCAAAGACGCGGCAATCGAACCGGTGCGGGGGCTGATCGCCCTCATCGCCCATGACAAGAAGAAGCCGGACATGCTGGCCTGGGCGCGCCGCCACCACGGGCGTCTCGTCCTTCATCCGCTGGTGGCGACCGGCACGACAGGGGCGCTGCTGAAGGCCGACATGCCGGACCTCGACATCCGCCTGATGAAGAGCGGGCCGCTCGGCGGCGACCAGCAGATCGGCGCGCTGATCGTCGAGGACAGGATCGGCCTGCTGGTCTTCCTCGTCGATCCGCTGTCGCCGCACCCCCACGACGTCGACGTCAAGGCACTGACCCGCCTCGCCGTGGTCTATGACGTGCCGATGGCCTGCAATCTCGCCACCGCCGACCGGCTGGTGGCCGGGCTGTAAGGGGGTGGCCGGGGCCGGGAGGCCCCTTCCCTCACTCCCCCGGTGCCTTCGTCTCCATCGCCAGGGCATGGACGCGGCCCTTGAGCTCGGCGTCGAGGGTCTGGTTCACCATGCGGTGGCGGTCGACCCGCGACTTGCCGGCAAAGGCCGCCGAGACCAGCTTGACGCGGAAATGGGTCTCGCCGCCCTCGCGCCAGCCGCCATGGCCCTGGTGGTGGTGGCTCTCGTCGATGACCTCCAGCGAGACCGGCGCAAAGGCTGCGGTCAGCTTCTGGGTGATGGTGTCGGACACGCTCATCGCATTCTCCCTCGTCACCGCCATATCGGCCGGCCGGGCCCCGGCTGCAACCCCGCCCGTCCCGGCGGGCTGCTTGCAGGGCATGTCGCCGCTCTGATACACGGGCGGCAACGAGCATCGAGGGGAAAACCCATGCAGAAATTCACCGTCCTCACCGGCGTCGCCGCGCCCATGCGCACGATCAATGTCGACACCGACATGATCATTCCCAAGCAGTATCTGAAGACCATCAAGCGCACCGGCCTCGGCAAGGGCCTGTTCTCCGAGGCGCGCTACAAGGATGACGGGTCGGAAAACCCGGATTTCGTGCTCAACAAGCCGGCCTATCGCAGCGCCCAGATCCTGGTCGCGGGCGACAATTTCGGCTGCGGCTCGTCGCGCGAGCATGCCCCCTGGGCGCTGCTCGATTTCGGCATCCGCTGCGTGATCTCCACCAGCTTCGCCGATATCTTCTACAATAACTGCTTCAAGAACGGCGTCCTGCCGATCACCGTCACCCCGGAGCAGCTCGAGAAGCTGTTCGAGGATGCCGACCGCGGCTCCAACGCGACGCTCACCGTCGACCTCGAGGCCCAGGAGATCCGCGGGCCCGACGGCGGCACGATCAAGTTCGACCTCGACCCCTTCCGCAAGCACTGCCTGCTCAATGGCCTCGACGATATCGGCCTGACCATGGTCAAGGAAAAGTCGATCGACAGCTTCGAGAAGACGGTCTCGACGGCGCGTCCCTGGCTCTGACGGAACGACCCGGCGCGAGGCGCGCCGGGTCATCCGGGGGAACGGGTCGATGATGGAACGGGCGCAACGCGCCCGCCCAGCCGGCTCAGTTCGGACGGTAGGGCAGCGACGAGTGATGGACGACGATGCGCAGGCGGCCGGCATCGTCCTTCACGAACTTCCAGGTCTTGTCGACCGTCGTCACCGCGCCGTTCGGGCCGGTGATGCTGACATTGCCCATGGTCGTGGCCGAGTCGCCGGCGATGAAGATGGCGCTGTTGGCGATCTCGCACTTCGTCCAGCCGTTCAGGGCGAAGCCCTTGTCGTTGGGGAAGGCGGTGTCGCCGCCGACGAAATAGGCCAGCGCGCCGGCGCGGGTGGTGCGGAAGGTCTGCGGCGCCACCGTCAGGGTCGGTTTGAACAGGACGGCGCCCATCTGGTAGCCATAGGCGGCGTCGATCACCCGCTCGGCCAGCGCCTTGGCGGCCGGCTGGCCCTGGGTCGCATGGGTGGTGCTGATGCTCACGAGGGCGTCGCACCAGGCGCGCTGGGCGGCGAGGACCTCGGTCTGGGTCACGGCCTGGTTGACCACGGTGGTCTGGGCCGAGGCTGCGCCGAACGGAACGGCCAGGGCGAGAAGCGCGGCGGTCATCATGGAATTGCGGGCGGACATGTGCTCTCCTAGGGGGACGTTATCGGCGTCAGGCGGAGCGGCCGGGGTTCGACCGCGCCCTGGTGTTGTAGGCATCGCGGCTGACGCCGACTTGAACCCGGCATGAGCGCGCACTGAATTCTTCATGAACATCGGATGACGACCCCACCGCCGGCGCATGAGACCAATGTCTTCGGGCGGCGCCTGACGCTCGCCCTGGCGGCCCTCGGCTCCATCGCCGTGATCCAGGGCGCCGTGGCGCTGTGGGCCGTGGGGGAGGCGGAGCGCCACGTGCTGCGCGGCCGTGTCGCCGCCGACATCCGCCAGGGCTTCACCGAGCTGCGCTCCGAGAAGCAGCAATTGCGCACCTGGCTCGCCCAGCGGCAGTTCGGGGCCGAAGCCCGGGACAGCCATCGCGACGCGCTGCTGCAGCGGATGCGGGTCATCCTCGCCGACCTCAAGGCGCTTGCCGACCAGGCGCTCGTGCTGGACGACGGCCCGGCCGCGCGCCAGCGGCAGGCCCAGCGCCGCGATGCGCTGGTGGTGCTCGAGGGGAGCATTGCCCAGCTGGAGCGGGGGCTGGCGAGCCTGAACCCGCCCCCCGTCGGCATGGACACCAACCTCGCCTGGTCGATCGCCAACGAATTGTTTGATCGGGCGGAAGGGCAGGATCTGCGCCTGCTGCTCGCCGACAGCATCGACCGGGAGGATGTCTCCCTGCGCGAGAAGCGGGCCGATACCAACGCTGCGCTCGCCTGGCTGAGACGGTTCTGGATCGGATCGACCACGACGCTGGCCCTGGCCGCGCTGCTGCTGGCCGCCTTC
>JAIEPJ010000320.1 GCA_019749835.1 Phreatobacter sp. | reverse complement strand
GGCGTCTCGATCCGCGAGATCGCCGGCCAGGCCCACAAGGCCAGCGCCATCGTCAGCGAGGTGCGCCAGCAGGCGCTCGCGACCAACGACGACGTGAACACCCTCGCGGAGGGCGCCAAGTCCATCGGCCGGGTCGTCGAACTGATCCGCAGCATCGCCGACCAGACCAACCTCCTGGCGCTCAACGCCACCATCGAGGCGGCCCGCGCCGGTGAAGCGGGCCGGGGCTTCGCGGTCGTCGCGAGCGAGGTGAAGAGCCTGGCCACCCAGACGGCGCGCGCCACGGACGAGATCGCCGCGCAGATCTTCGCCATCCAGTCGTCGACCGACACGGCGGTCGGCGCGATCGGAGCGATGGCACGCCGCATCGCCGACATCTCGTCCCTGAACGCCGCCATCGCTGCGGCGGTCGAGGAGCAGGATGCGGCGACCCGCGAGATTGCCCAGAACGTGGCGCGTGCGGCCGACGGCAGCCAGATCGTGACCGCCAATGTGGAGGGGGTCGCCTCGTCGGCTTCCGACACGACCGGAGAAGCGTCCCGCGTCATGAGCACGGCCCAGTCGCTTGGGGAGGCCTCCGATGCCCTGGCGAATTCGGTCGCCGGCTTCCTCGACAGCGTCAACGCCGACCTGTCCGAACGCCGCCGGACCAGCCGCACGACCCTGTGTGAACCCGGCACGATCGAACTCAAGGGTCGTCAGCTCGATGTGGAGGTCGTCGACATCAGCCGTGAGGGCGCCCGGCTCGACGCGGTGATCGACGCTGCCCCGGGCAGCGCCCTCGTCCTGGTCCTCGACGGAATCACCGCCAAGGGCCGCGTCGTCTGGGTCAATGACGGCGGCACCGGAATCGCCTTCGACACCCCTCTCGCCAGGCTGCCACGCAGCATCGAGACGGCTCTGGCCGCCTGATCCTGACGGGGGGCGATCCCGCCCCCCGGCCCATCGCGTGGTCGTACCGCCCGCGGTCCGCCTCAATATGGAGATGCTTCTCGACGGGCTCGTCCGGAAGGCGGCGGAATAGGCCAGACGACCTCAAGTCCGGAAACATGCGACGACGACTGCGCCCCGTTCGGCTCAGCCAGTGCCTGACCGTCTCGTCGCGATCTCCGCCCGCCAGAGGTGTGTGACCGGCTGCAGCGGCACGCCACGGCTCGCCTTCTCGGCCGGGGGAAGGACGTCCTCCGAGGGCCAGAGACCGGTCTCCAGCGCGGCGGCGTAGCCCTCGGGAAGTCGCGCTGCGCGCATTGCTGTTGCGGCGCCTGCCTGGTCATAGGTCAGAGCGTGGATATCGACCCGCAGCCCATGCAGTTCCGGCGTCAGAACGGAAAACCAGACGCGCGGGGTGCCGTCATGGGCGGGCATGCCGATGGCTCCGGCATTGAGCCAGAGACCGGTCCCGACATCGCGGACGAAAGGGATGCCGCAATGGCCGGCAATGACGCCGTCGCAACCGGTATCGGCGATCTCGTCCGCCAGCACCGCGTCGTCCGTCGAGGCGAAGAGGAAGCGGCTGATCTCGCTGGCGCCGCCATGGATCACCGCGAGGCGGCGTCCGTCCGGCAGGCCGATGGTGATGCGCTCAGGACAGGCCGCCATGAAGGCCCGGTGGGCGGGCGAGATCTGTCGGTCCGCATAGGCATACCAGGCGCTCGACAGCCGGTCGCACTCCGTACCCTCGTCGAAACCGCAACCGCAGTCGGAACTGCCGGCACCAAGGTTCTGCTCGCAATTGCCCATCAGCACATGCATGCCGCTGGCCATCGCCAGGTCGCAACAGGCGGCGGGATCGGCACCATAGGCGACGATGTCGCCAGTACAGATGATCCGGTTCCCGGAAATGCCGCGTCGGGCGGCTTCGGTGAGCAGAGCCTGCATCGCCTGGAGGTTGGAATAAGGCCCGCCAAAGACGAGGAGCGGGGTGTTCGGGGCAAGCGTGAGGCTGTCAGGGGCGATCATCATGATTCCGATCTGCCGCGACAACCGATCGGAGGCGGTCATCGCGGGTCCATGTCGCCGATCCCGTGAGATCCGGGTGACGATCCGGTTCGGCTTGCGCGGGTTTCGTGCGCTGTTGGCGGAACGTTACACGCCTGATGCCGGCACGGTGCCGTTTCGGCCAGATTCGCATCTGCTTGACTTCGGCCTGTCCCTCTTTGTAAGTAACCAGTGAGTGAATTACGGCTCCACCAGAGGGCCGCCGGGAGAGACGCTCATGGTTGAGGTGACCACGTCACGGCGGTGCCGATGAACGCGCCGCGAATCCGCCTGCACGATGTCGAGGCCTTCGAGCGCTGGACGCCCTTCGTCCGGCCTTTCCGCTTCGGCGCTGTCACCGTCGAGGGCGCCTACCAGGCTTTCGTGCGCGTCGTCGTGGAGGTCGAGGGCCATGGCCGGGCCACCGGTATGACGGCCGAACTCATGCCGCCCAAATGGTTCGACAAGCGGTCGGAACGGACGCCGGAAGACACGGTCCGCGACCTCAAGGCGAGCCTCGCAGAGGCCGTGGCGCAGGCCAATGCGCTTCGGCAGCCGGACACTGCCTTCGGCCTCCACGCCGAGCTGCACGGGCGGCAGACGGCCTGGGCGCGGGTGGCCGACGTGACGCCGCTCTCGGCCTCCTTCGGTGTTTCGCAGATCGACAAGGCCGTGCTCGACGGCCTGTCGAAGGCGCTGGGCCGGTCCTTCGTCAAGGCGCTGGCGGGCAATGCCGTCGGCATCGACGCGCGCCTGACACCCGATCTCGGGCAGGCCACCATCGACGCGCGGCTGGCGGCCCTTGCGCCCGGCCGCAGCATCGCCTTGCGCCACACGGTCGGGCTGATGGACCGGATCGAGGGACCGGACAGTCTCGCCGGCGAACTCGATGCCGCCGCCCTGCGCTTCTTCAAGATCAAGCTCGGCGGCGTGCCCGAGGCGGATTGTCGGCGGCTCGTCGAGATCGCGGCTCTGCTTGACCGGCGCTGCGCGGACTATCGCGTGACCGTCGACGCCAACGAGCAATATTCGCCCGAGGCGCTCGCCGACCTCTTCGCCCGCACGCAAGCCGAGCCACGCCTTGCCGCCCTGATGCCGCGGCTCCTCTTCGTCGAGCAGCCCTTCGACCGGCGCGTCACCTTCGAACAGCCGCTGAATGCGGCGGTCGCCGCCCGCGGCGTCATCATCGACGAGGCGGACGACGGCTACGACGCCTTCCCGCGGGCCAAGGCGCTCGGCTATCGCGGCGTGTCGTCCAAGTGCTGCAAGGGCTTCTACAAGGCGCTGCTCAATGCCGCCCGCGTCGCGGTCTGGAATGCCGAGGCGGGCCAGCCGCTCTACCTCGTCTCGGCGGAGGACCTGACCTGCCAGCCGGGACTTGCCGTCCAGCAGGACACGGCTTTCGTCGCCGCTCTCGGCCTCACCCATGTCGAACGCAACGGCCATCATTATGCCGATGGTTTCGGCCTGGCGCCCGAGGCGGAGGCGGATGGTTTCCTCGCGGCCCATCCCGGCCTCTATGACCGTACCGACCGTGTGCGTCTGGCCGTCGCCAGCGGCACCCTTGATCTCTCCAGCCTCGACGGACCGGGCTTCGCCTCGGGCGCCATGCCGGACATTTCCTCGCTCCAGCCCCTTTCGATCATTTTCGCAGAAGGACAATCCGCATGACCAGGACCCTCGGTGTCGTGATGCACGGCGTGACCGGCCGCATGGGCACCAACCAGCATCTCGTGCGGTCCGTCGCCGCCATTCGCGCCCAGGGCGGCGTGCTGATGTCGGACGGCAGCCGCGTGCAGCTCGACCCCATCCTCATCGGCCGCAACGCCGACAAGGTCGCCGCGCTCGCCAGGGCCAACGGCGTCGAGCGCTGGTCGACCGACCTCGATGCGGCGATCGCCGATCCGCAGAACCAGATCTTCTTCGACGCGGCGACCACGCAGATGCGGCCGACCCTGCTGGAACAGGCGATCCATGCCGGCAAGCACATCTATTGCGAGAAGCCGATCTCCACCAACCTGCCGGAGGCGCTGAGGATCGTTAAGCTCGCCCGCGACAAGGGCGTCAAGAACGGCACGGTGCAGGACAAGCTGTTCCTTCCCGGTCTGATGAAGCTGAAGGCGCTGCGCGACAGCGGCTTCTTCGGCAAGATGCTCTCGGTCCGCGGCGAGTTCGGCTACTGGGTCTTCGAGGGTGACTGGCAGGCGGCGCAGCGGCCCTCGTGGAACTACCGCAACGAGGACGGCGGCGGCATGATCCTCGACATGGTCTGCCACTGGCGCTATGTGCTGGACAATCTCTTCGGTGCGGTGAAATCCGTCTCCTGCCTCGGTGCGACCCATATTCCCGAGCGCTGGGACGAGAACGGCAAGCCCTACAAGGCGACGGCCGACGATGCGGCCTATGCGACCTTCGAGCTCGAGGGCGGCGTCATCGCCCACATGAACATGAGCTGGGTGACGCGCGTCTATCGCGACGATCTCGTCACCTTCAACGTCGACGGCACGCTGGGTTCGGCGGTGGCCGGCCTGCATGACTGCATGATCCAGCCGCGCAATGCGACACCGCGCCCGGTCTGGAATCCTGACCAGAAACAGACCATCGACTTCCGCTCGACCTGGCAGAAGATGCCGGACAACCAGGTCTACGACAACGGCTTCAAGACCCAGTGGGAGATGTTCATCCGCCACGTGGTGGAGGACGCACCCTATTCCTACACGCTGATGGAAGGCGCCAAGGGCGTGCAGCTGGTGGAATGCGCGCTGCAGAGCTGGAAGGAGCGCCGCTGGATCGACGTTCCGAAGCTGACGGTGTGAGGGAGGAGGCGACCATGCTCGACAAGCCGAAGACTGCCACCAGCTTGCGTCTGCCGACCGCGGGCGGGGGGATCGAGACCTACCGGCTCTCGGTCCCGAAGAATTTCCCCGCGAAGATCACCCGGCCGCTGAACCGCGTGGCGCTGGCGGCGACCCACATGGTTGCCGACCCGCTCGCCGACAACGATCCCTGGCTGACCAACGCCATCGACTGGGATCGGACCATGGCCTATCGCGACTATCTCTGGGGCCTCGGCCTCGGTGTCGCTGAGGCCATGGATACGGCGCAGCGCGGCATGGGGCTAGACTGGGCCGGCGCCCTCGACCTCATTGGCCGCTCGGTGCGGCAGGCCAGGGCGACGCCGGGAGCGGTGGTGTTTTCGGGGGCCGGCACCGACCATCTCGATCCCGCCGCGGCACGCTCGGTCGACGACGTCGTCGGCGCCTATGAGACCCAGTTCGAGGCCATCGAGGCGCTCGGCGGGCGGATCATCTTCATGGCCTCGCGGGCACTCGCCCGTGTGGCGAAGAGCCCCGATGACTACGGCCGTGTCTACGACCGGATCCTGTCGCAATCGGCCCAGCCGGTGATCATCCACTGGCTCGGCGACATGTTCGACCCGGCGCTGGCCGGCTACTGGGGAACGGCTGATATCGACGCCGCCATGGATACCGCTGTCGACGTCATCAACCGAAATGCCGCCAAGGTGGACGGCGTCAAGATTTCGCTCCTCGACAAGGACAAGGAGATCGCCATGCGCCGCCGGCTGAACCCGGCGGTGAAGATGTATACCGGCGACGACTTCAACTATGCGGAACTGATCGCCGGCGACGAGATGGGCTTTTCCCACGCCCTGCTCGGCATCTTCGACGCCATCGCTCCCGCGGCGGCGGGGGCGCTCTCGGCGCTCGCCGATGGCGATCTCGCCAGCTTCCACGACATCTTCGCGCCGACGGTGCCGTTGTCCCGTCACATCTTCAAGGCGCCGACGCGCTTCTACAAGACCGGCGTCGTCTTCGTCGCCTATCTCAACGGCCATCAGGACCATTTCACCATGGTGGGCGGCCAGGAGAGCACCCGCTCGACCCAGCACCTCGCCGAGCTGTTCCGCCTCGCCGACCAGGCCGGCATCCTGCGGGATCCCGACCTGGCCGCGGCGCGGATGGCGGCTGTGATGGCGACGCGTGGTGTGGCGTGAGGGCCGTTTCGAGACGAGGCGCCGCCCGTCTCGCCGTCATGCCCGGCCTTGGGCCGGGCATCCACGAATTCCTTTGGCGCCGTGTTCAAGTCATGGATGCCCGGGACGAGCCCGGGCATGACGCGATGAGGAACACGGCCTGACCCGCGGACGCTCCGATGCGCGACTTTTCCACCGACCATTCGCTCCTCTCCATCAACACCGCCACCGTGCGCAAGCAGGGCGACCTCCTCGCCATTGTCGAGGCCTGTGCCCGGCATGGCATCGGCGCCATTGCGCCCTGGCGCGACCAGGTGGCGACGGTGGGTCTCGACGCCGCGGTGAAGGCGGTGAAGGCCCATGGGCTGAAGCTCTCGGGCTATTGCCGTGGTGGCATGTTTCCGGCCGATGCATCGAAGCGGCAGGAGGCGCGCGACGACAACCGCCGGGCCGTCGACGAGGCCGCCGCGCTGGGCGCCGTCTGCCTGGTGCTGGTGGTGGGCGGCCTGCCGCAGTTTTCACGGCCAGGCTCGGCGGTCTCGCATGATCTCGGCACGGCGCGGGCTCAGGTCGAGGACGGCATCGGCGAGTTGCTCGATTACGCGAGGCCCGCGGGCATGCCGCTCGCCATCGAGCCGCTGCATCCGATGTATGCCGCCGACAGGGCCTGCGTGAACACGCTTGAACAGGCCCTCGACATCTGCGACCGGCTCGACCCCGGCAAGACCGGCGCACTGGGCGTGGCGGCGGACGTCTATCACATCTGGTGGGATCCGAATCTCTACCGGGACATCACGAGGGCCGGGCGGGAACGGCTCCTCGCCTATCACGTCTGCGACTGGCTGGTGCCGACCCGCGACCTCCTCACCGACCGCGGCATGATGGGTGACGGGGTGATCGAGCTGAGAAAGATCCGCGCGGCGGTCGAAGCCGCGGGATTTTCCGGTTTCTCCGAGGTCGAGATCTTCTCCGAACTCGACTGGTGGCGGCGCCCGATGGACGAGGTCCTTGCGACCTGCATCGCGCGGCACAAGGCCGTGGTGTGAGCGCCCTCAGGCCTTCACGCCCCTGAGGACGAACTCCACCACATGGGCCCGCCGCTCGGCGATCGACCCCGCCGCCTCCATGTCGGAATCGAAGATCACCGACAGGGTGTAGATGTTGGAGAAGAAGAAATAGCAGATGCCGATGATGGTGATCCAAAGCTGGCGGGCATCGAGGCCGTCCCGGATCGAGCCGTCGGCGGTGCCACGAGCGATGATGCGGCCGATCGCATCGATCACCGGCGAGTTCATCGTGTTCACCTGCGCGGACTTCTTCAGCACCTTGGCGCGCTGGCGGTTCTCGGTCGCCAGGAGGTTGATGAAGGTACGGTCGCGGACGAAACTGTCGAAGGTGAATTCCGTGAACCGGGTCAGGGCCTCAAGCGGCGCGACCTGCTCGAGCTCCAGCTTTTGCTCGGCCGATCGCGCCCGGTCATAGGCGGCTTCGAGGACCGTGAGGTAGAGCTGCTCTTTCGACGAAAAGTAGTGATAGATCATGCGCTTGTTGATGCGCGCACGGTCGGCGATGTCGTCGGTCTTGGCCCCCTCATAGCCCTTGTTGGCAAATTCGCGGGTGGCGACGTTGAGGATGCGCGCGCGCGTTCCGGCGCTGTCGCGCTTGCGCACCGGCTTCGCCGTCATCGTCTCGTCGGTCACGCTCTTGCCGTCGGGCATCCGCTGGTCCTTGCCCGATTCGACGGGATCCCGACACTGGCATGCCGCGCCGACCCCGTCATGGCGCGGCGTCCAGCCCCTCCCAGAGACCGCGCACATAGCCGGCGGCCCGTGCGGCGCAGGCGGGTCCGTCCGGCTCGTAGATGAAGGGCTCGATGGCGATGTCGCCGCCATAGCCGCTGTCGCGCAGCGCCGTCAGAGCGCCGGCGAAACGGTCCTTGCCTTCGCCCGGACCGCGACGGTTGGCATCGTTGAACTGCACATGGCCGATCAGCCCGGTCGGCACCCAACGGCGGATGAGATCGGCGACCGGCTCGGCCTCGTGGGCGGAGGCCGCCGAGGTGTCGATCATGGTGCGCAGGGCCGGGTGGCCGATCGCCGTGACCATGCGGGCGGCCTCGGCGACGGTCTGGATGAAGACATTGTCCGGCGGGGCGAGCGGTTCGAGGCAATAGGTCAGGCCTCGCGCTCCCGCCGCCGGAGCGATGTCGGCCAGGAGATCGCGTGCCCGCGCCCAGGCATCGTCCTGGGACTGGCCTTCCGTCGGGCGGCGCTGGGCCGGCGAGCCGTGGACCATGACACGGGCGCCGAGCCCCGCCGCGAGATCCAGAAGGCCGAGGATGACGTCGCGGGTCCGGTCGCGCACGGCCGCGTCGGCGCTGGTGATCGACAGGCCCTCCGGCGTCACCAGCAGCCAGTGCAGGCCGGTGACGGCAAGGCCGTGATCCTCCACCGTCCGGCGCATCGCCTTCACCTCGCCGGCCGCCAGCCGATGGGGGGCTTCCGAGAGAGTGAAGGGCGCGATTTCCAGCCCGTCATAGCCGACAGCCTTTGCAAAGGCGCATTGGCGGACGAGATCCAAGGGCCGGAGCACTTCGTTGCAGAGGGACAGACGCATCAGGAACTCCGGCGGCATGGATGCCCGGCATCAGGGCCGTGCGTCCGTCGAGGCTCGCGAAAGCCTCGAGGAACGCGAACGCGTTCGCACTTCAGCTAGGCGCTCGCTCCTGAGGATGACGATGGAGGTGGTGTGCATCCCGCCTCCTGCTGCGCCCCCCTTTTGGTCGCACGCGGTCCGCGTGCAGATCGCCATCCTCCCCCTTCCTGGGGTGCGAGTGAAAGCGAGCCGAAGGACACCCTCCGCTGATGCAGGGCGATGGTGTAACCCCGTCTCACTGGATGCGGATGTCGGCCGCACGGATGACGTCGCCCCACTTCTTCACATCGGCGGCATGGACGGCACGCAGGGCCTCGGGCGTGCGCTGCGCCTCCGCGGGAGCCTCGGCCCCGAGCTGGAGGAAACGCGCCTTGGCAGTCGGGTCATCGATGGCCTTGCGGAGGGCGGCGTTGAGCGCCGCAATCACCGGAGCAGGCGTTCCCTTCGGCGCGAAGACAGCGTTCCATGCGACCATGTCGATACCGGCCATGCCGGCCTCGGTCGCTGTCGGGACGTTGGGAAGGACCGGCGATCGGGTCGGCGCAAGCATGGCCAGCGGGGTGATCGTGCCGCCCTGGACCTGGCTCATCAGGCTCGTCACCTGATCGCAGATATAGCCAACATTGCCAGCGACGAGGTCCTGGATAGCCGGTCCTGTGCCGCGATAGGGCACGAGGGTCGGTGTGACGCCGAGGCGCTGGTTGAGCAGTGTGCAGGCAAGATGCGAGGTCGACCCGACCCCGGCATTGCCATTGTTGACGGTGGTCGCATTGGCCTTCAGGTGGGCGGAAAACTCGGCGAGCGTCGTCACCGGCAGCTTCTTGGCCGCGACCAGCATCATGGGGGCGGAGGCGGCGATGCCGACGGGTTCGAAATCGGTCAGCGGGTTGAAGGCGAGGTTTGGATAAAGCGCCGGCGAGAAACTCATGGTGCTCATCGGCCCCATGAGGATGGTGTGGCCGTCGGGCTCGGCCCGGGCCACGCGGGCGGCGCCGGTCGTGCCGGCGGCACCGGCGACATTCTCCACCACGACCTGCTGCCCGAGCGTCGCTGACATGCGCTCCGCAACCAGCCGTGCCACGATGTCCGTCGGGCCGCCGGGGGCGAAGGGAACCACCATGGTGACGGGGCGCGAAGGATAGGTCTGGGCGACCGCCGGGGTCGCCGCGACACTTGCGAGAAGGGCGGCGAGCGCCAGCCTTTTGGTGATCACGGTCTTCCTCCCAATGCCGGATGCGTCCAGCGCATCTCTTGCAGCGGACGATAGCCAGAGGCTCAGCCAGCGTCAATCAAGTATGTAACCAGTGGGTGACTAAGTGGGCGCGCTCAGGACGTCCTTGCCAGCGCGACGGGGGGGGGAGGAGGCG
>JAIEPJ010000102.1 GCA_019749835.1 Phreatobacter sp. | reverse complement strand
GCCGCCGCGACCGGCGACCGCATCGGCCGGCAGCCGGCTCGGCGGCCTGCGCACGCTGACGCCGGCAGCCCCACGCGGGCCAAGCACCCTCGCACCCAACCGCGAGGATTCCCGCGCCCTCGACCGCGGTCTGCGCGGCGTCACACCGCCGGTCCAGCCGCGCCGTCCGGTCGACGTGCCCATCGTCACCGAGCGCAGCCAGCTGCCCTCCGGCCGCGTGCTGCCGAACGCCAATCCGCTCGGCCGCAACACCGTCATCGACCCCCGGACCGGCGAAGTCATTTCCTTCGACCGTCGCCCCCAGGCCGAGGCCGATCCCTTCGCCCCAACCGGCATCCGCTTCGGCAGTTTCGTCATCACGCCGACGCTGGACGCGACAGTCGGTTACGATTCCAATCCGCGCCGCCTGCCTTCAGGCGGCTCCGGCTCACTGTTCACCCAGTCCTATGGCGAGGTCCAGGCGCGGTCCGACTGGTCACGCCACGAGTTGACGGCCCGCCTGCGCGGCACCTATGCGGCCTATGCCTCGGACCCCGGCGTCAACCGGCCGGAACTCAACGGCGTGGTCACCGGACGCCTGGACGTGACCCGCGACACACGCCTGGAAGGCGAGGCGCGCTATCTGCTCAACACCAATTCCCCGGGCTCATCGAACCTGCCCTCCGCGCCGGCCGGGCTGCGCAACCTGCCGCTGATCCATCAGTACGGAGCGACCGCCGGGGTGGTGCAGGATATCGGCCGGCTGCAGCTCAGCCTGCGCGGCACGGTCGACCGCTACACCTACAACGATGCCGTCACCAATGCCGGCACGGTGCTGCCGCAGGGCGAGCGTGACTACAATGCCCTCGGCGCCCGCCTGCGTGCCTCCTATGAGCTCACTCCCGGCCTCAGGCCTTTCGTCGAGGCGGCCATCGACCAGCGCCGCTTCGACACGCTGGTATCATCCGGCGGGACGCTGCAGGGGTCGACGGCGATGACCTATCGCGTCGGGACGACCTTCGAGCTGACGCGGCTGCTGACGGGCGAGATTTCGGCCGGCTATCTCGTCCGCGACAACCTTGAGCCGACCTTCGGCGACGTCGCCGTTCCGGTCTTCGACGCCTCTCTGGTCTGGACCGCCACGGCGTTGACGACGCTGCGCTTCACCGCCAAATCGACGATCGACGAGAGCTTCACCACGGGTGCATCTGGCATCGAGCGGCGTGACGTGTCGCTGGAACTCGAACATGCCTTCCGCCGCTGGCTCGCCGGCACGGCGCGGATCGCCTACGGCCAGGACACCTATCGCGGCACGCCGCGCGTCGACCAGCGGATGGTCGCCTCCCTCGGCCTCATCTACCGGGCCTCCCGCAACCTGCAGATCCGCGGCGAGTTGCGCCGCGAGACGCTGCAATCGAACGAGACGGGCCAGAGCTACTCGGCCAACGTGGTCCTCTTCGGGCTGCGCCTGCAGCGCTGAGGCGCGCCACGAGGCATGAGCGACGCCGCGGAGCGATCGGCAGGGGCGGGCCTCAGCCCTTCAGGCGCGCGATCTCGGCCCGCAGCGGCCCGGCGAGATCGTCGCGGCGCAGGGCATAGGCGAGGTTGGCGGTGAGAAAGCCGAGCTTGGTGCCGGTGTCGTGGATCTCCCCATCGAAGGTGAAGCCGAAGAAGGGCTGCTGGCTCTTCAGCTTGAGCATGCCGTCGGTCAGCTGGATCTCGCCACCGGCGCCACGCTCCTGGGTCTCCAGAATGCGAAAAATGTCGGGCTGCAGGATATAGCGCCCGGAAATCGCGACATTGGACGGCGCCGTGCCCTTGGGCGGCTTCTCCACCATCTCGGCGATCTCGTAGCCGCCGCCGGCCGCCGGCTTGCCCTTGCCGATGATGCCGTACTGGTGCGCCTCGCTGTCCGGTACCTCGTAGCCGGCGACATAGTTGCCACCGGTGGAGTTATAGGCCTCGATCATCGCCGCGATGCAGCCCTTGGCGCCGGGCCTGGCCAGATGCAGCATGTCGGGCAGGAGGAGCGCGAAAGGCTCGTCGCCGACGATGTCGCGGGCGCACCACACCGCATGGCCAAGGCCAAGCGGCTCCTGCTGGCGGGTGAAGGAGGTGGCGCCCGCCGCTGGCAGGTCGCGCTTCAGTTCCTCCAGCGCGGCGGTCTTGCCGCGGGAGGCCAGCGTCGTGTCGAGCTCGAAGGCCTTGTCGAAATGGTCCTCGATCACCTGCTTGTTGCGGCCGGTGACGAAGACGAAATGCTCGATCCCCGCCTCGCGGGCCTCGTCCACCACATGCTGGATCACCGGTCGGTCGACGACGGTGAGCATCTCCTTTGGGATCGCCTTGGTGGCGGGAAGGAAGCGCGTGCCGAGCCCGGCGACGGGGAACACAGCCTTGCGGATGCGACGAACCATTGAGAACAACCTCGAAGAGAACGACCAGAGCGCGCAGGTATACATCGACAATGCTGAACGCCCGGTGAGCGGCGCGGTTGCTCCTACGCAGTTCCCACCTGGACGAGGCGCCAGCCGTTCCAGGCGATCAGGCCCAGGAGCGCCAGCGCGCAGAGAGCGTAGACACCCATGCCGAACCGGTAGGACGCCGGCTGCTCGTCGCGCCGGACCGCGCCGCGCCATAGAATGAGGGCGCCGGAACGCCAGCCCTCCGCCACCTGCCAGAGGCAGAGCGCGGCGAGCGGCAGGCACAGGACGATAGCCAGAATGAACGGCGCGGCGGGACTGCCCGACGCGATGGCGAAACCGCCATAGAGCGCGAGACCGAGGCCGCCGGACAGAATCCCGGTCAACACGATCCGCCGCAGGATCTCGCTCAGGATGCCCGGAGGCCGAGGCTCTCCCGTCACTTGTCGATCGCAGGCGCAGCGAGTTGCGGCGGCGCGGCGCGGAAAGCGTTGAACACCATGTCGGGGGCCGAGGTGTTGTGGCGCGAGGCAACGAGGCGCCCGGCCCACAGATCGGTCGCCAGCGCCCGGCGGAACGGCATGATCGGCTCCTCCCGCCAGCCCGGCGCATCCTTCTCGCGCACCGCGACCCGGGCGACATCGGCATTGAACTCGGTGATGTACATCGAGCGCAGCGCCGCGAAGGGCCCGCCGGCAATGGGGCGGGCGAAGGCCACGTCGAGGCCGATCAGCTCCTGGTTGAGGGTCGAGAGCCGCACGGTCGCGCTGTTGCCGTCCGGATAGGTCAGCGTGAAGGTCTTGGTCGCCGGGTCGAAGGCCACCTGGCTGATCTTCACGATGGGGCGTCCCTCCACCACCACCGGGCCGATGAGGAAGGACGAGCCATAGGCGGTCCACCGGAGATTGGAGGGCGGCAGTGGCCGGGCGCGCCAATAGCCGTCGGTCGGGTAGAGGACCAGCACCTCCTCGGCGCGATCGCGGAACCGGTACCAGATCTGCAGGAGATGGATATTGCGCTCGACCCGGTCGCCGACCTTGACCGTCGTGTCGGAGGGACGCCAGAAATTCTGCTCCCGATAGCCGATCACCTGCCATTCCACCGTCTCGTAGAGGGTGATGCGCTGCGGCATGGGCTGGGCGAGCGCCTCTGCCTTCATCGGGCAGGCGGTCCAGTCGGGAGCAAAACGGTCAACCGCCAGCGAACCGATATAGGCCGGATGCGCCGCCTCGATCCGGAACGCCCGCACATCGGGCGCAGTCAGGTTGAGCGTGACATTGTCCTTCTCGGCGCAGAGCACCGGTTCGGACGCGTTGGTGATCTCGACAGGCAGACCGTCGAGCGAGGCGGCGTGGGCGGCGGCACTCAGGAGGAGCGCGGCTGCGGCGAGGGCGAGGCGCATCGATCAGTCCTTTGCGAGAACCGCATAGACATCGCCGGAATTGGCGGCATGGGGAAGCCCGGCGAGATGGGCCGTCATCGTCGCACAGTCGACGAAACGGCCGAAGGTGAGGCTCTGGCTCTCGCCGAGCGCCACGTCGAAGCCATAGGGGCCGAGGGCCGCGAGCCGGTCGAGGCAGGCGAAGGCGACCTCGCGCTGGATCGTCGTGAACTCGAAGGAGAGTGCCGGCAAGGGCCGCGTGAGCCCGGCGAGCACATCGGCTTCGAAACCCTCGACATCGACCTTGGCGAAATCCGGCACGCCGTGTTCGGCGATCAGAGCGTCGAGGGTCAGGCAGGGCACGGTGATCTCGCGGTCCCAGACCTGGTCCTCCCAGCCGCCCGCCCCGGCGGCCGAGGCGACGAAGGCCTGCGAGGCCGTCGTCACCGTCGGGTTGGCAGTGTTGACCTTCAGCACCAGTTCGCCGGCCTCAGCACCGCAGGCCGCCCGCAGGAGCGTCACGGCCTCGTCGCCGGCGAAAAGCTGGGCGATCACCCCGGCGGGACCGGGCTGCGGCTCCAGCGCCACCACGCGCGCGCCGAGGCGCCGGAAGCTGGCGACGCGGTCGCCGACATGGCTGCCGATGTCGAAGGCGAGGCCTCCCGGCGGCACGAAGCGCCGATAGAGCGCGTCCATGGCGGCGTTCTTGCCGGCGTCCCCGTGATAGGTGACCACGGACTTCGCCACGGCGACCATTTCGGCGATGCGCAGGTCGAGCCCGGTCATGACGCGCGCGCCCGGGCGATTTCGTCCGGCATGGCGAACTCCTCGGGAATGCCGCAGAAGCGGGTGGCGACGAAGAGCCGACCGAGCCGCGGCGACGCCGTGACAACAGCGAAGGGCACGGCGATCAGGAAGCCCGCCGTCAGCGGCAGGGACCACAGCGCCGCGGCCGGCGAGGCGGCCCAGAGCAGGGCGAAGATGACCCAGCCGAAGGCCATCTGCGGCCAGAACGCGTCCCAGGCCTCACGCCAGGTGAGCGCCATGGCGTCGCGCTGCTGGCCGCCCCAGACCACCGACTTGCCGAAGGCCAGGCCGATCATGAACACCGTGATGCGGAACGAGGTGAGCGCGCCGAGCAGGAAGGAGAAGACGAGTTCGGTCGCCGCCGCCACGAGGAAGCGCAGCCGGCCGCCATAGCGCGCGGTGCCTCCGGCGCTGATCAGGATGTCGCCGAAGCCGGCGATCTTCGGCATCAGATACATGAGAAAAAAGACGACATAGACCGTCGCGGCGAAGCCGACGGGGAAGGCCTCGCGGCTCGGCCCGTGCCAGGCAAGGAAGGGCGACAGCGTGATCATCAGCGTCCAGGCCGGCACGCCGACAAACATCAGGATCGCCCAGACGAGCTGGAACCGGCTGATCGGCTTGAGGCCTGGCTGGTCCAGCAGCTTCACGTATTGCATGTTGCCCTGGCACCAGCGGACGTCGCGGCGCGAGAATTCGAGGATGGTCGGCGGGTTCTCCTCCCAGGAGCCCTCCTCCACCGGCAGCACGCGGACCTCGTAGCCGGCGCGGCGCATGAAGGTCGCCTCGACCTGGTCATGGGAGAGGATATGCCCGCCGAGCGGCGGATCGCCGGAGAGCAGCGGCAGATGGCAGTCCTCCATGAAGGGGCGGATGCGCACCAGCGCGTTGTGACCCCAGAAGGGTCCGCAATCGCCCACCCACCAAGCCTGGCCCATCGTATAGGCGCGCATACCCTGGCGCATGCCGAACTGGAAGATGCGGGCGAAGGCCGAGGACGACGGCATGCCGACGACGAGGCTCTGCAGGATGCCGAGCTTCGGATGGGCCTGCATCATCCGCACATGTTTGACGATGGTGGCGCCCGCCATCAGGCTGTCGGCGTCGAGCGGCAACATGAGTTCGTAGCGCGAACCCCAGCGGTCGAGAAACTCGCGCACATTGCCGGCCTTGAAGCCGGCATTGTCGGTGCGGCGGCGGTAGATGACACGGCCCTGGCCCGCCGCATCGGCGAAGGCGGCAGCCGCCTTTTCCTCACGTTCCGCGATATCGGGACGGTTGGTGTCGGAGAGAATGAAATAGTCGAACTGGCTGCCCTCGCCCGTCGCGTCGATACTGTCCTTGACGATGGCGAGACGGCCGATGGCCCGCTCCGGATCCTCGTTGCGCAGCGTCATGAAGACAGCTGTGCGGATGGTGAGCGGCGTCGGCAGATCCCCCGCCACGGCGAAGGGCGCCACCTCGGCCATCGCCTTGTCGTCGCGGTGCAGCAGCCAGAGGCCGAGCAGCGCGTTCCAGAACCCGAGGACCGTCCAGGGCGTGGCAATGGCGAAGGCCAGCGCCAGGACGATATCGACGATCGTCCAGCCCCCGGTTCCCAGGACCGACCAGGCGGCGGAATTGAGCAGGAACCAGGTGACGACGTTCAGCGCCACCACGATCCAGCGCCGCCGGCGCAATTCTGCCGTGGACTGGACACCCGTCGGCGTCGTAGAGCCCTGTTCCGGGGCAGTGCCGCCGGTCGTTGCCGGAAACGGCGAAAGATCATTCATCGACAAGCCTCCGTCGCCCGACCGGGCGGCGAAACGGGAGAAGCAGCATGGCGGCGAACGCCCGAGCCCTCTGGTACGTCTCGCGCCGAAAGGTAGACCTGCGCGACACAACACTGGATGAACGCGGACCGGCCGACGCCGAGATCCGCATGCTCTATAGCGGTGTCAGCCGTGGCACGGAAAGGCTCGTCTTCAACGGTCTTGTCGCAGCCCCCGAGCGCGAGCGCATGCGCTGCCCGCTGCAGGAGGGCGATTTCCCCTTTCCGGTGAAATACGGCTATTGCGCCGTGGGCGAGGTCGAGGCCGGTCCTGCCCATCTCGTCGGTCGCACCGTCTTCACCCTGGCGCCGCACCAGACGCGGTTCCTCGCTCCCACGGACAGGCTCTCGGTGGTGCCGGTGCCGGAGAACGTGCCGGCGCGCCGCGCCATCCTCGCCGCCAATATGGAGACGGCGCTCAACGCGGTGTGGGATTCGGGCGCCGGCCCGGGCGACCGCATCGTCGTCGTCGGCGGCGGCGTTCTCGGCCTCCTCGTCACCTTCATCGTGGCGCAGATTCCCGGCGCCGAGGTGACGCTGGTCGACCTTGAACCCTCGCGCCGCGACTTCGCGAAACTCTTCGGCGTCAGGTTCCAGAAGCCGCTGGACGGTCCGGCGGATTGCGACGTTGCCTTTCACGCCTCGGCCACGGGCGCGGGCCTGGCCTGCGCCCTCGCCTGCTGCGGCGACGAGGCGACCGTCGTCGAGCTCTCCTGGTTCGGCGACCAGGACCCGGCCGTCCCGCTCGGCGCCGGCTTCCATTCGAAGCGCCTGAAGCTGATCTCCTCGCAGGTCGGCATGGTCGCCACATCCAGGCGCCCGCGCTGGTCGTATGCGAGAAGGCTCGAAAAGGCCCTCGGCCTCCTCGCCGATGACCGCCTCGACCAGTTGATCACCGGCGATGTCGCCTTCGACGATCTGCCCGCCGCCCTGCCCAGGATTCTCGAGCCCGGGGCCCAGGGCCTCATGACCGCCGTCACCTACTGATCTGGAGAGCGCATGTATTCCGTCGAAGTCCGCGATCGCATCATGATCGCCCATTCCCTGCCCGATCCCTTCTTCGGACCGGCCCAGGGCAAGCACGGCGCCAGCTTCGTCATCGACGTCGCCTTTTTCCGCCAGACCCTGACGCCGCAGAACGTGGTGGTGGATATCGGCGCGGCCCTCGACGTTCTCGGCAAGACGCTGAAGCGGCTCGCCTATCAGGACCTCGACACCCTGCCCGAATTCTCCGGCAAGCTCACCACCACCGAATTCCTCTGCAAATATGTCTTCGACCGCATGGCGGAAGCAGCGGCCGCCGGCGCGCTTGGCGCCGACGCGGCGGGCCTCGCCAAGATCCGCGTCACCCTGCATGAACACGACCTCGCCCGCGCCACCTTCGAGGCGGCGCTCCCTGGTCCGGTCTGACCGACCGTGCCGGGCGGCAGGAGGTCCTGATGACGCGGGCGGTCTTCGCCATTCCCGGCGACCTCGCCACCCCGACCGGCGGCTATCGCTATGACCGGGAGGTGCTGGCGCGGGCCGGTGCCGCCGGCGTGACGCTCACCCACCTCCCCCTGCCCGGCGCCTATCCCTATCCCGCCGCCGACGATCTCCTGCGGGCGGCGGGGGCTCTGGTTTCAGTGCCCTCCGACGACGTCCTGCTGATCGACGGCCTCGCCTATGGCGCCCTGCCCGAGAGCATCTGCCTGTCGATCAAGAGCCCCATCGTCGCGCTGGTCCACCACCCGCTCGCGCTGGAGAGCGGCATCCCGCCCGAGACCGCGGACCGGTTCCGCGCCAGCGAGAGGGCCGCCCTCGCCCATGCCCAGCGGGTTATCGTCACCAGCCGCTCGACCGGCCGCATCCTGGTCGAGGACTATGACGTTCCGGCCGACCGCATCGCCGTTGCCGAGCCGGGCACCGATCCCGTGCCGCGCGCCAGCGGCTCCGGCGCCGCCACGCCCGTCCTTCTCGCCGTCGGGGCTCTGTCGGCCCGCAAGGGCTACGATGTCCTGGTCGAGGCACTGGCGATGCTTGGCGGCGAAAACTGGCGCATGGTGATCGCCGGCGCCACCGAGCGTAGCCCCGACATCCATGCGGCCCTCGGCGAAGCCATCACCCGCCATGGCCTCGACCAGCGGATCACCCTGGCCGGCGCGGTCAGCGACGGCGAACTCGACCGGCTCTATGACCGCGCCGACCTCTTCGTCATGCCCTCCCGCTACGAGGGCTACGGCATGGTGCTGGGAGAGGCCATGGCCCGCGGTCTTCCCATCGTCACGACGACCGGTGGGGCCGCCGCCGAAACCGTTCCCGAAGGCGCCGCCATCAAGGTCCCGCCGGGCGATGCGGGAGCCCTCGCCGCCGGCCTGTCGCGCCTCATCGGCAATCCGAAGCTGCGCTCCAGCTTCGCCGACAAGGCCTTCGCGGCCGGCCAGTCCCTGCCGGGCTGGGACGATACCACCCGCATCGTCGCCGGTGTGCTGGCTCGGGTCGGCAGCGGCCCGACCCATCCCGCAGCGCAGGAAGGACCTTCCCCATGAGCTTTTCCCCCGCATGGCTCGCCTTGCGTGAACCGGCCGACCACGCTGCCCGGTCTGACTCGCTTCTGGACGCGCTCCGCCAGCGATTTGGCGGCAGGGACCGCATCAGCGTCGTCGACCTCGGCTGCGGCGCCGGCTCGAACCTGCGCGGCACCTTCGCCGCCCTGCCCGGCATCCAGTCCTGGCGCCTGGTCGACTATGATCCCGCCCTGCTCGCCGCGGCGCGCCAGCGCCTTGCCGCCTGGGCCGATACGGCCGCCGAGGACGGCGACCGGCTTGTGCTGCGCAAGGAGGGCCGGGCGCTCACTGTCACCTTTCACCAGGCCGACCTCACCGGCGACCTCGACCAGGTCCTGCCCGCGGATGCCGACCTCGTCACCGCCGCCGCCCTCTTCGACCTCGTCTCTCCCGCCTGGATCGACGGCTTCGTCGCGGTCCTCGCGCGGCGCCGCCTGCCCCTCTACACGGTGCTCACCTATGACGGCACCGAGCAATGGGATCCGCCCCATCCCGCCGATGCGGCCATGCTGGCGGCCTTCCACGCCCACCAGGGCTCGGACAAGGGCTTCGGGCCGGCCGCCGGCCCACAGGCCACGGCGGTGATGGCGAAGTCCTTCGCGGCCGCCGGCTATGCCGTCACCCGCGCTGCCAGTCCCTGGGAGCTCGGCCCCGCCTTCGCCGATCTCGCCCGCGAGCTCGTGACGGGCTTCGCCGGCGCCGTCCGCGAGACCGGCCGCGTCGACGCGGCCACCATCGCTGCCTGGCTCGCCGCGCGCCAGGCCGGCGTCACCTGCCATGTCGGCCACGAGGACCTCTTCGCCGTTCCCCGCTGACGCCCGGACGCACGAAAGCCCCGGTGCATGGCCGGGGCTTTCATCTGACGAGGCCTGGAGGAGAGCCCCGCAGACTTGGGGCCTGCGATCACTCGCAGACGCGGATGGTGCGGCGCTCCGGGCCGTAGGGGCCGTCGACCCAGCGGCGGGTCAGGTAGCAG
>JAIEPJ010000232.1 GCA_019749835.1 Phreatobacter sp. | reverse complement strand
CCGTCTCGCCGCGCTGCGCGACGATGCGGCGAGCGCCGGCGTCCCGTTGGCGGTGATCGGGTCGGTCACGGATGGCATCGACGTGGTCTGGACGGCGGAAGGGCAGGTGCTCTCCTTCGCCGCCGGGCGGTTCGAGCACTTCTGAGAGGACGGCCCGGAGCGGCTGGGTTGCCTTGCACCGCGCAAGTGCGTCCTTCGAGGCTCGCTGGCGCTCGCACCTCAGGATGAGGACGGGTGGTGTTTGGCATGGAGCCTCACCGGTCGGTGACACGCCTTCCGCAACTCACCGCCCTCCTCATCCTGAGGTGCGAGCGCCAGCGAGCCTCGAAGGACGCACTTCGGTTCTGCAACGCGGGGTGCCCAGGTCGTGGATGGCCGGGATGAGCCCGGCCATGACGGATAAGGCGGTGCGACGTCCTCCCGGCTCCCTGACGTCCACCGCAACGAAAAAGGCCCCGGAAACCGGGGCCTTCCTCATTCACAAAGGGCTGAAAAGCCTCACTCCCAAGCCATCACCACATGGCCGGGAGAGACCTCGCGGTACTGGCGGGCCGGGGGCACGTAGTCGGGAGCGCGGACGGGGCTCTTGATCTCGTCATTGGAGACACCGCGCTTCTGCGCGCGCCGGGCAGGGTCGGGGATCGGCACCGCCGACATCAGCTTCTTCGTATAGGGGTGCTGGGCATTGCCGAAGACCGCGGCGCGCGGGCCGATCTCGACGATCTCACCGAGATACATGACGGCAACGCGGTGGCACATGCGCTCCACAACGGCGATGTCGTGGGAGATGAAGAGATAGGCCAGGCCCATGCTCGCCTGCAGGTCGAGCATCAGGTTAACGACCTGCGCCTTGACCGAGACGTCGAGAGCCGAGACCGCCTCGTCGGCGACGATCAGCTTCGGGCCGAGGGCCAGCGCCCGGGCGATGCAGATGCGCTGGCGCTGGCCGCCGGAGAATTCGTGCGGATAGCGCGAGGCCATGTCGGGCGACAGGCCGACGCGGGTGAGCAGGTCGGCGACGCGGTCCCGCGCTTCCGACCCGGTGGCGAGGCCATGGGCATAGAAGGGTTCGGCGATGGCCGAGCCGATCGACATGCGCGGATTGAGGCTGGCGAAGGGGTCCTGGAAGATGATCTGCATGCGCTTGCGCATGTCGCGCAGCTTGCCGCCTTCCATCGTCAGCACGTCCTCGCCATCGACCAGCACCGAGCCGGCATTGGGCTCGATCAGCCGCAGGATGGAGCGCCCCGTGGTCGACTTGCCGCAGCCCGACTCGCCCACAAGGGCCAGCGTCTCGCCCGAATGCAGCGAGAAGGAGACATTCTCCACCGCATGCACGCGGCCGGAGACCTTGCCGAACAGGCCGGAATGGATGTCGAAGCGGGTGGTGAGGCCGGAGACCTCAAGCACCGGACGCTCGGCCGCCTTGACCGTGTCGGGGGTCTCAACCGGCACGTCGCTCTCGCCCGTCGCCTTGTCGACGATGGGGAAGCGCATCGGCCGGCTGATGCCGGTCATCGAGCCGAGCTGCGGCACGGCGGAGAGCAGCGCCTTGGTATAGGGATGGGCGGGGGCGGCGAAGATCTGCCCGGTCTCGCCGGCCTCCACCGCCTTGCCCTGGTACATGACGACGGTGCGGTCGGCGATCTCGGCGACGACACCCATGTCGTGGGTGATGAAGAGGACGGACATGTCCTCCTCCTCCTGCAGCACCTTGATGAGCTCGAGGATCTGCGCCTGGATCGTCACGTCGAGGGCGGTCGTCGGCTCGTCGGCGATCAGCAGCTTGGGCCGGCAGGCCAGCGCCATGGCGATCATGACGCGCTGGCGCATGCCGCCTGAAAAGCGGTGCGGATATTCGTGGAAGCGCGACTTGGCGGCGGGGATGCGCACCTTCTCAAGCAAGCGCACCGTCTCGGCCTCGGCCTCCTGGCGCGACATGCCGCGGTGGTAGATCAGCGCCTCGGCGATCTGGAACCCGATGGTCAGAACCGGGTTGAGCGAGGTCATCGGCTCCTGGAAGATCATCGCGACTTCATTGCCGCGCACATGATGCATCGCCTTCTCGGGCAGCGTCGTCAGCTCCCGCCCGGCGAGCTTGATGCTGCCCTCCACCCGGCCGCTCTGCGGCGGGATCAGGCGCATGATCGAGAGCGCCGTCACCGACTTGCCGGAACCGGACTCGCCGACGATCGCCACCGTCTCGCGCGGGCCGACATCGAAGGAGACGCCGCGCACCACCGCGTTCCACTCGCCCTCGCGCAGGAACGACGTCACCAGGTTCGAAACCGACAGGACAGGGCCGGTATTGGGGGCGGGCGCCAGGGAATCGGCGGCAGACTGGGGCAGTGCGCTCACGTCGAATGTCACTCGCTTGTATGTGTCACGGGGCGGCGCCAGGGGCACCTGCCGGGCGCGTATCCTCATGCAACATCCATTCCATTGCAACCCGCCGCGGGCATGGCCACGATGCTGTGGATGAGGCGCGGCGCCGCCACTGCGCGGGCCGAAAGCGCCCAAGCGAGCGGCATGGCCCGCCGCCCCGGTGGGCACCGGCCGGACGATCCGCCTCTTCCCGACCGGGCCTGTCCTCGGCTAGAGCACCGGTGTCCGACCGGAGTGTCCCGCGTGCCTGCCAGACCGCTCATCATGTTTCCCGATCCGCGCCTCAGGCTGCGCGCCGCGCCGGTCGAGCAATTCGACAAGGCGGTGGAAATCCTGGCCCAGGACCTCATGGATACCGTGGTCGCCGCCCCGGCCATCGGGCTCAGCGCCTGCCATATCGGCGTGCAGCAGCGGCTGGTCGCCATCCGCCTCGCCGACGACGCGCTGATGCGCCTCTACGTCAATCCGCAGGTTCTCTGGACCTCGCCCGAGACCCGGCGCGAGCAGGAGGGCTCTGTCTCCATGCCCGGCATTACCGAGGAGGTGGAGCGCCCCGCCCGCATCGGCCTCACCTGGAACACCCTGTCGGGGAGCGAGGAGCGCGCCGAGGCGGACGGCTTTCTCGCCGTCGTCCTGCAGCACGAGATCGACCAGCTCGATGGAATCTTCTGGCTCGACCGGCTGTCGCGGCTCAAGCGCGAACGGGCCATCCGGCGCTATGAGAAACTTCGCCGCACGAGCCGCTAGTGCCATCCGGTCTTCACGCTGCGGCGGAAGGCGCTAGCCTGTCGGTAGCGGCCCGCCGGTCCGGCCGATACGCCGCCAATGGGCGCCGAGCCCGATCGCCAGGGCGGCGAGGCCCGCGGCCTGGCTGATGGTGTAAGGCGCCAGCAGGAGGCATCCGGCGGCGAGGCAGATGACCCGCTCGGCCTTCGTCGCGCGGCCGAGGCCATAGCCGGCGAAGGCGACACAGAAGCCCACCAGTGCGATACAGGCAGCCAGCGTCACCCAGAGAACCGATGCCCAGGCGCCGATGGTTCCCGGCATGGCGTAGATGACGGCACCGGCGGCATTGGTGCCGGCGGGAACGAGCATCAGCAGCTGCGCCCCTTCCGGGCTCAGGCAGAACATGAAGGGCACGATGAAGGCGGGGAGGGTGTATTTCCATGCCTGCATCGTCGTGCGGAAGGGTTCGCCTCCCGTGATCGCCGAGGCCGCGAAGGGAGCGAGGGCGGTGGGCGGCGAGACATCCGCCAGGACCGCATAATAGAACATGAACATATGCGCTGCGGCCGGCGGAATGCCGACCTTGACCAGCGCCGGCACGAGCATGACGGCGGCGATGATATAGCTGGCGGTGACCGGAACGGAGAGACCGAGCACCCACATGGCGAGCGCCGCCATCAGCAGGATGAGGAAGACATTCGAACCGCCGGCCGCGATGATGATGCCGGAGATGGTCAGACCGAGACCGGTCAGGTTCACGACCGAAACGATGATGCCGGCGCAGGCGCAGACGGCGACGATGCCGAGCGTCGACCTGGTGCCGTCGAGGAGGGCGTCGATCATCCCGGTTCCGCCGGCGGGGATTGGGCGCCCGGCCCGGCTGGCCAGCAGGCTTTCCAGTCCTGATGCCGCCACCGCCACGGCGATACCCCAGAAGCTCGCCACCGAGACGCGGTCATTGAACAGTTCCTGCAGGCCGAGGCTCCGCGGCAGGCCGCTGATGCCGAACAGATAGGCCGCAACCATGGCCGCACAGCCGATGATGAAGGCCCGCACCGTGACGAGGCGGCTGGCGGGATTGGCCATGGACAGCACGAAGGCCACGACGATCGACCAGTAGACCGCCATGAAGCTGGTGAAGCCGAGGATCAGGAAGACGGCGATCGCCCCCAGGGAGATGAAGTGATAGCCGCCCCGTTTCGTCAGCTCCCAGACCGAAGCCTCCGAGGTGCGCACCGGGACGACGCCCAGCCGGCGGGAATCGGCTTCCGTCATCAACCAGCACGAGACGTAGTAGAGGATGGTCGGGATCGTCGCGTAGATCAGGATCTGCAGATAGTCGACGTCGAGGAACTCGGCGATGATGAAGGCGGCCGCACCGAGGGTCGGTGGCGACAGCGTCGCGCCGATGCCGGCAGCCGACAACATGCCTCCGGCCACTTCCGGCGTGTAGCCCGAGCGTTTCAGCATCGGCCAGGCGAGCGTCGACACCGTCACTGTCGTGGCGACGCCGGAGCCTGAAACAGTGCCCAGCAGGAAGCCGGAGGCCACGACGGCGCGGCCGGGCGCCGCCGGGGAGGGGTTCTTGCCGAAGAGGGCGAAGGCCCATTCGATGAAGAAGCGTCCGGCGCCGCCGCGATCGAGCACTGCGCCATAGATCGTGAACAGGATGATGAACGTCGCCGCAACGTCGAGTGGCGTGGTGAAGATGCCTTCCAGGGTCAGGAAATTCTGGCCGATGATGCGGTTCAGCGTGAAGCCGCGATGCTCGAACACATCGGGAATGAGCCAGCCCGAGCCGGCATAGCAATAGATGAGGAAGACGGCCGCGATGGCCGGCAGGACCCAGCCGACGGTGCGTCGCGTCGCCTCCAGCACCAGGAGCATGAGCGCCAGACCCAACACCAGTTCGTCGGCGGAGGGCCGCATGGCGCGGGTCTTGTACTCGTCGATATTGGTGGCGAGGTAATAGGCCGCATAGAGCCCGAGGGCGGCGAAGAACCAGTCAGCCGGTTGCAGGCGGGCGAGCAGGCGGTTGGAGACCAGCAGCGGATAGGACAGGAAGCACAGGATGAGGACGAGGCCGAGACCATAGCCGAAGCTCGACCGACCGAAGACGGCGAAGGCGGAATTGGGATGGTGCAGGATATAGGCCAGCACCCCGGCGGCGATCAGCGCCACCGCCATTTCCTCGAGGGTCGCGCGGCGCGTCGTCACGGCCCCGTCCGGCCGGGCCTTGACGAGGGGATAGAGGATGAAGATCAGGGCGAGACAGATGGCGAGGAAGGTCGACCGGTAGATCGTCGTCGTGATCGAGAACTGCGTCCAGTAGAGCGCCATGGCGCCGACCAGGAACGAGACCGCTCCTGTGAGCCAGCCGAGCCAGCCGGTCACCCGACGCGCCGGTCCACCCTCGGAATCGGAGGACAGCCGCTCGATCTCCTCGGCCGACAGGGTGCGCTCACCCGTGGTCGTCGCCGGTGTCAGCCCACCCGCGGTCATGGCTTCATTCCCCTGCTGGCGGCCGAAAGGGATCAGGCCGCATCCCGGCAGCAAAGCTGCCATGGCAACGAAAAGCCGGAACGGTGGAACCCGCTCCGGCTTTCTGTTCGATGGACCTCAGTCCACGCCGTCACATGGACACGCCGCGGGCCTTGTAGAAGGCTTCGGCGGCCGGGTGGAACGGCGCTGCCAGTTTGGAGGCAGCGCTCTGCAGGGTCAGCTTGCGAGCCTCCGGGTGGATGGCATGCATGTCCGCGAGATTGTTGAACATGCCCTCGAGGATGAGGGTGACCAGATCGTTCGGCGTCTTGGCATCCACCAGCATGACATTGGCGACACCGATCCCGGACACCGGCTGTGTCTGGCCGGCATAGGAGTTGGCCGGCATGATCGACAGCCGGTAGAGCCCGGGGAACTTCTTGTCCATCTCGACCAGTTCCTTCGACGTATCGAGGAGCTTGAAGGGCGTCCTGCCGTTCTGGGCGAGGTCGCGGATGGCGGCCGTCGGCACGCCGCCCCCCCAGAAGAAGCCGGCAATCTTGCCGTCGGCGAGTGCGTTGGCGCTCTCGGCGACACCAAGATTGTCGCGGATGATGTCGGTCTTCGGGTTGAGACCGGCGGCTTCCAGCGTCCGGTCGGCCCATCCCTCGGTCGACGAGCCGGCCGAGCCAACCCCGATCCGCTTGCCCTTCATGTCGGCGACGGAGTTGAGCGCCGGCGTCGCCACCGTGTGCAGCACGTTGTCATAGAGAACGGCGATCAGCCGCACGTCGCGCTTGCCGCCACGGGCATAGGCGCCGACCCCGTTGAGGGCGTCGATGACCGAGTCGAGCGTCGAGAAGCCGATATCGGCATCACCCGAAGTCACCAGGTTGATGTTGTCGACCGACCCGCCGGTGACCTGCGAGGTCGCCTGGGTGTTCGGCAGCTTTTCCGTCAGGACGCGGGCGAGGCCGCCACCATAGACGAAATAGACGCCGCCGGTTCCGCCGGTGGCGACCGTCAGGCGACGGCGAGCCTGTGCGAGAGCGGGGGCGGCCAGCCCGACGAGGCTGGCACTGGCGGCGAGCGCCATACGGCGCGTGAGAAGCGTGGTCATCGGCGTTTCCTCGTGATCGTTGGGGTGGCTGGTTGTGCCCCAGCCTTGATGGATCATCGGCGAGGAAAAGAGCATGCCGCGCCGGGGATGTGAAGCCCCGGCGCTTGACAGGTCGTGAAGGCGGCGGGCCGCCTCGCGGTCGAGGCGACGTGTCAGGCCGCCTCGCGGTCGAGGCGACGTGTCAGGCCGCCTTGATGGTGGCGAAAAAGTCCGTGACCTCGTGGCGGATCTTGTCCGTCTGTTCCGTCAGCGCATTGGCTGCGGTGAGCACGAAGGTGGAGGTCGTGCCGGTCTCGCTCGCGGCCTGGCTCACCCCGGCGATGTTGCTCGACACTTCCTGGGTGCCGCGCGCGGCCTCCTGGATGTTGCGGGCGATCTCCTCGATGGCAGACTGCTGCTCGCCGACCGAAGCGGAGATGGCGCCGGCGATCGAACTGATCGTCTCGATCGTCGTGCCGATCTGGGTGATCGAGCTGACGGACTGGTTGGTCGCCGACTGGATCGCGGCGATCTGCACGCCGATCTCGTCGGTGGCCTTGGCCGTCTGGCTGGCGAGGCTCTTGACCTCGGAGGCGACGACCGCGAAGCCCTTGCCGGCCTCGCCGGCGCGCGCCGCCTCGATCGTGGCGTTGAGCGCCAGCAGGTTGGTCTGGCCGGCGATGTTGGCGATCAGGCTGACAACGTCACCGATCTTCTGTGCCGCCTCGGCGAGGCCGTCCATGACCACCTTGGACTGCCGCGCCTGGTTGACGGCCTGGTTGGCGATCTCGGTGGAGTGGCTGACCTGCCGGCCGATCTCCGCGACGGCGCTGGAGAGTTCCTCCGAGGCCGCGGCGACCGTCTGGACATTCGACGCCGATTGTTCCGATGCCGCGGCGACAGCAGTCGACTGCCGCGTGGTCTCCTCGGCATTGGCGGCAAGCCCGTTGGCGGTGCTGCTCAGCTGTCCGGCCGACTGCTCCATGGTCTTCAGGGTGATCGTCATTTCGCCATTGAAGGCGTCGATGGCCTGGCTCATCCGGGTCTGGCGCGCCTGCCGCTCGGCCAGCATCGCCTCCTGGTAGACGGAGATGGCGATGTCCATGTCGATCATGACCGCCGCATTCACCGCCGTCAGGACCTTGGAGAGCTTGGCCGGCTTCCACTTGTAGGTCTTCACCGCCAGGTCGGAGAGCTGGCTGAGAACATAGTTGTAGCCACCGATATACCAGCGCGGTTCGAGGCCGATCTTGTTGTGGATATGGCCGATCGTGCGGACGCCCTTCATGTAGGAGGCGTCGAAGGTGCCGGAGAACAGCTTGCCCCAATGGCCGCCCTGGGCGCGCTTCAGCCGCGGGATATCGTTGCCCATCATCGCGGCGAGGTTGGCCTCGCTGGTCACGTGCCGATAGAAGCCTTCGAGGATCTGCGGCAGGTTCGGCTCGACCACAGTCCAGAATTCGCGCAGGAGGGCGCTCTTATCCTCTGTAATCTGCATGAAGCGCATGCGCACAAGACGTTCAGCAGCCTCGTCTGGGGTAGTGTGAGCCAAATGGTTCATGGCGGGTTTCCTGGAAAGACACCGACGTTTTTGGTTGTTGGTTGTCCGTCACTCGGGGGCGCGCGGCGGGCTGCACTGTCGGCATTCGGCAGAGGGGGCACGCTGCGAATACTTGAATCGAAATTAACCGCGCTTCGCTAAAAATTCCTAAATTCACATGACGGACATGGAATACCGAAATAGTCCCCGATGGGCATGCCCGCGCCGGCCGTCGCTCCGGCGAAACAACCCTCCGTTCGAGGGCCTGTACGACGGCGGCCGGGTCCGGCGCAGGAGGGGGCCGCGACGTGGGCCGCCCCCGCCAGCCGGGATGGCGTCGCAGCCCGGTTCCCGCGAAACGTCGTCAGGTCGCCGGAGCGATCTTGTCCTGCGTCCGTGTGTCGAAGTCGCTTGCCGCGTGCCGCTCGTGCAACTGGCTGGCGGGATCCCCGGTGACCCGGTTGACCATCCGCCCGCGCTGCACCGGGGCCCGGGCGAAAAGCGCCTCCGACCAGCGGTTGACGTTCCTGTAGCTCTCCACGTCGAGAAACTCGCCGGCATTGTAGAGCAGGCCCTTGGCGAGCTGTCCGTACCAGGGCCAGATCGCCATGTCGGCGATGGTGTAGTCCGGGCCGGCAATGAAGGCGTTCTCGGCCAGGCGGCGATCGAGCACGTCCATCTGTCGCTTCACCTCCATGGCATAGCGATCGATGGCATATTCGATCTTGCTCGGGGCATAGGCGTAGAAATGGCCGAATCCGCCACCGAGAAAGGGCGCCGAGCCCATCTGCCAGAACAGCCATGACAGGGTCTCGGCGCGAGCGGCCGGTTCCTCGGGGAGGAAGGCGCCGAACTTCTCGGCGAGGTGGACGAGGATGGCGCCGGATTCGAAGATGCGGATCGGCGTGGGACCGCTGCGGTCGAGGAGGGCAGGGATCTTGGAATTGGGATTGACCGCCACGAAGCCCGACGAGAACTGCTCGCCCTCGCCAATGCGGATGAGCCAGGCGTCATATTCAGCGCCGGCATGGCCGAGGGCGAGCAACTCCTCCAGCATGATCGTCACCTTCACGCCGTTGGGCGTGCCGAGCGAATAGAGCTGCAGCGGGTGGTGTCCGACCGGCAGGTCCTTGTCATGGGTCGGCCCGGCGATGGGGCGGTTGATGCTGGCGAAGCGCCCGCCATTGGCCTTGTTCCAGGTCCAGACCTTCGGGGGCGTATAGTCGGACGAAGCGGTCATGTCGTTTGTCCCATGAAGAGGGGTGGAACGGCCAGGCACGGCCGGTCGCCTGAAGCCTATACGAGAAGCCTGCCGGGCCGGCATCTTTTGAATGGCGGCCGGATGCGCGGCGGCGCTCCCCGGATTCGCCGCCCCGTCGGCCGGGCGAGGCCGTCATGGCTCCGTCGCGGAGACGAGCAATGATCAGGGTTTGCGGGGCGGTTCCAAAAAAAATGAAAACGCCTGTTGACACCTCCGAGCGGGCTGGCCTATAAGCCGCCTCCTCGACGCGGCGCCGCGCTTTGACCGGCCCGGCTTCGCGTCTCTGAAGCTTCTCAGTCACCTTCTGGTGCATGGTGCT
>JAIEPJ010000216.1 GCA_019749835.1 Phreatobacter sp. | reverse complement strand
AAGGGCCGGCCCCCGCCAGGCGGTCATCGGTCCTTCCACGGCAAGGGACGCACTGCGCGGGCGCGATCCGCAGCGCGGGATCGTGTTGTGCGTCAATAAGACGTGAATTGCGGCGACGGTCGTTGTCGGCATGCTGAGCCGGTCGCACGAGAGGTCGGCCCATGGTTCTGCATCGTCGTCAAGTCCTGCTCGCGGCGACCGGCCTTGTGGCCTCGGTGCCGACGCTGGCCTGGGCTGAGGTCACCCGGCGCTATCACTCCGACTATTTTTCCTTCGTCGGTTCGGACGCGCAGGGCACCGTCTACCTCGCGCATGACAACAACCGCGGCCAGACCGGGGAGCGCTTCTTCGCCGACCACTGGATCGCGATGTTCGCCGAGGGTCAGGGTGTCGTGCCTGTCGCCGGCAGCGCGCATTATCCCAATCCCGACAGGATCCTCGAGACCATTCCGGATTCCGAGCACTTCCAGTTTCGCGGGACGGTTGCCGGCGGCATGCGCATGGTGAGCGTGACCAACGATATCGACATGGCGGTGGAAGGACTGGCGCCGATCCTGCGGCGGCAGACACCCGACAATGACTACTGGATCGGCGCTGCCTCTGCCACGATGCGCTGGAAGGGTCGGGAACTCCGCGGGCGGGTCATCTTCGAGTTCATCGCACGCACCGGCTTCAACCGGTTCACCAGCGATTTCGGCGCGAACTGGAACAATTTCAACGGCCTCTACCTGTGGACCGAGGATAACCGGGACATCTATCTGCGCTATCACGACCGGGCCCAGCCGGGCGTGCCGCGCGAGAGCGGCATGACCACCGTCGACGGCGCAGGCGTCCTGTCGGACATCGATTTCAGGATCCGCGACAGCCGCCCGGTCCTCGACCGCCCCTATCGATGGCCGACGCTCTGGCAGGTCGGTTTCACCCACAGGGGTGCCGCATGGCAGCTCGAGGCCGAGACCGTCGCCCTTGACGAGGTCGCCGACTGGCGGACCGGGGGATTCGCCATGGCGGTGATCCGCGGCACCCTCGCAAGGTCCGACGGGTCGGCGCGGCGGAGTTTCAAAGGCTGGGCCGAACTGCTGATCTGATCCATCCGATCCGGACGACGAAATCTGGCCTTTCGCCTGATTGCGAGCGGGTCCATGTCGCTCGCTCCGATCCCAGCGTCAGAGACGGACTGGCGTCGCGATCCACCAGACATTGCCACAGGCGTCGCGGAAGCCGCCGCGCCGGTCGCCGTCGCCCTTCGTGGACGGAGCCTCGACCTCGGTGGCGCCCTTGGCCAGCGCCGCGGCATGGGTGGCGTCGACATCGTCGACATAGACATGCAGCCAGACGGGGAAGGCGGGATAGTCGGCAGTGGACTCGGCGATCATCACCACGGAATCGCCGATCTTGAGCGAGGCGTGCATGAGGCTGCCATCCTCGCGGTCGATGGCGATCAGCGTCGTCGCGCCAAAGACGGTGCCGAGGAAGTCCATCAGGCCACGTGCGCCCTGCGCCATCACATAGGCCGAGACTGTGGAATGGTCGGCGGGCTGGCTGGCCGGTCGGGTCATGGCAATCTCCTGTGGTGGCGGGTGATCCGCATGCGGCCGCGGCGGTTCCCCGCGGCGCGTTCCGTGCGACAGTGGCCATTGTTGTCGACCGGATACCCGATCATGGCCATAGACGTCTCTCCAGTTCCGCAGGCCCTGCGCGACGCAGCCTATAACAACGGTCAGGCCGTGCCGAGCTGGGTCGAGACATTCGCCGGCTGGACCGCGGAATCCACTGATATCCGCGGGCGCTTCGCCTCCACCATGGACCTGCCCTATGGCACGGCGGAGCGGCAGAAGATCGACCTCTATCCCGGGCAGGACCCGGCCGCCCCCTGTCTCGTCTATTTCCACGGCGGCTACTGGATGCGGAACTCCCGCGAGATGTTCGCGGTCCTGGGCGAGGGGGTGGCGGCCCATGGCTGGTCCGTCGCCATGCCCGGCTACACCCTGGCGCCCGAGGCGTCTCTGGCGCAGATCGTCGGCGAGTGCAGCATGGCGCTCGACTGGCTGGCGGCGCATGCCCCCGCCCATGGCGTGGCCGGCCCGATGATCGTCGCCGGCTGGTCGGCGGGCGGGCACCTCGCCGCCATGGCGTTGAGCCATGGGGCGGTGACAGCCGGGCTCGGCATTTCCGGCATCTTCGAACTCGCGCCACTCGCCGACACCTATCTGAACGAAAACCTCAGGCTCTCGGCGGCCGAGATCGCCGACCTGTCGCCGCTGCGCCGGCCACCGGTGATGAAGCCTTTCGCCATCACCTATGGCGCGCGGGAATTGCCGGCGCTGGTGGCGAACTCCCATGCCATGCATGCGGCGCGGCTGCGGGCCGGCGCGCCAGGGCCACTCCTTCCGGTCGCCGATGCCGACCATTTCTCCATCCTCGACACGATGCGTCGCCCCGACGGCGCGCTGACGCGGGCGCTGCTCGCGCTGGCGCCCTAGCTGCCGATGGGTTTCTAGCTGCCGATCTTGCCGCCGCCCTGCCGGGTGATGGCGAGGACAGAGGGCCTTGGGGGCATGTCGGGCGCAAAGTCCGGCCAGCGGGTCGCGGGGTTCTCGAAGGTCGCGGGTGCTGCCCTGGCATCTTCCGGATCGGCCTCGCCGGGATGCTGGATGGCGACGAAGAAGGTTTCGCCGTCCGGGGTGAATTCCGGTCCGCAGAGTTCGGCGCCGAAGGGGCATTTGAAGAAGAGTTTCGAGGTGCCCCGCGCCGCGCCCTCCGTCTCCATGGCCCAGACGCCGTCGTTGCGGCCGGTGCGGGAGGGGAAGTTGCCGTCGGTCGTGACCCACAGGCGCCCGTCGGCGTCGATGGCGCAATTGTCCGGCATGCCGAACCAGCCGTCCTGGCTGGTGCGGCTGTTGAAGGTGGCGCCGACGGCGGCGACCGACGGGTCGCCGCAGCGCACGAGGATGTCCCATGTGAAGCGCGGCGCAGCCTGGTCGCGGCCGTCGGGGAGCATCTCGACGATATGGCCGAAGCGGTTGTCGGCACGCGGATTGGCGGCATCGACCTCCTCGGGCTTGCGACGGCTGTTGTTGGTGAGCATGACATAGACCTTGTCGGTCGCAGGGTTCGCCTCGACGTCCTCCGGCCGGTCCATGCGGGTGGCGCCGAGGAGGTCGGCGGCCCGGCGCGTCTCGATCACCACATCCGCCTGGGACTGGAAGCCGTTGGCCGGGGTCAGCGGCCCTTCGCCGAAGACGAGGGGCAGCCAGTCGCCGGTGCCGTCCGCATTGTAGCGGGCGACGGAGAGCGTGCCGGCATCGAGGAGGTCGCGGTCGCGCGCCCGGTCGCCGGTGACGCGCCCCTCGGTGACGAAGCGATAGACATAGTCGTAGCGCTCGTCGTCGCCGGAATAGAGCACGTAGCGCCCGTCGCGGGCGACGATGCCCGCCGCGCCCTCGTGCTTGAAACGGCCGAGCGCGGTCCGCTTCTTCGGGGTCGAGGTGGGATCGAAGGGATCGATCTCGACCACCCAGCCGAAGCGGTTCGCTTCGTTCGGCTCCTTCTCCAGGTTGAAGCGATCGACATGGTCGCCCCAATTGTACCAGCGGCCGGGAATGCCCATGCGGCGGTAATTGACGGCCTCGGCATGGCCCTCGGGCAGGCGGCCGGCAAAGTAGCCGTTGACGTTCTCCTCGCAGCTCAGCCAGGTGCCCCAGGGCGTGCGGCCGCCGGCGCAATTGTTGAGCATGCCGAGGACGCGCCGGCCGGCCGGGTCGGCGGTGGTGCGCATCCGCGGGTGACCGGCGGCGGGGCCGGTGATCTCCATCGGAGTCTCGGCGGTGATCCGCCGCGCATAGCGCGAGCCGGCGACCACCTGCCAGCGCCCGCCCTCGCGCCGGACCTCGATGACACTGCCGCCATGGGCCATCATCTCGATCGCGACGAGTTCGGGCGTCATGCCGGAAAAGGCCCTGGCGCGGCCAAGCGGTCCGCCGGCATCCTGGCGGCCGAGGCCGGGGAACATCAGCTCCTCGTTGGTATATTCGTGGTTGACGCAGAGCAGGCCGTGGCGCGACGGGTCCGAGGCGCCCGGAACAGGGAAATAGCCGAGATAATCGTTGTTGTAGCCGAACTGACGCGCCTGGGCCGTACCGCTCTGGCTGCGTGGATCGAAGGCCGGCGCATCGGCGAGCACACCGTCGCCCCAGCGGATCAGCATGTCCGCCACATAGCCCTCGGCGACTTCGGCGCGGTCGGTGGGCTTCGAGGACAGTTCCCGGAAACCGAAGGACGGCGTGGCATCGGCCGCCTGCGCCGCCGCGGTCCGGGAGGCGAGGGCGGCGGGGCCGAGCGCCGCGGCGATGGCGCCGACACCGAGGACGCCCTTCATCAGGTCGCGGCGATGGAAGCGGGCGGCAACGACGTCGCCGAAGGTCGGCGCGCCGGCCGGGCTGGTGCCGCGGTCTTCCGCGTCCTCAGCACGCTGCGAGGCATTGCGGAGGCCATCATCATCCCGCCTGTTGGCGTCGCGTGTCATGTCGGGCTCCTCTTCGGCGTCGTCGACGATTTCAGCGCAGGCGGGCGACAGCGCCATGACGGTCGGCATCCTCCACCGGGTGAAACCAAAATGCCACAGGTCGCTATCATCCGCGCCATCAGGCCGCCAGGGACCGTGCACCCGGTCGGATTGCAAAGACCTCGTTTACGCCTGCAGGTCCACAGTTGGAGACAGGGTAGGGTAAGGCGTTCCGGAGTTGCGTCATGGACCGCGTGTTGGGACTGGTGACTGTCGAACAGGACATGGCGAAGCTGATGCGCGCGGCCGAGCGCGCCGGCCTGGCCCTCGGTTGCATCGACCCGGAGGAGACGAGCCTCGTGCTCCCCGGCGATGAAAAGAGCGCCGAGTGGACGCTGGGGCGGATCGGCGCCTGGGTCGTTACCTTGGCGCTGGCGGCGACGTTTCTGGTGCTCTGAGGCGGGGTCGAATGGTCGCGGCAGAGCCGGAGGCCCGTCCGGCCGAGCTGGCAATCCAAACTGTCCAAGAATCCTGCGGCCCTTCCGTCGACGCAATGGATCGTGTCGCCTGTCGCAGGGAGCGGTTGGCTCCGCGATACCCTTGCCTGAAACGTGCAATGGCTGCACAGTCTGAACTTCCCTTCGGGAACTGACGTTTCGTCCTCGTTTTTGAGCACGCCAGCTCCGCTGGCACGAGCAGGCCGCAGTGACATCCATCCCTCAGCATGCGTCGCCTGCGACGGGGCGACCCGGCCGGCTTCTGCAGATCGTCATCGTCTTCGGGTCCACGGTCGCCGTGGCGCTGCTCGCCGCCTTCGCCTCATGGCTGCTGCTGGTGGCGATCGCCCAGGATCGCATCGCCTCGGTGGGGCATGCCGTTCTCAACCAACTCGCCGCTGTGGACGTGGAGGCGCGGCAGACCCTCGATCTGTTCAACCGGCAGCCGACAACGTTCTGCTCGGCGGCCGAGCTCGAGCAGTTGCGCGAGCAGGTCTTTCTGACCCGCTTCATCAAGGATATCGGCCGGGTGAGGGGAGGCGCGCTGCATTGCTCCGCGACGATGCAGACGCTGCCGTCGCCGGCCGTGATCGCGCCCCCCGACCTTCTCTCCCGTCAGGGCCTTGCCGTCCACGCCGCCGAGCCCCTGCTGGTCGCCCGCCACAGCCGTGCGCCGATCCTCGGGCAGGGGGAGACCAACGTCGTTCTGGACCCAGACGCCCTGGCGCATGACGTTCTGGTCGGGGTGGATTTCGCGGCCGGCTATCTTGGAGCGAACGGGCGATTCCTTCGGCTGTTCGGCAAACCGCTTTCCCTTGGCAGCGCGGACCTGCTGGCTGGCCGACCGGTGGACCGTCACGGAACGCTGTTTCATCCGGTCTGCGACGGCGAGCGCTCGATCTGTGTTGTCACGTCGCTTCCGAAGTCCGAAATCCTCCGCCTGCAATGGCCGATCATGGCGGCCGTCGGGTGGCTCGGGACCATTATCGGTCTCGGGCTCGGTCTTCTCTTCGTCCACCGCCAGGCGGCCCGCCAATCCCGCCCCGAACAGCTCAAGCGGGCCATCGCGCAAGGCCGTTTCGACGTCGTCTACCAGCCGATCGTCAGGCTCGCCGACCGGTCGGTGATCGGTGCCGAAGCACTCATTCGCTGGCGTGACGAGAACGGCGATCAGGTCCCGCCGGCAACCTTCATTCCCCTTGCCGAGGAGGCCGGGCTCATCGGTCAGATCACCCATTTCATGCTGTGCCGGGTGATGGTCGAACTCGCCAGCCTGATCCAGAGCCACCCCGCTTTCCACGTCAGCATCAACATCTCGGCCAGTGATCTCGATGATCCCAGCTTCTACGAGACCCTCGCCACCATGCTGGAGCGCACGCATATCGACCCGCGATGCATCGTCCTGGAACTGACCGAACACGCCGCTGCGCGCCGCGATGAGGCGATCAAGGGCACACGGTTGCTGCGGGCGCGGGGGCATCGCGTCTACATCGACGATTTCGGCACCGGCTTTTCGAACCTGTCCTATCTCAATGAATTGTCGATCGACGCCCTGAAGGTCGACAGGGGCTTCACCGAGACGGTGGGCGGCGGCAGAAAGGGCTCACCGGTCCTGCCGCAGATCCTCGACATGGCGAGGGCTCTCGGCATCGACCTCGTGGTGGAGGGGATCGAGACCGAAGAGCAGGCGGCATGGTTCACCGCGCAGGCGGTGGCTTATGGGCAGGGCTGGCTGTTCCACCGCCCGGTCCAAGCACAAGAGCTGCAGTCGATCGTCGACGACCAGCGCACGGGAGCCCCGGTGCTCACGGTTGACCCGGCGGCCTAGTCACCACGCCGGCGGTCGCACGGCAGCGCGCATCGCAACAGCTGCCGGCTGTTGCCACCGCGCCAGGTTCGTGGCTCGCTGTCGGTCGGCGGGCACCGATGCCCGTCAGTCGATCGGAGAGAGGCCGGAATGAAGACTCTGACAGTCGCGACGACACTGGTCCTTCTTGCCGCGGGCGCCGCTGGCGCAGACGAATGCCGCGACCGGCTGGTGCGCCTTCTCGAGGGGGCTCTCGACGGCCGGCCGGGCCAGAGCCGCAACACGGTGCAGCAGGGCGCCTCGACCCAGGAGAGCCTCTTCATCTTCGTCTCCCGCGACCACCACATGTTCAAGCCGGTCAATCCGGACAACATTCCCTGGGTGCTCACTTATCAGGGCGTCGTATACCAGTCCGCCGACCAGGGCCGCAGCTGGACGAAGGTGCACAGCTTCGACCCGGACAAGCAGCATGCCGAAGCCAAGGAGGCGATCAGGGCCCAGGCGCGGTCGGCGACGGGGGTGGTCTGCGGAACCGAGACGCTCGATGGCGCCGTGCACGACACCTACGAGGCGCGCATGACCATGGAAGGGTCGGTGCGGGTGGAGATGCACAACCGCTACTGGATCAGCCGGGAATCGGGGATCGCAACTCAGGCGATCTCGACCTCGCGGTTCAGCGGTGTCGAAATGACCACCACCCAGCGCTGGCAACCGCTCGGGGATATGACGCTGCCGGTGCCGTAAGACGTCTCGGACGTTATGCCGAAAAGGACGGCGAATTTCGGATCATGAGGGGGGCGGCGAAGCCGTGGAACCCCAGGAGAAAGGGGCGGGCCCGAAAGCCCGCCCCCGTCCGGATCAGACCGAGTAGTACATGTCGTACTCGACCGGGTGCGGCGTCATTTCGAAGCGCATCACCTCGGTCATCTTCAGCTCGATGTAGCTGTCGATGAAGTCGTCGTTGAAGACGCCGCCGGCCTTGAGATAGGCGCGGTCCTTGTCGAGGTTGGCGAGGGCTTCGCGCAGCGAGCCGCAGACCGTCGGGATCTTCTTCAGTTCCTTCGCCGGCAGGTCATAGAGGTCCTTGTCCATGGCCGCGCCGGGGTCGATCTTGTTGGTGATGCCGTCGATGCCGGCCATCAGCATGGCCGCGAAGGCCAGGTAGGGGTTGGCAGTCGGATCGGGGAAGCGGACCTCGACGCGCTTGGCCTTCGGGTTCGCCGTCCACGGAATGCGGCAGGACGCCGAGCGGTTGCGGGCCGAATAGGCCAGCAGCACCGGAGCCTCATAGCCCGGGACCAGACGCTTGTAGGAGTTGGTCGACGGGTTGGTGAAGGCGTTCAGGGACTTGGCGTGCTTGATGATGCCGCCGATGTACCAGAGGCACTCCTGCGACAGGTCGGCATACTTGTTGCCGGCCATGATCGGCTTGCCGTTCTTCCAGATCGACTGGTGGACGTGCATGCCCGAGCCGTTGTCGCCATAGATCGGCTTCGGCATGAAGGTCGCGGTCTTGCCGTAGCTCTGCGCGACGTTGTGGATGGCGTACTTGTAGACCTGCATGGTGTCGGCCATGTGGGTCAGCGTGTCGAACTTCAGGCCGAGCTCATGCTGGGCGGAAGCGACCTCGTGGTGGTGCTTCTCGACCTTGGCGCCCATGGCCGCCATGGCCGCCAGCATCTCGCCACGCATGTCCTGCGCCGAATCCTGCGGCGGGACGGGGAAGTAGCCGCCCTTGGTGGCGATGCGGTGGCCGAGATTGCCGCCCTCATACTCGGTCATGCCGTTGATCGGCAGCTCGACGTTGTCGAGCTTGAAGCCCGTGTTGTACGGGTCGGCGGCGATCTTGACGTCGTCGAAGACGAAGAACTCGGCCTCGGGGCCGACATAGATCGTGTCGCCGATGCCGGTCGACTTGAGATAGGCCTCGGCCTTCTTGGCCATGCCGCGCGGGTCGCGGCCGTAGGGCTCGCCGGTGGCCGGCTCGAGCACGTCGCAGGTGATCACCATCGTCGCGGCCGAGAAGAACGGATCCATGCAGGCGGTGGTCGGATCCGGCATCAGCAGCATGTCGGACTCGTTGATCGCCTTCCAGCCGGCGATCGAGGAGCCGTCGAACATCGTGCCTTCGGCGAAGATGTCCTCGTCGATCATGGTGACGTCGAACGTCACATGCTGCCACTTGCCGCGCGGGTCGGTGAAGCGGAAGTCGACATATTTGACGTCGTTGTCCTTGATCGCCTTCAGGACATCCTTGGCGTTCTTCATCTCAGCATTCCTCTTGTGGTCGTTTCTCAACTCATTCGGCCCATTGGGTCGCTCGACCTCCGGGCCACCGAACGCGCGGGTCGGGATGAGCCCTCAGATCGCGTCCGCGCCGGTTTCCCCGGTGCGGATGCGGATCGCCCCCTCCACCGTCGATACAAAAATCTTGCCATCGCCGATCCGGCCGGTCTGGGCCGCCTTCATGATGGCCTCGATGGCGCCGTCGACCATCTCGTCGGCCAGCACGATCTCGATTTTGACCTTGGGCAGGAAGTCGACGACGTATTCGGCGCCGCGATAGAGCTCGGTGTGGCCCTTCTGCCGTCCGAAGCCCTTGGCCTCGAGAACGGTGATGCCTTGCAGGCCGACCTCCTGAAGCGCCTCCTTCACCTCGTCCAGCTTGAACGGCTTGATGATCGCTTCGATCTTCTTCATGCGCGGACCGGCCTCCCTTGCGCCGAACGTCGCCCCGGCGGAACGCCGGAACCGTCTGCTCCCGCCGTCCGCCCCGCCACGGCTTGCCCGGGCCGGCAGGCTCGGACTGGCCCGGCGGGGCCGACGGCAACATCCTCATCTCTGCTCATAGCATCGGCGCCTGTCTCTCGCTACGCGAAGCCCTCCTGACCGATGCGCGATCATGGGGCAGAAAACAGATGATAAATTAGGCAAATGATCAAGGCGTGATCATTTGGCCTCGAAGGCCTCGCCCTTGCCGCCATCC
>JAIEPJ010000221.1 GCA_019749835.1 Phreatobacter sp. | reverse complement strand
GGTGTAGAACCCACGCCGACCGACAGGCGCATGTTCGGCGACATAGACGGCGGCGCCGCCATATTCGCCGCCGAGCGCAAGGCCCTGGAGCATGCGCAGCATGATCAGGATCACCGGAGCGGCCCAGCCGATCGTCTCGTAGGACGGCAGCAGACCGACCAGGAAGGTCGACACGCCCATGATCACAATCGTAACCAGGAATGTGTATTTACGCCCGACCATGTCGCCAAGGCGACCGAAGACCAGAGCGCCGAAGGGGCGAACCAGAAAGCCCGCGGCAAAGGCCAGAAGCGCGAAAATGGCACGGGTGTTGGCGTCGAATGGCGCGAAGAATTGGGCGCCAATCATCACGGCCAGCGAGCCGTAGAGATAGAAATCGTACCACTCGAAGATGGTTCCCAGCGACGAGGCCAAGATGACCTTGCGCTCTTCCTTCGTCATGGGGCGCGGCGTAACCGGCGGCGCGACGGCGGTGGCCATCGTCATGGGCTGTTCCTTCCTGATGGTGCGAGCATGTTGGCGGGGTAACCGCGCCGATGCATTGTCTTCGTTTGGTGAGGTGCGGCAACACGTCACCCTTCGTTTGGTGAAGTGCGGCAACACGCCACAGGAGCAGGGCTAGACCCGCCTGCAGAGATTGTCGCTTGGACATTGGTCGATGCGACCTTGGTCGATAAGCAATTGGGCTTACGACGCATAGGTCGGGCGCGGGAGTTATAGGCAAAACGTTAGATAATGTGGCATTTTTGGCGTGGTTTTATGATCGGCTGGACGAGCGATCGCCCAATGACTTACATATTACTACGTATGCTTGGGCGGGCTGATGGGGCCGTCCAGAACCACCCGAGCGATCAGGTTGTCACCGTGCGGCCGGTGAGCCGATAGTGCGTCCGGGAGCCGCCCCGGCGCGGTTCGAGGGAGGACGCCGCGATGCAGACCCACAGGCTGGAGGACCTCGCCCGGATGGTGCCGGACGGCGCCAAGCTCGCCCTTCCGGTCGACTATGCCGGCGTCTCCATGGCGATGACCCGCCTGCTGATCGCGCGCGGCCTGCGTGATCTTCACGTGGTCTGCCTGCCGACGGGGGGGATGCAGCCGGACATGCTGATCGGCGCCGGCTGCGTCGCCACGATCGAGACCAGCGCCATGACCCTCGGAGAGGCGGGCGGCGCCCCCTGTTTCTCCCGCGCCGTGCGCGCGGGGGCGATCCAGGTGATGGATGCCACCTGCCCAGCCGTCCATGCCGGCTTCCTCGCGGCGCAAAAGGGCGTGCCCTTCGCCACCCTGCGCGGCATGATCGGTACCGACGTCCTCGCCAACCGACCGGACTGGAAGGTGATCCAGAACCCCTTTTCCGAGGATCCCGACCCGATCGTCGCGATTCCCGCGATCCGTCCGGACGTGACGATCTTCCACTGCCCGATGGCCGACCGCGACGGCAATGTCTGGATCGGCCGCCGGCGGGAACTGGCCAGCCTCGCCTATGCCTCCGAGCGCACGCTGGTGACCGTCGAACGCATCGTCGAGACGAGCCTGCTGGCCGACGAGGTCATGGCCGCTGGCGTGTTGCCGGCGCTGTATGTCGAGGCGGTGGCGGTCGCGCCAAAGGGTGCGGCGCCGATCGGCCTGTGGGGCGAATATCCCGCCGACATGGCGGAGATCGGCCGTTATGCCCGGGAGGCGCGCACGCCGGAGGGCTTCCGTGCCTGGCTCGACGGCGCCGACCGGGCGCTCGAGGCGGTGTCGTGACCGCCGTCCTGCCGCGGGAGCGGCTGATCGTCAGCATCGCGCGGCTGCTGGAGGGCGTGCGCCACGTGGCGGTGGGCGCCTCCTCGCCCATTCCGGCGGCGGGCGCAATGCTGCTCAGGGCGCTCGCCGAAAGACAGGGTAAGCCGCGGGTGCGCATTTCCATTCTCGGGTCGCGCGAGCACAACTTCTTCACCAACGGATCGGCGGAGCTCTTCGACTGTGCCGGCCAGGGCCGCATCGACGCCTTCTTCCTCGGTGGTGGCCAGATCGATGGCGAAGCCAATATCAACCTCGTCGGTACAGGCGACTATCCGCAGACGCCGGTGCGCTGGCCGGGCTCCTTCGGCTCGAGCTACCTCTATTTCGTCGTGCCGCGCGTCATCCTGTTCCGCGAGGAGCACACGCCGCGCGTCTTCGTCGAGAAGGTCGACTTCGTATCGGCGCCCGGCACCAGCTCCGACGGGGTGTATCGGCCCGGCGGCCCCCATGCGCTGCTGACGGGCCTCGGGGTCTTCTCCTTCAACAAGGCGCAGAAGCGTTTCCGGCTGGACAGCGTCCATCCCGGCCATACGCTGTCCGAGATCATTGCCGCGACGGGCTTTGCCTTCGACCACGAGCCGGAGGTGCCGGAGACCGCCGATCCCGACGCGGCGACGCTCGCCCTGCTGCGCGGCCGGGTGCTGACGGAACTGGGCGAGACCTATCCGGAATTCGCCCGGCAGATGACGGCCGACATTGCCGGCCTCGACCTCAAGCGGGCGGGCTGAGGGATCAGCTTCCGGCCTGCACGGCGCCGTCAGCGATCAGGGCGTCGATCTCGGCCGCCGCCAGTCCCGCCTCGCCGAGCAGGTCGCGGGTATGCTCGCCGAGCCGCGGCGCCGGGCGATGGGGCACCGGCTGGGTCACCGACCAGGTGCTCGCCGGCTGGATCTTGCGGATCGTCCCCTCGCTCGGATGCTCCACCACCGGCATGAAGCCGACGGCGTTCAGGTGCGGGTCCTGCATGATCGATTCGAAATCGTGCAGCGGTACGAAGGGGATGTCGGCCTTCTCCAGAAGCACCGTCCACTCGGCCGTGGTGCGCCCCGCAAAGGTGGCGGAGACCTCGCCATAGAGCGCATCGATATGTTCGGTCCGTGTCTTGATCGATGACAGGCGCGGGTCGGCATCGTAGTCGGCGGCCCGTCCGGTCGCCGTGTAGAAGCTCCGCCACTGCTTGTCGTTGTAGACGAGGGCGCAGATGTAGCCGTCCTTCGTGCGGTAGGGCCGGCGCTCGGGCGACAGGAGGCGCTGATAGCCGCCCTCCCCCAGTGGCGGCTCGAAAGTGAGGCCGCCGAGATGGTCGCCGAGCGTCAGGCCCACCATGGTCTCGAACATGGGCACGTCAACGCGCTGGCCCTCGCCGGTCTTCTGCCGGTGATAGAGCGCGGCATTGACAGCACCGACGGCGGCGAGGCCGACGATGCGGTCGGCAATGGCAGAGGGCACGTAGCGGGGCGTGCCGTCGCCGGCGCGGGCCATGAGATAGGGCAGCAGCGCCGCGCCCTGGATCAGGTCGTCATAGGCCGGACGGGCCGCATAGGGTCCGTCCTGGCCATAGCCGAACATGCCGGCATAGATGATGTCGGGCCGGATGGCGCGGACGTCCTCGTAGCCGAGCCCGAGCCGGGCCATGGCCTGGGGGCGAATGTTATAGGCGAGAACGTCAGCGCCCTCGCAGAGCTTCAGCAGGGCCTGCCGTCCGCCGGCGCTCTTCAGGTCGATGACGATGGACCGCTTGGAGCCGTTGGCGTTGAGGAACAGCGCGCCCATGCCGTGGTGGCGCGCCGGGCCGATATAGCGGACGGGATCGCCGCCGGGTGCCTCGACCTTGATGACGTCGGCGCCCATCTCGGCGAGGACCTGGGTCGCCGACGGGCCCATCATGACGGTCGTCAGGTCGAGGATGCGGATGCCCGCCAGCGGTCCCACGGCGCGGTTCCCGCTCAGGTCTTCGGCGAGTAGTCGCGACCCTTGACCAGCCGCGTCGGGCTGTAGGTCATCACCATCTCGCCGCGCTGGTTGATGACGCGGTTGACGGTCTTGACAATGCCGCGGCCCGGCTTGCGGGTGGCGCGGGACTCGACCACTTCGCATTCGACATGGATCGTGTCGCCGGCGAAGGTCGGGCCCTCGACGTTAAGATCCATGCCGAGGAAGGACAGGCCGACGCCCTGCACCACCGTCTGCATCAGCAGGCCCTCGGCAAAGCAATAGACCAGGGCCCCCGGGCACAGGCGCTTGCCGGCGAAGAGCGATTCCTCCTCCAGATATTCGAGGTTGGTGAAGAGCACCTCGACCATGCCGGTGACGCCGACGAAGAGGGTGATGTCGGCCTCGGTGACCGTCCGCCCGATGGTGCGGAACTTCATGCCGACCGGCGTGTCTTCCCAGCGCAGCCCCAGGCCCACCGTCTTCATCTCGTCCGCCATGGTCTTCTCCCGATCTTTCCCGGCTGTCGCCGAGGTGCTAGTTCACAGTCCAGATTTCGTCAATACGATTAACTTCATCGTATTTGTGATAATAAAGGCCTCTCATGCCCGCCCTCATCACCATCACCCGCGAGGGGCCGACGGCGATCCTCACCTTCGACCGGCCAGATGCCCTCAATGCGTGGAATGCCACGATGCGGGCGGAGATCGTCGCGGCTCTCTCCGCTTTCGACGCCGACCCGACCGTCAGGGTGGTCATCGTCACGGGTGCGGGACCACGCGCCTTCGGTGCCGGCCAGGACCGCGACGAGCCGGCCCCGGCGGATGCCGAGATCGAGGCCTGGGTCTCCGGCTGGGGCCGGTTCTTCGGGGCTTTCCGGGCCCTCTCCAAACCGACCATCGCGGCGCTGAACGGCGTCGCCGCAGGCTCCGCCTTCCAGGTGGCGCTGCTCTGCGACTTCCGCGTCGGCCATGACGGCGTGCGCATGGGGCAACCCGAGATCCGGGCGGGGATCGCGTCGAGTTCGGGCCCCTGGATCATCGCCTCTGCCCTCGGTCTTGCCGTTGCAACCGATCTCTGCCTCACCGGCCGGATGATGGCGGCGGCGGAATGCCGGCGCCTCGGCCTGTTCAATCGCGAGGCCGAACCCGGCGAGGTGGTGGCGGAGGCGCTGCGCCTCGCCGCCGATCTCGCAAACCTGTCGCCGCTGGCGCTGGCTCTGACGCGCCAGCGGCTGAAACGCTTCGACGAAGCGGATTTCGCCGAGACGCTGGCGCTGTGGCCGGCCATGCTGCGCGGCATGCGGCAGACGGGCGGCTGAGCCCGTCTCGGGAGTGCCCCGGACATGCCGCGCCGGGTCCGACAGTCCCGCGGGACCATCAGCCGATGGTGATGCCGTTGTCCTTCACCACTTTGTCCCAGCGGGCGATCTCGGCGAGGATGTACTGGCCATAGGCCTCGGGGGTGCTGCCGAGCGGCGTCGTCTGCTGATCGGCGAGACGCGCCAGGAATTCGGGGTTCTGCAGCGCCTTCATCATGGCGCCGTTGACCTTCATCACCACATCGCGCGGCGTCCCGGGCGGGCCGACAATGCCCTGCCAGGCACCGATCTCGAGATCCTGCAGGCCGAGCTCGGTGAGGGTCGGGATGTTGGGCAGCGCCTCCAGACGCTTGGCGCTGGTGACGGCGAGCGGCTTCAGGCGTCCGTCCTTGATGAAGGGCAGCGAGGAATTGATCGTGTCGGTCATGAAGTGGACGCGGCCGCCTGCGAGGTCGACGAGAGCCGGGGCGCTGCCGCGATAAGGCACGTGCGTGACCTTGGCGCCGATCCGGCCGAGCAGCAGCGCCGAGCCCAGATGGGTGATCGAGCCGTTGCCGGTGGAGGCATAGGAGAGCTTGTCCGCATTGGCCTTCACATAGTCGATGAACTCCTTGACGTTGTTCACCGGCATCTGCGGATGAACCTCGAGGACCATCGGCACCGTGGCGGTCAGCCCGATCGGCACGAAGGCCTTCACGTCGTAGTTGAGGCGCGGATAGAGCGCCGGGCTGATGGCGATCGCCGAGGTGTTGTAGAAGAGGTTGTAGCCGTCCGGCGCCGACGTCGCGATTTCCTGCGCCGCGATGTTGCTGTTGGCGCCGCCGCGGTTCTCGATGACGATGGACTGGCCGAGATGCTCGGCCATGTACTGGGCGAGCTGACGCGCGACGATGTCGGTCGGGCCGCCGGCGGCGAAGCCGACGACCATGCGGACGGGCCGGGTCGGATAGGCGCCCTGGGCGATGGCGGGAGCTGCGAGCGACAGGCCGAGGCCAGCCGTTCCGAAGGCGAATGTGCGGCGATCGATCATGAATTTCCTCCCGTTGGATTGATGGCTGGGATGCCGTTGGCGTTGTTCATCCGGTGTTTCTGGGGGGTGGACGCCATGTCGTGCACGCGGGCATCGACATAGGCGATCTTGTGGCGCTGGACCTTCTCGGTCTCGGTCTTGGGGACCGTGTCGGCGAACTCGACATAGCGCGGGATCATGAAGGCCGGCACGCGGCCGTCGAGAAAGGCGAGGATGTCGGCGGGCGCGAGCGGCGCTGCCCCGGGCACGACGAGGACCTTGATCTCCTGGCCGAGGACCGCATCCTCGATGCCGACGACGGCGCAGTCGGCGACGCCGGGCATCTTGCGCAGCACCGTCTCGATCTCGACCGGCGACACCATCTCCCCGCCGCGGCGGATCAGTTCCTTGCTGCGGCCGTGAAAATGCAGATAGCCGTCGGCGTCGACATGGCCGCGGTCGCCGGTATGGAACCACAGGTTGCGGCAGGCCTCCGCCATCTTGTCGGGCTGGCGCCAGTAGCCGGACAGGATGATTCCGGGCTTCAGCGGCCTGACGACGATCTCGCCCTGGGCGCCGGCGGGCAGTTCCTCGTCCCCGGCGTCGACGATGCGGACGTCCATGTCCGGGCGCAACCGGCCGCAGGAGCCGATCCGGGTCGCGCCTTCCGTGTTGATCGAGACGAAGCCGCCGATCTCGGTCATGCCGTAGAGTTCGCGCACCGCCACGCCGAAGCGCTGCTCGACCTCGCGCCAGACCTTCTCGGGCGCGCCGCCGCCGGTGCAGAAACGCAGGGCATGGTCGCGGTCCTCGCCGTGACGCGCCGCCAGGATCGACAGGATCGTGCCGACATAGGTGAAGCAGGTGGCGCGGAAGCGACGGGCGTCGGCGAAGAAGGACGAGGCGGAGAACTTCTCGCGCAGGATCAGGGCATAGCCGACCTTCAGGGCCGACATCACCGCATACATCTGCGGATTGGCGTGGAACAGCGGCAGGACCACCATGCAGCGGTCCTCGGGGCGAAAGCCGAGGGCCGCGACGATCTCGGCACCGGCGGCCAGATAGGCGGCATGGCTATTGACGACACCCTTGGGCAGGCCCGTCGTGCCGGACGTATACATCATCGTGGCGGGTGCGAGCGGCGGCAGGCTGACCGGCACGAGGGCGGATCCCGGCCTGTCCGCCATGAGCGCGGCATCGTCGGCGAGTGCCATGAGCGGAATGCCGAGAAAGACGTCCTGCCCCGCGGCCCCCTTGGCGGCGAGAAAAGCGCGGTCCGCGACGACAAGTTTCGCCTCCGACTGCCCCACGACATAGGCCAGACCCTCGCCGACCAGCTGGGTGTTGATCGTGACCGCCACCGCCCCGACGAGATTGATGCCGAACCAGGCGACGAGGAAGCCGGCGCTGTTGCCGGCGATCAGCGCCACGTGGTCGCCGGGCGCGATGCCGCGGGCCTGCAGCGCCGCGCCGAAACGGCGGGCCGCGGCATGCACGTCGCCGAAGGACCAGTCGCCCGCGTCCGTGACCACGAAGGTACGGTCAGGGTGAGTTGCAGCGTTGCTGGCGAGGAGGTCGGTGATCATGGGGCGGCGAGGAAACGGGTCAGATATTTGCCGATGGTGTTCTTGAGGATTTCCGCCGAGCCGCCGGCGATCTCATAGGCCTTGGCATCGCGCAGGAAGCGGCCGAAGGGGGCATTCTCCATGACGCCATAGGCGCCGCAGACCTGCACGGCGAGGGAGGCGACGTCGGTGGCGACCTTGGCCGCCTTGAGCTTGGCGGCGCTGGCATAGCGGTCCTGGTCGACACCGGAGTCGAGCGCCTCGGCGGCGCGGTAGACGAGCAGGCGCGCCGCCTCGATCTCCGCCAGCATGTCGGCGAAATACCACTGGATCCCCTGGAACTCGATGACGCGCTGGTCGAAGGCCTTGCGCTTGCCGACGAAGGCGAGCGCCGCGTCGAAGGCGGCCCGGGCGATGCCGACGCTGATGGCGCCGGCGAGCGTGCGCGAATAGTTGAGCGTGCCGACGGCCTGGCGGACGCCCTTGCCCTCGACGCCGATCAGGGCGTGATCGGGCAGCCGCACCCGGTCGAGCACCAGATTGACATGCGGGCCGTTGCGCAGGCCGAAGGTTGCCGAATTGGTGCCGATATAGGACGACAGGCCGTCGAGCCCCGCCGGCACGGCGAAGGTCGAGACCCCGACCGGCGTCTCGGCGAGGATGATGAAGAATTCGGCGGCCGAGCCCGAGGTGATGAAGGACTTCTCGCCGGTCAGCAGCCAGCCCTCGCCGTCGCGCACCGCCTTGGTGTCGAGGCTGCGGATGTCGCTGCCGTGGTTGGCCTCGGTCAGCGCATAGGAGGACAGGAGCCCCTGCCCGAAGCGCGGCAACCAGGCCTGTTTCAGCGTCTCGTTGCCGAAGATGCGGATGATCGTCTGGGCCTGGAAGATGGTGATCAGCGAGATGCCGACGGCGGCGCTGGCATAGGACACCTCCTCGAAGACCGCGGCGGCATGGCCATAGGTGAGGCCGGCGCCGCCATGCTCCACCGGCAGGGCGACGGCATTGTAGCCGGCCTTCGCCATGGCCTTCAGGATGTCGCGCGGATAGACGTCGCGGCGGTCGATGTCATCGGCCTGGGGGACGATCTCCCGCCGCGCGAAATCGCGGATTCCCAACACGTAATCCGCGTCGATACAGGCCGGCCAGAGGTCCATCCGTTCGCATTTCCCCGATTTTTCTTGTTGCGGGCAAACTGGCAGGCCGGGAAATATTCGTCAATTTGATTTTGTTCATCACATATGCGATTTAACTCGATGGGAGGTGCCCATGCCGAGGCCGCGCAGAGCATTCGACACCGGAGGGGTGAAATCCGCGACGCGGGTGCTGGCGCTGTTCGAGCTCTTCGACCGGCTGGAGCGGCCGGCGAGCGTCACCGAGATCGCCCGCGCGCTTGCCATTCCGCAGTCGAGCACGTCGATGCTGGTCAACGGCCTCATCGACCTCGGCTATCTCACCGCCCTGCCCGACCGGCGCGTGCAGCCGACACCGCGTGTCTCGATGCTCGGCCGCTGGGTCGACGGGCGCATCACCGACGGCCGTGTGACACGGCTGATGCGGGAACTCGGCGAGGAAACCGGCGAGACCATCCTGCTCGGCATCGCCAGCGACATCCATGTCGTCTACATCGCCGTCATCCCGGCGACGCGGGCCATGCGCCTGCACATTCCCGCCGGCACGCGCCGCCCGATCGCCGCGTCCGGCATGGGCCTGATGCTGCTCTCGGCCATGGACGAGGACGAGATCGCCCGCCGCATCGCCCGGGTGAACCGGGCCGCGGAGCCGGAAGCGCCGCCCGTCGACCTGGCGGCGGTCCTGGCCGAGATCGGCGCCATCCGGGCGAAGGGCCATGCCCTGTCGGCGAGCCGCATCGTGCCCGGCGCCGGCATCGTCTGCACCCTGCTGCCGACGGCCGACCGGTCACAGCCCATGGCCATCGGCATCGGCGGCCAGGCCTTCGAGGTGGTGGAGAAGGAAGCGGCCTTCGCGGCGCTGCTGCGGGGCAAGATCGCCCGCCATTTCGGCGCGGCGGAAAGCGCGTGAGGCCCTGGTCGACGGGGAACTGGTGCCGGCGGAGAGGATCGAACTCCCGACCTTCGGTTTACAAAACCGCTGCACTACCGCTGTGCTA
>JAIEPJ010000227.1 GCA_019749835.1 Phreatobacter sp. | reverse complement strand
GCGGCTATATTCCGCCGGCCCAGTTCATCCGGGTCGCCGAGGAGATCGGCATGATCGGGACGATCGGGGCCTGGGCCCTGCGCCACGCCTGTATGGCGGCGGCGCGCTGGCCCGATCACCTGACCATCGCGGTCAACCTGTCGCCCCTGCAATTCGCCTCGGGGCAAGGAGGCGACGCATCGATTGTCGACATCGTCGCCGATGCCCTGTCCCGTTCCGGCCTCGCGCCGCATCGGCTGGAACTCGAGGTCACCGAAAGCGTGCTGCTGGAGAGCACCGAAGTGGTCATCGGAGAACTGCAAGGGCTGAAGGCCCTCGGCGCGACCCTGGTCCTCGACGATTTCGGCACCGGCTATTCGAGCCTGAGCTATCTGTGGAAGCTTCCCTTCGACCGCCTGAAGATCGACCAGTCCTTCGTCGCCGCGCTGCGCGAGGAAAGCCGCCCCGCCCTCCAGGTCGTCCGGACGATCATGGCGCTGAGCCATGCCCTGTCCATGCAGGTGACGGCGGAAGGCGTGGAAACGGAAGGGCAGGCGAAGCTCCTCACCGAACTGGGTTGTGGCCAGTTGCAGGGCTACCTGTTCGGCCGGCCGTCGCCTGAGGCCGACCTCCCCCGGCTCGTGCTGGCGGATTTCCAGGCTGGACAGGCGATGGCCAGGTCGCAGAAAGCCGGTCGCCCGGGATTGGCCGTGTCGGCCTGAGCGACGGAGCTTATCCCTGGCGGGCGACGGCGGGCGGTCCGATTCAGGGTTCATCTGGCCGTGACCTTGCCCGTCATCGTCTCCTGTCTCCGGTCCAGGATGCGCGCGGCAACCACCGCAAGCGGGAAAGCAGGCCCCGGATCGACCTTGCGGCGCGGCGCAATCTCCTCGTGGCCGAGCACCGCGGCGAAGCCATAGGCCGCGTGCAGCGCCTTGCCGATGGCCACCACCGCCTCGATCTGCCCGTCCGGATAGGCATGCCAGCCGGCCTCGCGGGCCTCGTGGCGATGGCGGGCGACGACGACCTGATCGTCGGGAATCGCCGCGCCGGTCCATGTCCGCCAACCTCCGGCGGCGCCCCTGGTCAGCTTGCCGGCATTGACCATCTCGATACCGATCGCATGGCTGTTGAGCCCCGACAGCCCCTGCCAGGCACTCGGCCCGCAATGCCAGCAGGTACGGTCGAAGGCCATCATCTGGATGGCCTCACCCTGCTGGCCGAGCACCAGATGCGCGGAGGCCTTGGCACGCGGGTCGAGGAACCAGTCGATGGCGGAGCCTACCGACAATCCCGCCGTGTAGTGCAGGACGAGATAGCGCGGCTGAAGCGGCTGCCCGCCATGGGGGGACTGCCGGAACGCCACCGGCCGGCCGCCGAAACAGAGCCTTTGATTGATCACCGCATAGGACATGGGCACCCTCGCCACCATGGCCGGCCACCGCGGCCGGCTCTCGGGGTCAAGGATCGCCCCGCCCTGTCCGCTGGGGATAAGCCGGCGGCGATTCAGTCCCCGTCAACCGGGTGCCCCTACACTCCGGCCCATGGCGACTCGCTCCGCTCCTCTCGACCGCAAGTCCGGCACGGCCACCACCGGGCGGTCGTCACGCCCGCGCCGGCCGGCGGCGACGAAACCGGCGCGCCGGCCCGCCGCGCCAGTTCGGCCGGGTCTCTGGCCGCGGGCCGCGAAGGCCGGTCTCGCCGCCACGGCGCTGGCCCTTGCCGCCGCCGTCGCGGTGTCTCTCCTTGCCGGCCATGCCCCGTCATGGCGCAGCCTCAAGGTGGTCTGCCTCCAGGCCCTGCCGCTGCTGCCGGGCATAGCCCTGCTCTGGTGGGGCCTCGAGAGGCTGCGCGCGCGTTTCGCGGCGGTGCCGCTCGCCTTCTGGCTCGGCCTCGCCTTCCTCGGCACGCTGGCCGTCATGCTGGTCGTGCCGGGCCTCGTCTTCGCGATTCATTCGCGGACCATGGCCTTCGCCGAGGACCACGACGGTGACATGTCGCTCCTCCACCATCTCCTCGGCGCAGGAGGGGCGCTCTATCTCTATGCCACTACCGCTTTCCGGCTCTGGTGGCCCTGGGGCGCGAGCATTCCGCTGCTCGTCACGGCGCTGTTCTGGCGATCGGCCCGCCGCCCGGACTGACGGTGATTGCCGCTCCGGCTCATCCCTGCTAAGCCGCGCCCGTCCACGACATCGCCGAGGCCCGTCCCATGATCCCGCGCTATTCCCGCGCCGCAATGACGTCCATCTGGGACCCGCAGACCAAGTTCCGCATCTGGTTCGAGATCGAGGCCCATGCCTGCGACGCCCTCGCCGCGCTCGGCGTCATCCCGAAGGAATCGGCCGCCAACATCTGGGCCAGGGCGAAGGACGTCACCTTCGACGTCGACCGCATCGACGCCATCGAGCGCGAGGTGAAGCACGACGTCATCGCCTTCCTCACCCATCTGGCGGAATTCATCGGCCCCGACTCGCGCTTCGTCCACCAGGGCATGACCTCCTCCGATGTGCTCGACACCTGCTTCAATGTGCAGCTGGTGCGCGCCTGCGACCTGCTGATCGATGACGTCAAGGCGCTGCTGGCGGCCCTGAAGCGCCGCGCCTTCGAGCACAAGATGACGCCGACCATCGGCCGCTCGCACGGCATCCATGCCGAGCCGACCACCTTCGGCCTCAAGCTGGCCCAGGCCTATGCCGAATTCGACCGCTGCCTCGCCCGCCTCGCGGCGGCCCGCGAGGAGGTGCGCACCTGCGCCATTTCCGGCGCCGTCGGCACCTTCGCGCAGATCGACCCGCGCGTGGAGGAACATGTCGCGAAAGCCATGGATCTCAAGGTCGAGCCGGTCTCGACCCAGGTCATCCCGCGCGACCGTCACGCCATGGTCTTCGCCACCTTCGGCGTCGTCGCCTCCTGCATCGAGCGCCTCGCCACCGAGATCCGCCACCTGCAGCGCACCGAGGTGCTGGAAGCGGAGGAGTTCTTCTCCGAGGGCCAGAAGGGCTCCTCGGCCATGCCGCACAAGCGCAATCCCGTCCTCACCGAGAACCTCACGGGCCTTGCCCGACTCGTCCGCGGCATGGCGCTGCCGGCCATGGAGAACGTCGCCCTCTGGCACGAGCGCGACATCTCCCACTCGTCCGTCGAACGCATGATCGGCCCGGATGCGACCGTGACCCTCGACTTCGCACTGGTCCGCCTCACCGGCGTCATCGACAAGCTGCTGGTCTATCCGGACAACATGCAGAAGAATCTCGACCGCCTCGGCGGCCTCGTCCATTCGCAGCGCGTGCTGCTGGCCCTCACCCAGAAGGGCGTCTCCCGCGAGGATTCCTACCGGCTGGTCCAGCGCAACGCCATGCCGGTCTGGCGCGGCGAGGGCGACTTCCTCACCCTGCTCAAGGCCGATCCGGAGGTGCGGGCCGCGCTGTCGGACGCGGAGATCGAGGAGAAATTCGACCTCGGCTACCATCTGAAGCACGTCGACACGATCTTCAGGCGCGTCTTCGGCGCGGCGTGACGGCCGACCGGCGCCATGATACTATCCAGATCGTCTGGATAGGATGTCGTCCGTGACTGTCGTCGGTACCTTCGAAGCCAAGCAGAGACTGTCCGAACTCCTCGACCGCGTCGAGCGGGGCGAGGAGGTGCAGATCACGCGGAACGGCAAGCGGATCGCGCGGCTCGTGCCGGACCGGGACGAAGCGATCAACCCCGGGATCGGCGCCTTCCAGCGCATCCGCGCGCGTCTCGCACAGCCCGGCGTGGTCAAAGGTGGGCAGGTGACGGTCGAGGATATCCTCGCCTGGCGCGACGAAGGCCGGCGGTGACATGCCGCTCGTGCTCGACGCCTCCTACGCACTCGCGGCCTTCCTGCCTGACGAGATGGTCTCGGGAGCGGCGGCCTTGGTCGGCGAAGCGCTGACGACGGGGGCGGTCGTCCCGGCCATTTGGCGCATGGAAGTGATCAACGGCGCTTTGCAGGCCCAGCGCCGCGGCCGGTTCGATCACGATGCCCTCTCATTTCTCCTGAGCGAGTTCGCCAGGGTCGAGGTCACGGTCGATCATCAGGGTGCTGCAGCGCCGTGGGGAGCGGTGGCTGCCCTGGCCGGGAAACACCATCTTTCAGTCTATGATGCCTGCTACCTGGAGCTCGCCATGCGGCGCGGCATCCCGCTCGCAACCCTCGACGTCAAGCTGCGCCGGTCGGCCGGCGTCGAATCCGTGGAAGTTCTCTGACCCATGCGCACCGCCGACGCCGACATCCTCATCGTCCCTGGCTACACGAACTCCGGCGACGACCACTGGCAGTCACGCTGGGAGGCGAAGCTCCCGACGGCGCGCCGGGTCCATCTCGGCGACTGGCACAAGCCGGAAAAGGACCGCTGGATCGACAATCTGGCGACAGCCGTCGCCTCCTGCTCGCGCCCGGTGATCCTCGTCGGCCATTCGCTGGGGGTGGTGACCATCGCCCATGCCGCGCCGCTCTTCCCGTCGGGCGTGGTACGGGGCGCTTTCCTGGTCGGGCTGCCGGACGTCGAGGACCACGCCGATATCCCCGAGGTCGAACGCCATTTCGCTCCGATCCCGCGCGATCCCCTGCCCTTCCCGTCTGTGCTGGTGGCGAGCCGCACCGACCCCCACTGCGCCTATGAGCGCGCCGAGGATTTTGGCTATGCCTGGGGCGCAGCGCTGTCGGACGCCGGCGATGCCGGCCACATCAACACCGAATCCGGCCATGGTCCCTGGCCGGAGGGGCTGATGCGCTTCGCCGGCTTCCTGAGGACGCTGGACTGAGGGGACAACGCCGGATGCGGTTCGAACGCCTTGTCCCGATGCTGCAGGTGTCAGACCTCTCGGCGACGCGCGCCTGGTACGAAGCCACCCTGGGGTTCGTTTGCACCGCCGATGACGGGACCGGCTGGTGCCGCATGGAGCGCGACGGCGTCGCGCTCATGTTCATGCGCAATGCCCATCTCGGCGCCCCCCATGCGACCGCGACCCAATACATCTATGTCGACGACGTGCTCGGCCTGTGGGACCAGGTGAGGCACGCCTGCGAGGCCGAGTGGGGTCCGCAGGCCATGCCCTACGGCCTCACCGAATTCGCCATCCGGGACCCGGATGGCTATCTGCTGAGCTTCGGCGGCAAGAGCGCCGCCTAACCACGATCAGCCGCGCACGACCTTCAGCGCATTCTGCGCCCCGCCGCGCAGCATCAGGCTGTCGTTGATCAGGGTGATGAAGCCCCAGCCCTCGGCGGCGAGTTCCTTGGCCCGCTCAGGGCTCGGCGCATAGCAGCCGGTGAGCTTGCCGGCCTTCTTCGCCGCCGCCATGATCTTGGCGAAGGCGTCCCGCACCACCTGATGGTTCGGGTCGAGCTTCTCGCCCTTGAGCAGGGTGATGGAGAGGTCCGAGGGACCGGCGAAGACGCCATCGATGCCCGGGACGGCGAGGATGTCGTCCACCGCCGCCAGCGCCGCCGTCGTCTCGATCATCGCGAGGGTGACGGTCATCTCGTTGGCCTGGCGCAGGTAGTCCTGCGGGTTCATGCCGGTGAGCTGCTGGAAGCGGTTGCCGCCCCAGGAGCGGTCACCGAGCGGCGGGTATTTCACCGCCGAGGCGAACTTCTTGGCATCGGCAACCGAATTGATCATCGGCGCGATGATGATCTCGGCGCCGACATCGAGGAGACGGGCCCCGTCGCCGAAGGCATCGAGGGCGATGCGGACGCCGGCCGGCTTGCCGGCATGGTTGACCGCCGAGATGCCGCGCATCGCCGACAGCAGGTCGATGGAGGAATGCTGCATGTCGAAGGTGACGGCGTCGAAGCCCTCGCGCGCCACGTGATCGGCGATCAGCGGCTCGGGAATGCTCATCCAGGCGGTGAACAGGCTTTCGCCGGCGCGCAGGCGCTTGGCGAGCTCGTAGGGCTTCGGTGTCTGGTGCATGCTGGTCCTCCCCTCAAGGTTGTCGACTGAATGGACGCGATGGCCGGAGGCGTCAACGCCGCCGCCGCGCGCATCAGCGTTGTTGCCGGCAAAACCCCGAACGCTTGCTAAACCTTAACGCTTTGCCGCCAGAATTCCGCCCATTCTCACAGCCAAAGCTGCATGAAGGTGCGTGATGCGTATCGCCTTCGATCCCCTGGCCGGCATGAAACTCAGTCCAACCCCCCGCGTTGATCTCGCCGGCCGCCCGCCGACCATCCTTGTCTTCGATTCCGGCCTCGGTGGCCTCACCGTCCATCGCGAACTGGTGCGGGCACGTCCCGATGCGCGTTTTGTCTATTGTGCCGATGATGCCGCCTTTCCCTATGGCGCCCTCGGCGAGGATCATCTCGTCGCCCGCGTCCTGGCGGTGATGGAGCGGCTGATCGCCGCCCATGCCCCCGACTGCGTGGTCATCGCCTGCAACACCGCCTCGACGCTGGTCCTGCCGCATCTGCGGGCCCGCTTCGCCCTGCCCTTCGTCGGCACTGTCCCGGCCATCAAACCCGCCTGCGAGGGCTCGGCCAGCCGCATGGTCAGCATCCTCGCCACCCCTGGCACCGTCGCCCGCGACTATACCAAGGCGCTCGTCGCCACCTATGGCGCGGGCTGCGCCGTCACGCTCGTCGGCGCGCCGCATCTCGCCGGCCTCGCCGAGGCGACGATGCGCGGCGAGCCGGCCGACCATGCCGCCATCGCCACCGAGATCGCCCCCTGTTTCGTCGCCGAGGGCCATCGCCGCACCGATGCCGTCGCGCTGGCCTGCACCCACTATCCGCTGCTGGTCGACACCTTCCGGGCGCTGGCGCCCTGGCCGGTGGAGTGGATCGATCCCGCCCCCGCCATCGCCCGCCGCCTGACGCAGATCCTCGGGCCGGCGGGCCCGGTCGCCGCCGCGCCTGCTGCCGCCACCGCCCTCCTGACCGGAGGCGCGGCGCTGGCGAGCCTGTCCGCGGTCTTCCAGCGCTTCGGCCTAGCCGAAACCCGGGTCGAGCCCCTGCCGCTTCATTGACATCGCGAGGCGTCGCGGGTAAGGACCCCGCTTCCTGACGGATCGCTTCACGGCGATGCGGCAGGCTTGCGCACCCGCGATCAACCTTCATGGTCGATCTGTCGTGTCTTCGGGTGCCAAAGGCATCGAAATGCCTGTGCATTTCGCCTTTGGCATGACTCTCGGGTTTTCGCCTCTCGAGGCGCGGAAATTCGAGATGGGATCCGTTCGGGAAATGCCCTGGCATTTCTTCTGACCGGCCGGACAAGAGGAGGGCGCGTCTCCTATCGAACGCAAACGAATAAGGGACACGCGATGTCGAAGCGTCACGCTGCCAAATACAAGATCGATCGCCGCATGGGCGAGAATATCTGGGGTCGCCCGAAGAGCCCGGTCAACCGCCGCGAATACGGCCCCGGCCAGCACGGCCAGCGCCGCAAGAGCAAGGTCTCCGACTTCGGCACCCAGCTGAAGGCGAAGCAGAAGCTCAAGGGCTATTACGGCAACATTTCCGAGAAGCAGTTCCGCGCCACCTACACCGAGGCCGTGCGCGTCAAGGGCGACACCGGCGAGAACCTGATCGGCCTGCTCGAGCGCCGCCTCGACGCGGTGGTCTATCGCGCCAAGTTCGTGCCGACCGTCTTCGCCGCCCGCCAGTTCGTCAACCACGGCCACGTCAAGGTCAATGGTCGCCGCGTCAACATCCCCTCCTACAAGGTGAAGGTCGGTGACGTTGTCGAGGTGAAGGACACTTCGCGCCAGATGATCCTGTTCATGGAAGCCGTCCAGTCGGGCGAGCGCGACGTGCCGGACTATCTCGACGTCGACCACGGCAAGGGCACCGCCAAGCTGTCGCGCGTGCCGACCCTCTCCGAGGTCCCCTACGCCACGCAGATGGAACCCTCGCTGGTCGTCGAGTTCTATTCGCGCTGATTTTTCCCTGCCCAGGCAGGAACGGAAAGGCCGCCTCCGGGCGGCCTTTTGCGTTGTTGGCGAAACTCTCGACAGCCGGCCCCCTCACCCGGCCTGCGGCCGACCTCTCCCCGCCAGGGAGAGGTGAAGGGGAGCCTCATCCCTAAGCGACATCGACCTAGCGCAGCCGGCCGAACCGCGTCACCTCTCCCCGGCGGGGAGAGGCCGGCCGCAGGCCGGGTGAGGGGGAACGAGCGTCGAGGCAACCGCGATGACTGGACTGACGACCTTCACGGCTGCCCCTCACGGGCTCTCGCGGTCGATCGGCCAGTGCCTGAAGACCTCCGTCGCCTCGCAGCGGGCGGCATGGGCGGCCAGCGCCGGGAAGGCGTCCTCTGCGACGGCATCGGGGATGGTGAAGCGGATGAAGCCCCAGGCCACCGCCGCGCCGATGGCGCCGTGGGTCCAGGTCTCCGGCAGGCGCTGCCAGCGCGCGCCCGCGGTCATGTCGAGGGCGGCGAGCGCCTCCTGCAACTGCTCGCCGACGCGCTCCAGCCAGGGCGCATGGCGGATCGCCTCCGGGCGCTTGCGCTCATATTCGATGGCAATGGCCTTCTCGCAGGTGACGATGGCGAGGGCGGTGGCGCGCAGGTCGGCCAGCCGCGCTGCCGGATCGGCCGGCCTCAGGCTGCGACCGGCGACATCCTCCATGTGCTGGATGATGAGCTGGGATTCCATCAGCACCGTGCCGTCATCGGCCACCAGCGACGGCGCCTTGATCAACGGATTGATCGCCCGGAAGCGGTCCATGTGGCGGAACACCGACACCGACTGGTGTTCGAAGGGGATCCCGAGCACCGTGCCGGCGATGGCGGCGCGACGCACATAGGGACTGTCCAGCATTCCGACCAGCAGCATCCGTTCCTCCTTGCAAATGCGCGAAGGAAGCTGGCCGAAATCCGGACCGACCGCAAATTCAGGCTGATGATGAACCGATCACGGACCCGAATGGTTCGATCGGTCGCGGCCCGTCACCAGGAGCGGCGCGGGCCGTTGTCGATATGGAACAGCCCGTTGCGGTAGCGTTTGACGCCGCCGAGTTCGTGGCGGGCGCGCAGGAAGGCGAGAACCGCAGCCGGATTGCCAGAGACGCGGAAATCGGCGGCGCGGCAGTCACGGTGATAGGAGCCGCGCCAGGCATCGGTGCGAACGAAGGCGCGGCTGCCGCGATGGGTCGAACGCACCAGGACAGGCCCGAATCGCAGGGCAACGTCGTTGAGGGCGCGGCGAATGGGTGCGGGCAGACAGGTCAGCGGCACCCCGGGATCGGGCATGACGCGCTCGCCGGCAATGCCGAGATTGCGGTCCGTGCCACGGGCGCCCGGCACGTAGCGCGGCCAGTCGCGGGCCCCGCCATCCGGCGGCAGAGCCGCGAGGACTGGCCCGCGGGCCGGGGTTGGCGTGACAATGATCGCCTGCTGCGCCCCGGGAAGGCTGCCGGCCGGGCCCGACGGCACCACCATCGTGGTCGCGGTGCCCTGGCTCGAGAGCGTCACGGGCGTTGAGGAGGCGGCGGCGAGGGTCGGGACGGTGACCGCCGCAGGCCCGGTCGAGACCGGGACGACGGTGGTGGCGCCGGGGCGCACCATCGGCACCGGCGCATGGAAGGCGACGGCACGGGCCGGCAGGGCCGCCGGCGCCTGCTGGGGCGCCACGGCGGCGATCGCCTCGATGGCGGTGGAAGGCTGCGGCTGGGGGCGCTGATAGGCGCCCGGAATGATGATGCGGCCGCGATCCTCGTCCTGCGGCCAGTCGTCCATCGACGGGCGCAGCAGCGGCGGCGCCACGGGCGTGGCGTCAGGGACGGCCGC
>JAIEPJ010000157.1 GCA_019749835.1 Phreatobacter sp. | reverse complement strand
GCGAGTTCAGGAAGGCGTTCTGCACGCCGCCGGTGATCGAACCCAGCATCGACTGGAAGTCGAGATAGGTCTGGGAATTCTGCGCCTCGGCGAAGTTCTGGTAGACGCGCACGCCGACGATGGCGAGAACGACGATGGCCAGGATGACCTCGAGCAGGGCGATACCGCGGCGGAACGCCGAGGGCTTTTTCTTGATGTGGGCGCCAGGCACAGCCTGATCCACAAGGGCGATCTGAGACATTGTGAGCTCCGTGTTATTCTAGCCGGGACCGGCTGCGCTTGCTGCGACATCGAATCGCAGCTTTGCGCGAGAAAGCTTGCCACGAAACGACTGTCGATAACATCACAACAGTGGCTTCGCCCTTGTCAATCGCAAACAAGCAACGCATTCGGGTCGATCGCTTGCCGATCGATCAGGGATAAACGCAGGCCGTCTGTACAAGGGCTCGGGTAGCCGACGGAACCGTCTGCCACAGAACGCCCGCTCCGTTGGGGACGCCCTGCTGCGAGTACAGATTGATGACCCAGAACGTGCCCTGGTCCTGTGCAAAGGCGACCGACCTGAAGCGGGCCGGATCCGTCGCCGACTGCAGAATGAGGGGCGAAGGATCCGTCGGGCCGCGCTGCGGCAAAACATTGATGTTCGAGGTCTCGACGTTGATGGTGTAGTCAGGCGCAACGCCCGACACCGACACGCTGTTGACCACCGGCAGCGTCACGTATTCCAGCGCGCCGCTGACGGTGACGCCGATATCCGAGGCATTCTCGATGATCTGCGGATAGATGAAGACGCGCCCCTCGCCCGCAAGGCAATCGGTGGGCTTCGGGACGATCTGGTTATCAGTCGAGACATACGACGCCTTGTGGACAATCTGCGGAAGCAGATCCCTGAGGCGGACACCGCTTCGGAAGGCACGCGCTCCCGACGCGCTGTAGACGAGCGTGTCGACGTCGAGGTTCTGTGCCGACAGGTTCCCGATACGGGCGACGCCCGGCACAGAAAGGCCAGGGGTCGCCGATGCGGCCTGCTCAGCGGGAGTGCCGGGAGCGATGTTGTTGAAGACGCCCCTGTCACCTGTCACCACACCCGCCGCTGTGACATTACCCGGTGAGCCGGCATTCCCCGGGGTGACAGAGAGATCGCCGCGAGCCGTGATCGTACCGCTGGCACCAGCCTCCATGCGGGTCAGATTGCGGAGGCCCTGCTCACCCATGTCGATGTCGGTTTCCATGAGATTGTCGACGGGGTTGCCGGTGTCGACGCGGGAGAGGTAACGCGACTGTGACGCGTTCGCCCCGCGCTGCAGCGAAACATAGGACGACACAGAACCAATGGTCGGCGCCGAGCCCGCAAGGGCGGAGAAGGTCGTCAGCGGGGCCTCCCAGCCGCCCCTGAACCCGCGCATCGTGTTGGCCTGCTGGCCCGGCGGGTTCTGCGACAGGGCAACGCCGACGCGCGAGTCCGAGAAGCCCGTCACCGCGGTCAGAACATCATCAGGAATGCGGCGGCCGCCAGAGGACACCAGAAAGGCCTCATAGGGTGGAGTTGGATTGGCCGCGCTCGCGGGAGGCGTGAAAATGTAGAGGATGGTGCGGTTGCCATAACCATCGGCATCGACGAAGCCGGCGCCAAGGACATTGGCGGCCCGGAACGAGGGAAGTCCGCGCTGGTTCGGCAGCGTCGCGGCATCCGTCATCGGCACAGAGATGACGATCGAGGCGTCCGTCAGGGCCTGGCGGATCCGGGCGTCATTGCCACGGATATAGGCGTCCGCCGCCTCGGTCAGCTGTGTCCAGCGTGTGCCGAGCATTCGGGCCTGCGCCACGCGATTGGAAGCCTGGATTTCTCGGGCCACATAGGTGCCCAGAAACGCGAGGATCACGATCGCAAGGATCAGCTCGAGGAGGGCAAGGCCGCTTCGCAGCGCATAGACCGGCCGGCGCCGGGCGCGGGCAGCTCGGCTGCCACCGGTCGCAAGGATGGCGACGGGAACGGTCGAAGCGGTCATTGGAGCTATCATTGGAGCGGTCTCCATTGAAATCTATCGATCAAAGTGACCGATGATTGCCGATCATCGATCAGCAATCATCGGACACTATGTCGAAAGGTGACTACACCCGCCCCTGATTGAGCGAGTTTCTGACCCTTGCGGGCCTGAGTTCCTGCTTCCGGCTTCCAGCGAAGCTCGATCCACAGGCCATCTCCGGAAGTCCTCCGGTTCCGTCAGATATCTGACGAAACGACTCATAACCTGTTCATATTGCGTTCGCAACGTGCGCCTATCCGCTCCCTGAAGGAAGCGGCTTGTGGCGCTATTGCTTGAGTCAAGGGCCAAGGAAGCCCCTCGGGATGGGCGAAACGATCATGGGCGTACCGGCCGGCAACGTGTAACCGGCCCCGGTTGCCAGGATCGGCTGCGTCCCCGGCACGGAGGCCGGGAACGCCTCGCGATCAGAAAAGGCGATCTGGCCAGCGCCATCATAAATGCCGGTGCGCCATGGCGCTTCCGGAGCGTTGGACCGGCGAAGATGGGCGAGATGGGCGACGATGCGCGCCGATGCCATGCCCCGCGTGCCAGCCGCGCCGTCACTGGTCGGGCGGGTGGGATCATCGACAAGACCTGCCGTCACGAGACGCGATCCGTCATCGGTGATGAAGGTCACCATCCGGCCCCGCATGGCGATCCCGTTGTTGCCGAAAGCCGCTTCATTCCTGCTCTGGATGGGCACGCCATTGAAAACGCAGTTCGGGCGTCGAAGCGCGCAGTCATTATTGATGTCGGCATGGCGCCCGTACATCGCGGCCGCCAGCACTTCCTCGCCCCTGTTATTGTCGAGCGGGATGCGGAGCCAGAATGACCACGTCACCCAGGCCGTGATCATGATCACGATGGCTGTGCCGAGAAGCAGGAACACGCCGCGCCCTCACATCTGCCCCAGCTGGGCGGCCGCCGAAACCGCGCGCTGGAAATCGAACACGGCAGAAATAAACCAGAGCGCAATGCCGGCGATCATGACGATCGAGGAAATCGCCAGCACGCGCACCTGCGCCTGGATCTTGATGATCGTCTCCTGCAGCGCCGAGCGGGCGATCTGTCCGAGCATTTCATCGAAATTGCGGCCCTTGGCGAAGGTCCGCAAGTCCCCGACGATCTCGTCGTCAGGGAAATTCAGGTTGGCGATCGCCAACGCATCGCCGAGGTTCTTCGCTCCGCGGGCGCCCTCGATCCGCAAACGGCGGAGCTTGTCGGCATACCAGGGATTCGACCGGGCAGCCGACTGCAGGAGGACATCAAGGGTCTTGTTCATGTTGTAGCCGGCCTTGACGAAGCCGGCATAGGACAGCAGCAGGATCGTTCCGTAGAGCATCCGATAGATGGAATAGGGCGCGTAATGCTCGACCTTCTCGCGGGTCGGCGACACCCAACGCGGCAGTGACCGCGCGAACGCAAATCCGGCGATGAGCAACGCGCTCACGACGAGAACGATGTTGTTCGTGACCCAGTCCGCGGTGCCGGCAAGACGCGACACCGAGCTCGGCCAAAGATCCGGACGCAGAACGACCCGGTACTCGGGGAACACATAGGCCGCCATCCAGATGAGACAGCCGATGACGAAGGCAATCGAGACGATGGGATAGGCGATGCCGGACCGGATGACCCTGATGATCTCATCAAGGTTGGACCGGAGCTCGACGGCCTCGTTGATACCGGCTGCCAGGCGGCCCGACTGCTCCGCAGCCATGATGAGCTGCCGCTCGCCCTCGGGGATGAACCCGCGGATTGCCTGCGCAAAGGGAATGCCCTCGGCGACCTGGTTGGCCCAATGCTGATAGATCTTGCCAAGAAGGTTGTTCGGATCCTGTCCATCCTTCTTGGCGTAGCGAGACATCTGGTCGAGACCATCGACCAGCTGCACGTTCTCGCGAAGGTACATCGCGATCTTCTGCAGGGTACGCCTGCGCCGCTTCGCGTCGAACTCGAGGATCATCCGGAACCGGTCGAGCTGCGAGAACGATACGGCAAGCCGCCCCGATCCCGACCGCATTTGCGTGATGCTGCCAGCCTCACTCCCCGTGACGCTGGCGATCATCGACGTGATCTGTGACTGCAGGCTCATCTGGTCACGCTCTCCGACAGCTTCAGGCTGACGCCCTCATCGAGAAAAGATCGCCGATGGCGATCGTCGGATCGCCGATGACGCGGTTCCCATGCGCGTCCCGGCGACCATGGAGAACGAAGTCCAGCCGATCCGGATGATCGGCGAGATACTCAGCCTGCACCGGATCAAACAGCTTCTCGAAGACGTCCCTGGGATCGAGGATCCCTGCGGCCATCTTGCGGATGCCATGCTCGAAGGCCGTCAAAGCCGTCTCCTGGTGGAACCACTCCTGCATGGCCTCCAGTCGGCGGCCTTCCATGAGATAGTCGAGCATGGCGTCGTTGGGATTGACGACCTCGGCTGCCACGGTGAGGCCCTGGTAGCCAACCTCCAGCGCCGAGGCGCCGGCCGCGCAATGCGGGCATCCCAGAGGATTGCGGAACCGCATGTTCTTCGCGCCGTGATACCCGAACAGACGGAGGAACTCGCCCTCTGCATAGCTCACATGGACATCGCTCGCTTCATCGAGCGGCACCGAGCAATGCGGGCACAGACGCCTGATGAGACGCTGGAAGATGAGACCGACGGTCAGGGTGGAGTCCGATACCAGGTAGCGCTGCGCTCCCATCTGCGCGAGGCGCGGGATAATGGTGAAGCTGTCCTTGGCGTGGATCGACGTGAACGCCTGATGCCCGGACTGAGCTGCCTCGATGAGAAGATTGGCCGCAACGCCGTCGCGGATCTCACCCACCATGATGACGTGCGGCTTCGAGCGAAGCACAGACCGAAAGCTCTTGGCGAAGGCCTCGCTGCGCGAGGCGAAGTCCATGGCGTTCGCCACCGGGTACTGAACAGCACCGGCAATCTTGTACTCGGGCGGATCCTCGATCGTGACGATGTTGTTGCGCCCCTCGCGGCGCTCGAACAGATCCTCAAGGCACACCGCGAGGGTGGTGGATTTGCCGGAGCCCGTGGGGCCGGCGATGTAACATGCACCGAAGGGGTGCTCGAGGATCTTGTTGATCGCGAGGATATGCTCCCGGTCATAGCCAAGGCCTTCGAGCGTCTTGCGATCATGCGACCGCCCGCCGAGAAGGAGACGCATGACCATGCACCGGCCCTGCGAGGCCGTGGGCGCAACCTCGATGCGGACAGTCTCGATATTGCCGGGTAGCTTGATGCGGTCCGACGAGGTCAGACGGGCGCCCTGGGCAATCTGGTCGTTGTAGGCGCCGTCATTGACGGAGCAGAGATTATAGGTCGCCGCGAGGAAGCGCTCGGCCTTGTCGCGCTTCCACTCGGCAATGACGCGGAACTGGTCGTTTACGACCAGACGGACACGCGCGAAGTCGCCGTCGGCGTGAATCTGGATATCCGTCGCCTTCTGACGATAGGCCTGTTCGAGGAGCGAGAGAATCTCGCGTTCGGTGTCCTGGGCGCCATCGACGCTTGCCTCGACATCCATGCCGCGGATGAGGAGGGTGATATCGGTGATCCTCGCCTCGATCGCCCGCTTGAGAACATGTCCCTTGCGCGCCGCATCGCCGATCACCTGGCGCATGACCGGGTGATCCCGGTACTCAGCGGTCAGGACGATGGAATGATCCGACAGGATGATGATGTGCTGCCGCATCGGCTGCGGCACCAGCGCTACCGACAGCTGCTGATCGAAGGTCACCTTGTCCTTGCGGAGGTCCGACCTGACATCGCCATTGAAGGGGATGATCGGGATCTTGTTCAGGAGCAGCGCCTGAGCCGGCGCCGGCACGGGCACCGGACCCGGCGCCGGCGTCCGTGCTGCAGGATCAGCCGGCGCGCGTGGCAATGGAAACGACGCGACGACGGGCGCGTTCTCGCTGTCCTCGTCGCCAATCCCGCGGCGGGCCGCGTCCAGAGAAGACACCGCCTTCACAAGGGCAGCGTCCCGCGTGGAACCATGAGCGGGGTCTGGCTGATCCGGCTCAGCCCGGCGGAAGAATTCGTGCGAAACGACTTTCGCCTTAGAGGTCGAAGGAACAGAGGAGGTCTCGATCGGAAAGGCCGGCGAAAGGCCCTTTGCGGGAGCCGATGGGGCAGCCGACGGCGCAGCCGTGGGCGCGCCCCGGCCGTCGTCGCCGCTGATCCTTTTCAGCTTCTCGATGAACGACACCTCAACCGCCTTTCACCCTGCTTGCTGGCGTTCGCCTCACTGGGCGAACGGCACGAGCCTCACGCCACCGGACGGCGGACGCACCGTCAGTCCATTGCTGGACAGCGACACGACCCTGACATTGCCGGGCAGCGTGCCGCCGCTGCGGACCTGCACGTTGCCGAAGCCGTTGACCCTTACCGTCGCGACCAGCCGGTCTGCCGGGCCTGCGATGGTCAGGACCGCCATCTGCGAGACGATGTCACCATCAGGACGCTCGATCGACGACGACACAGAGTTCTGCGTCGCCGGCGGCGGCGATGGCGGCGGGGGCGCCGGTGGATCGATAATCGGATTGGGCTGGGGCCCACGCAATTCATTGGCGATCTTGCGGCGATCTGCAAGCGCCCTCTCGATGCCGAGCTTCTCAGCCTCGACCAGTCGCTGCAGCTCGAAGATGCGGCGCTGCCGGGTGAGCGATTCAATCTGACGGAGAGCGTCGTCCTCCGTCATGTCGATCTCATTCGCCGGCTGGATCTCCTGCTGAATGACGACCGGGCCGGGGGCAGGCGCCGGAAGACGCAGAGGCTGGCGCGCCGGATCAATGGGGTCGCCGCGGACAGGCGCAACCTGCCCGCCGCCCGGCGCAAGGCCGGGCTGACCGGGCGACTGGACGTTCTGTGCCGGCGGAGCGCCTGCCGGCCGGCCCTGCTGCATCTGCTGGGCCGGCGTCGGCGCAGGACGGGCAGGCTGCGCCTGGGAAGGCTGACCCGTCTGCGGCAGCGGCTGACCCGGGGCCGGCTGCGCCACCGGACGCGGCGCATTCTGGCCGCCGCCGGGCGGACTGATGACCGTCGGAGACCCTGCCTGCCCGGGCGCCGGCGCCATCCAGGGAGCGGGCGTCTCTGCCGGACGATTGCCGCCAAAGGCGCGATCGATGTCGTCGCCGGGCGTCACCTGGGCGGCCCCCATCGGCGGATTGGACTGGGTGTAGCCAGCCGCAGCCGCCAGAACGGACAGGACAACCGCAGCACACAGCGTCGCCTTGATGGACCGACGCGCAGGAACAAGCCTGAGAGGCTTCATCTGGAACAGGTTGGAACTCAGCATGGAAGGGTTCCTGAAGGCGAAGGGAAGGAAGATCGACATGGTGATCACGGGGGCGGCGCAGGAAGGTTCGGGCCTTCCACCTGGGCGAGCGATGGCTGACGAAGGACTTCGACATTGTCGCCAGACGGGAAAGGCTGAAGGCGCGCAAAGATGCGCGTTCCCGCCGTCACCCGGCGCGAAGCGACATCAAAGGTCAGGCGGCTTGCCACCTGAACCCGCCTGTCCATCGCAGCGACAACGCGCTCGGTCTGGAAAATGTCGAACACCACATTGATCTGGGTCGACCCGAAATACTGGGTCGCCTGCCCCGCGGCGATGTTCACGGGAACATAACGGCGCTCCATCTCCAGCCACAGACGGCGCTGTTCTTCCGCCATCGGCTCCGGCGAATCCGCCTCACGCCAGCGGTCCTGCGGCCGATAGGCGGGCAGGCGCCAGACGATGGTGATGTTGCCTTGCTGGCTGCGGTTCAACGTCGGGCGATCAAGCTTGATGAGGTCGGAGGCAAGGGTGCCGCTGTTGCGTACCCAGTCATCCAGCCAGGTCACCGGCGGCGCGCTTGCATCAAGCGTTCCGGCGCGGCTGACCGCAATGGTCAGCGTCCTGCCATCACACTCGACGCGATCGACCTTCCAGGCGCGGATCCACGACGGCACCAGCGCAAAGCCTGCCGTACAGGCCCGGATCATCGCTGGCGCCTTGGGCTGGCCCGCCCATGGAGCGGGCGGGATGACGATGACCTGCTTCTCGACCTTCGGTCCGAGGCCAACCGCGGTCTTCACACGGTCATAGAGACCAGCCGGGTTGAACAGGAAAATCGCTGCAAGGCCGGCGGCAACCGCACCAATGGCAATCTGCCGGACAGGCAGAGTAAAGCGCTGCTCGATCTCTTCGAGCGCCGGCTTGAGCGCGCCGGTGAGAAAGGTCAGAGGCTCGAAGGCCTCGACACTGGGGAACGTTGTCAGGTCGCCGACAAGATCGGCCGTGACCAGAATGCGCCCGGCGCCGCCGGATGCAACGTCGACAAACGCCTTGAGAGCGTCGGCCTTGTCGATGAAGACGACGTCACTCCGATCATCGACGATGCCGCCGCGGACCGCGACGACATAGTAGGCGCCATCAAGCGAGAACAGGCCAGACCAGTTGCCATTAACCGCTGCCGCAAGCCGACCGGCCAACGACGGCATGCCTGCGGCATGCCCGGACGCGGTGTTGCCAAGGCCAATGGCGGGCGTGCCTGCGGAGGTGGAGACGAACAGGTTCTCCCCATCCATGGCAGCCTCAGCCGCCTCCGCCCGCGCATTTCCGGGATCATTGAGAATGCGCCAACGCAGGCCGACCGCATGCTCCTTGCCGGCGATGACAAGGGTCTTGCGGGTCTGGACAGGACCCTTGTCCATGGTCGGCGAAGTCTTGCCGAATGGATCGTCGGAACCCCGCTCATCCGAGCGTGTGCGACGCGCTGCAGGATCGTCACCGGCCGGCCGGGCCGGCGGTTCCGTGCCCGGCGCGGGGCCTGCTGCAAAAGGCTCCTGCTCCGGGTCAGCGGCCTGCGGTGCGGCCGTCGTCTTGTCCCTGCGAAAAGCCTTACCCATGCCGCCGAGGATGGATTTCGCCGCGGCAACAAGCTCGGGCGCCGCCTGCTCCTGCGATGGAGCGGACGGCGCCGGTGTCGCGGGACGGTCTGCCGACGACTTTGCCTCAGCCCCATCGTCTGCCGGGATCGGGAACGGAGTTCCCTTGGACGCCTTGCGGCCACCCGCCGGCTTACTAGCCGGCGGATCGGAGAGAGGATCGTCGCCGGCAGCCGCCCGTGGCCGCGCGGCATCGTCACCCTCCGGCGGCAACGGAAATGCGTCGCTGCTCGGAAAGGCCGACTTCGGCTTGTCCCTGGGATCGTCGCGATCCGCCACGGCTTACCTCGACGCCCGCGGCTGACCGAAATCGATGATCTCGGGAGTGATGGTGATGACGATCAGCTCGCGCCTGACACCCCCGCCGCGGCTGCCGCCGAAGACGAAGAGGTTCGGGTTGCCCGGCCCGGTCCGGGTGTTGTCCACACGGGTCCGCTCGAGGCCCGTGAGAACAAGGGTCGAACCGGCCGGAATACGCGCCTGACCGACGCCATTGCGCGAGTTCACGTCAGGCAACTGGATCGTCTGGGCGCCGGTCGAGAACCTGAAGATCCGGTCCTCCTACAGTACCTCCTTTGCGCCGCCCAAGCTCGGCCAGTCCGGCGCTCTGGACCGGGGCGTCGGTGTGCTTCCGTATGACTTCATCCGCGGACTCCTCAACATTCCGCTG
>JAIEPJ010000298.1 GCA_019749835.1 Phreatobacter sp. | reverse complement strand
GCCACGCTCGGCCTTGCCCTTGGGCGAACCCGGCGGCGGGCGCTTCTTGGCATAGGGCTTGGCGTCGCGCGTCTCGCGCCCCTCGTCCGGCCGCTGGCGGAAGCGCGGCGGCGGTGCGCCGCCCTCGCCCTCCTGGATCGGGGTGATGAACACGTCGTCCGCATTGGCCTTGCGGGCATTGACGATGAAGGTCTCGGCGAGGGCTGCCGATACCTGGAACTCCGTCGTCGTGTCGTGGATGCGGATGGCGCCGATATCGTCGCGCGTGACCTTGCCGCGCCGGCAGATCATCGGCAGCAGCCATTTCGGATCGGCGCGGTTCTGCCGGCCGACATCGGCGCGGAACCAGGCCATGTCGCCGGTCATCTTCAGGTCGCGCTCGGGACGGCCGCGCGGGCCGGCCGTGGCGCTGCGGGCGAAGCCCGGATCGGACACTTCCTCCGGCTCGGGCAGGCGCGAGCGCAGGACGCGCGCCAGCGCGACGGCAATGTCCTCGGCGGATTTGCGCTCCATCAGCACCGCGGCGACCTGACGGTCCTCCTCGCTGGCCTCCTCGGTCAGCAGCGGATCGGCGAAGATGCGCTCGCGGTCGAGGGCGCGGATGTCGTCGGCGGTCGGCGGGCCGGTCCATTCCGCGCGGATGCCGGCCTCGGCGAGCAGGCTTTCGGCGCGGCGGCGCCGGGTGGTCGGCACCAGCAGGACGCTGACGCCCTTGTTGCCGGCGCGGCCCGTGCGGCCGGAGCGGTGCTGCATCACCTCGGCGTCGTGGGGCAGCTCGGCATGGATGACGAGGGCGAGGTTCGGCAGATCGATGCCGCGCGCCGCGACATCGGTGGCGACGCAGATGCGGGCCCGCCCGTCGCGCAGGGACTGGAGGGCGAGGTTGCGCTCGTGCTGGCCGAGTTCCCCCGACAGGAACACGGCGGAGAAACCGCGCTCCACCAGCGTTGCCTGCAGGTGGCGCACGGCGTTGCGGGTATTGGCGAAGACGATCGCCGTCTTCGGCTCGAGCTGGCGCAGCACGTTGACGACGGCGTGCTCGACCTCGTTCGGGAACACCCGGATGACGCGGTAGTCGATGTCCTGGTGGCCGCGCTCGCCGGCCCCGGATTCGATGCGCAGCGCCTGGCGCTGGTAGCGCTTGGCGAGGGTGGCGATAGCGGCGGGGATCGTCGCCGAGAACAGCAGGGTGCGGCGATCCTCGGGGGTGGCGTTGAGGATGAACTCGAGATCATCGCGGAAGCCGAGATCGAGCATCTCGTCGGCCTCGTCCAGCACCACGGCCTTGGCCTCGAAAGGTTCGAGCGCGCCGCGTTCGATATGGTCGCGCAGCCGGCCCGGCGTGCCGACGACGATATGGGCGCCGTCCTCGAGCAGGCGCCGCTCGCGGCGCGCGTCCATGCCGCCGACACAGGCGATGATGCGCGCCCCGGTATCCGCATAGAGCCAGGTCAGTTCGCGCTGCACCTGCAGCGCCAGTTCTCGCGTCGGCGCCACGACCAGCGCCAGCGGCGCGGCGGTGCGGTGCAGGCGCTCGGCATCCCCCATCAGCGTGTCGACGAGGGCCAGACCATAGGCGACCGTCTTGCCGGATCCCGTCTGGGCGGAGACGAGGAGGTCGCGGCCCGCGGCCGCGGGCGCCAGAACGGCACTCTGGACCGGGGTGAGGTCGACATAGTCCCTGGCGGCGAGGGCCGCGGCCAGTTGCGATGGGATGATGGCTTCGGTCACGTGGCGGAATGTCCTGAATGGTCCGAGCCGGCGGAAGGAAGGGCCGGTCAGGGATCGGCGGACATGGCGGCTGCGGAGGTTGGTCGTCTCCCTAGGCGCATCCGCGACAAAAATCCATGTTTTTCGCAGATGCGGTAAATCCCGTTGGCGCCGGCCCGCCGGAAGCTCGCGCCTCACCGCAACGTGAGGGGCGACGATGTAACCTGTTGCGGCGCTCTCGCGTATGGCATGACATCGGGCCGTCAGGGGATCTTGCATGCTGCCGTGGAACGACCGGGCGGGGAAGCTCTCCGTCCTCAAGCTGATCGTCTTCCTGGGAATCCTCGCTCCCGGGGCGTGGATCGCCTTCCAGGCGGCGACGGGCACGCTCGGCTCCAAGCCGATCACCGCGGCCATCCACCAGTCCGGTGACTGGTCGGTCCGGCTTCTGCTTGTCTCGCTGCTGGTGACGCCGCTGCGTTTCATCGCCGACTGGCCCAAGGTGATCGTCGTGCGCCGCATGGTCGGCGTCGCCGCGGCCGCCTATGCGCTCGCCCACCTCCTCTTCTACGTGGTCGAACAGGCCTTCGACCTGCAGAAGGTGGCGAGCGAGATCCTGCTCCGCTTCTATCTCACCATCGGCTTCGTCGGCGTCCTGGGGCTGCTCGTCCTCGCCGCGACCTCGACCGACGCCATGATCCGCCGGCTCGGCAGCACCACCTGGAACCGGCTGCATCTCCTGGCCTATCCGCTCACCTTCATCGCCATCTGGCACTTCTTCCTGCAGACGAAGATCGACGTGTCGCAGCCGGTCCTGATGCTTGGCTTCTTCGTCTGGCTGATGGGCTTCCGGCTGATGCGACGCTGGGGGATCGCGCCGCGGCCGTTGCAACTCGCCGGCCTCGCCCTCATATCGGGGGTCGCCACGGCCCTGCTCGAGGCGCTGTGGTATGCGACCATGACCGGGGTCATGGCCTCGCGCATCCTCCTCGCCAATCTCGATATCGCCTTCGGAGTGAGGCCGTCCCTCTGGGTGGTTCTGGCGGGTCTGGCGCTGGCGCTGGTCAGTCTCGTCCGGCTCCGCGCACGGCGGGATGCGCCCGGGCCGCGGCGGGCCGCCGTCGGCGCGCGATGACAAGAGGGCTCAGGCCATGGGACTGTTGCAGCAGCTGACCGCCCTGTTCGGATCGAAGGGAGACGACACGATGAATGTTGCCACCAAGACCTTTCCCGTCACCAAGACGGACGAGGAATGGCGCCGGATCCTGACGGCCGAGCAGTATCAGGTGCTGCGCGGCCACGGCACGGAACGGCCGGGCAGCTGCGCCCTTAACCACGAGAAGCGCGCCGGCACCTTCTCCTGTGCCGGCTGCGGGCAGAAGCTCTTCGTCGCGGCCAAGAAATTCGAGAGCGGCACGGGCTGGCCGAGCTTCGACCAGCCGCTGCCGGGCGCGGTGGAGGAGACGGTCGACCGTTCCTGGGGCATGGTGCGCACCGAGGTGCACTGTTCCAGCTGCGGCGGCCATCTCGGCCATGTCTTCCCCGACGGCCCGCCGCCCACGGGTCTGCGCTACTGCATCAACGGCGTCGCGCTGACCTTCGAGCCGGCCTGACCGAGCAGCGGGCAACCCGGCATTAACAGGGCGATGCGACCATGAGGCTGGCCTTTCCTGCCCGCCTCCTCCCGCGCCCATCGAACCGAGTGCCCGCATGACATCGCCCGCCGTCCCGCCGCCCTTCGACCGCGAGAGGGCCCTGATCGACGTGACGCGGGTCATCGTCGCCAGCGCGCTGACCATCGGCTCGGTGCTGCTGACCGCCTTCGGCTTCGTCGAGCGCGTCGTCGGCATCGACAAGATCGCCACCGACCGCCGCTTCGCCCTGCTGGCACTCATGCCCGGGGCGGCGGCCCTGGCCTTCCTCGCCAGCGGCCGGGCGCTCGGCGCGCTCTATGACGTGAGCGTGCCGCCGCGCACCGTCCCTTCCTGGCAGCGCGCCCTGCTGCGCTTTACCGACATCTCCGGCGCCTATGGCCTCTTCGCCGTGGTCATTTCCGGCCTGGTCGGGATCGCCACATTCCTGTCCATCGCCCTGGTGCTGGACCTGAGGCTCGTCATCCTGTCGAGCCTGAGCGGCGTGCTCGCCTTCTGCGTGGCGCTGTCGGGCATGCTGATGCGCTATTCGCCGCGCCGCCGGCTGATCGACCTGGCCCTGGCCGTGTCGATCGTCGCGGCCATGGTGCTCGACCAGTTCTACTGATCACAGCACCATGCCCGCGGCATCGATGAGGTGCATGTGGTTGAGATTGGCGGCGAGCCGCATGGGCTGGCCGTCGGCGGCCCCCGCATTGGGACTGACGCGTCCGCACAGGGCCTCTCCCGCCAGGGTGAAATAGACCAGCGTCTCGTTCCCCATCGGCTCGATGACGTCGATCGTGATGGCGAAGGGCGCGACGCCCGGATCCATCGTCGCGGAGGTCTCGGTGATGTGCTCTGGGCGCAGGCCGAGCACGAGGCCCGTCTGGCCGGCGAAGCCCTTGTAGCGGTCCACCCGCGCCGGCGGCACCGGCAGCACGATGGAATCGGTGATGACGAGGTCGAGACCGCCATTCGTCGCTCGCAGCTGCACCGGGATGAAGTTCATCGCCGGCGAGCCGATGAAGCCGGCGACGAAGCGGGTCCGCGGGTGGTGGTAGAGTTCGTTCGGTGGCCCGATCTGCTCGATCAGGCCGTGGTTCATCACCACCACGCGGTCGGCCAGGGTCATTGCCTCGACCTGGTCGTGGGTCACATAGACCGTGGTGGTGCGCACCTTGAGGTGCACCTTCTTGATCTCGGTGCGCATCTGCACGCGCAGCTTGGCGTCGAGGTTCGACAGCGGCTCGTCGAAGAGGAAGACCTTGGGATTGCGCACGATGGCACGGCCCATGGCGACGCGCTGGCGCTGGCCGCCGGACAGCGCCTTGGGCTTGCGATCGAGGAGTTCCCTGATGTCGAGGATGCGCGCCGCCTCGTCCACCCGGCTCTTGATCTCCGCCTTCGGATAGCGCTTCAGCCTGAGGCCGAAACTCATGTTCTCGGCCACCGTCATATGCGGGTAGAGAGCGTAGTTCTGGAACACCATGGCGATGTCCCGGTCCTTCGGCGGCACGTCGTTGACCACGTCGCCGTCGATGGCGATGTCCCGGTCCTTCGGCGGCACGTCGTTGACCACGTCGCCGTCGATGGCGATGTCGCCGTCCGAAATGTCCTCCAGCCCGGCGATCATGCGCAGCGTCGTCGACTTGCCGCAGCCCGACGGGCCGACCAGCACCACGAACTCCTCATCGGCGATGTCCAGGTTGATGCCGCGGACGGCCTCGACGTCTCCATAGCGCTTGAAGACGTTCCTGAGGGTTACTCCTGCCATTGTCTGCTCTCCCGTCAGCCCTTGGTCGCGCCGGCTGTCAGGCCTGCGATGTAATAGTCCATGAGGAAGGCGTAGATGATCAGCGGCGGCAGGGCACCGAGCAGCGCTCCCGTCATGATCTGGCCCCAGGCGAAGACGTCACCGCGGATCAGCGTGGTGATGATCCCCACAGGCAGCACCAGCTGGTCGACGGAGGTGGTGAAGGCCAGCGGATAGAGGAACTGCGCCCAGCTCACCGTGAAGGCGAAGATGGTGGCGGCGATGATGCCGGGCAGGGCGACGGGAATGAAGATGCGCGTCAGCGTCTGGAACCACGAGGCCCCGTCGATGATCGCCGCCTCGTCGAGCTCCTTCGGGATCGAGGCGAAATAGCCGATCATGATCCAGGTGCAGAAGGGCACGGTCAGCGTCGGATATACGACGAGCAGCACCCACCAGCGGTTCAGCATCTGGATGCCGGTCCATTCGTGAAACACGGCGAACATCTTGAACAACGGGATGAACAGCAGCGTGTCCGGCACGAGATAGGTGAGGAACACACCGGTCGCGAGCGTCGCCGATCCCCAGAACCGCATGCGCGACAGGGCGAAGGCGGCTGGGATCGAGATCAGCATGGTGATGGTCACCACGAAGGTCGAGACGACCACCGAATTGCGGAAGAAGACGAGATATTCCGGCTTGGTCAGCAGTTCGACATAGTTCGACAGGGTGGGGTTGTAGACCCACCACGGATTGGTCGCCGCCGAGATTTCCGCGCTCGTCTTCAGCGAGGTGATGAACATGTAGATCGGCGGCAGCAGGAAGAAGGCGGCGAAGATGACGAGGAAGAAATAGGACCAGCGCAGCGCCCATGTCCGGTCGCGGCTCATCGAGCCATAGGCCGTCTTGCGCGAGGGAGCGCCCCTGTTTGACGTGACGGTGGCCGCGGTCATGCCTCGTTCCCTCTCTGGTTGATGTCCCGCAGGATGAAGATCGCCGCCACCGCCAGGATCGGCACCATGAACAGCGACACCGAAGCGCCGAGCGGGATGTCGCCGCCCTCGATGCCGAGCTTGAAGGCCCAGGTCGCGAAGAGATGGGTCTGGTCGAGCGGACCGCCGGCGGTGAGCACGCGGACGATGTCGAAATTGGCGAAGGTGACGATGGTGGAGAACAGCGCCGTGATGGCGATGATGTTGCGCATCATCGGCAGCGTCACGTACCAGATGCGCTGCCACCAGTTGGCGCCGTCAATGGCGGCCGCCTCGTAGAGCTGGTCCGGCACCGATTTCAGCGCCGCCAGATACATGATCATGAAGAACGGCGCGCCGACCCAGATATTGACCAGGATGACCGCGAAACGCGCCCAGTTGGCGTCTCCCGTCCAGGGAATGCGGTCGAAGCCCGCGCCCGTCAGCACGTAGTTGAAGGCGCTGTAGGAGGGGTCGCAGAGCCAGAGCCAGGCGAGGGTCGACATGGCCGGCGGAATGACCCAGGGGATGAGCAGCATGCCGCGCCACTTGCGCTGCCCCTTGGCCGGGATGTTGTGGACGAAATGGGCGAGGATGAAGCCCAGCAGCGCCTTGAAGATCACCGCCGTGATGGCGAACAGGCAGGATTGGTAGACAACCTTCCAGAAGGTCTCGCGGGTGAACAGGAACTGCATGTTGCCGAAGGGCAGATAGGTGCAGATGACGTCCGGCAGCCAGGCGCAGTTGCGCATCCACGCGACGCTCGTCATCGATTTGCGGAGCGTCGACAGATAGACCGCATAGAAGGCCGGATAGATGACGAGGCCGAAGATCAGGATGATCAGCGGCAGGGCCATCAGGAAGGCGATGGTGGACTTGCGCTGGAAGAAGCGCCGGACCGCATTCGGGCGGGTGATGACGCGGCGCGCCGGGGGATCGGTTGAAAGGACTGCGTCTGCCATCAGGTGTCGCCGCCTCGCGAGGGTCTCGGTCCGGGTGATCGGGTGACATTGCCCCGCGGCGGCACGCGTCGGCGCGCCGCCGTCGTCGTCGCAGGGGGGCGCCGCCAGCGCCCCCTCGGTTGGTGCGGGAAACCGGCGCGGATCAGGTGCGCAGGAAGCCTTCCACCTCGCTCTCGGCCCAGGCCAGCGTGCGCTCCATCGGCTCGCCCTGCAGGTGCCTGACGATCATCTTCGTCAGCGTCCCCTGGCTGTAGATCTGCTGGGCGATCTTCGGCGGCGCCGGCGCGGCGGCGATCGAGAGGGTCTGGTGGTTGTGCGGGTTGGGGTAGTGGTAGAGCGTGCCCTTCGGCGGCCCTTCCTCCGCCCAGGTCGGCAGGGTCGTCAGCTTCTCGAAGGAGGGAATGTCGTAGCCGGCGGAGGCCGCCACGAACTTCGCCACGGCATCCGGCTGCGACAGCGCGACGAGGAGGCTTTTCGCCGCCGGCTTGTTCGGCGAGAACGACCAGATGTTCCAGAAATAGGGCAGGAACGGCGAGAAGCGCCCGCGCGGCCCAGCCGGCATGCCGTGGGTCCAGCACTGGGCGGCGATCTGCGGTGCGTCGCGCTTGGCCACGGCCCAGGCGCTCGGCGGGTTCATGATCAGCGCGCCGCGTCCCGAGACCAGCCAGCGGTTGTTGGAGCCGTCGTCCCAGGCCGGCGCATCGGCCGGATAGAACTTCGCCACCTTGACGCAATATTCCAGCGCCTGGCGTACGGCGTCGGACTTCACCGTGAGGTCGCCCTTGGCGTCGACCAGCGCCGCACCGAAGGACTGGAAGAAGGCGCCGGCCGTATCGACGGAGTCGGTCGTGTCGCCGAGCCCGACGCCGAAGGGCACGCCCGCCTTGTGGCAGGCTTCCGCCGCCTTGAGATAGGCGTCCATGGTCCAGGCGTCGGCCTTCGGCGCGGAACCGGCCGGATACATGGCCTGGATGTCGATGCCGGCATGCTGCTTCAGCAGGTCGATGCGCGAGCAGGGCCCCTTGATCTGCGAACCGATCGTGGCGGGCACGCCGAGCCACTTGTCGCCGGCACGGCCGAGATATTGCACCGTGCCGTTCACCTGGCCGCTCTGGGCGATGAGCTGGGTCATGATGTCGTTGCACGATTCCAGCTGGTCGGCATGGGCCTGCGGCCACCAGGTCGGCATGGCGAGCATGTCGTGGCCCGACTTCGCCTGCGCCTGGGCGGCGATGGTCAGCAGGTTCTTGTTCCCCTGCGAGGGGATGTAATCGATCGTCAGCTCGACCTTCTCTTTCGCAGCCCAGGCCTGTGCCACCTCGGTGGAGGCCCGGTTCGCCCCGGGGACCCAATGGTCCCAGAGCCCGATGGACAGCTTGCCGGCGGCATGGGCGCCGCGGACGAAGGGCGACGAAAGCGCCGCTGTGGTGATCGCCGTCGCTGCCAGGAACCGGCGGCGGCTCAGGGTCTGTCTGCGCATGGTTGATCCTCCCGAGGACGGTCGCGGCCGGATGGCCGCGCTGTTGGACGCCGTGCCGAGCTCGTTCGCCAATCCGGCGGTCCGGCCGCAGGGCCTGCCGCATACATGTCAGCTTGGGCGTCGGACGCAGTAAACGATAAAATTCGGCGGAGTCAAAGATACGGATACTACCGCAAGCGAAGAGGACGTTTCGCAGTCGCACAATAATCGGCGAATTGTATGATACAAGTCGCGCATCTGTTACGTCAAAATGCCGTGCAAAAGTGCTGGTGACGACAATCTGTCTGATGTGCGTCGCAGCAAGTTGGCGATCATTGCTGTCGCGGCGCGGCACTGAGGGGCATGTGAGGCCCGCAGGATGGGGTGGTCGCGGCACCGCCGGCCTCCCTGCAACCCTGCCATCCACGTCGACCCGGCTTCTCGCCGCCGCGGCGATCGTCCAGATTGGCGCCTGCGCCGCGCCGCAAGAGCGCGGGACGGGGAGCTGATCCATGTTCGAATTCATCTGGCGGTCCATCGTGCTCGGCATCGCCGCCACCGCCCTGCTTGATCTCTGGGCCCTGTTCCTGCAGCGCGCTTTCGCCATCGCGCCGCCGAACTGGGCGATGGTCGGCCGCTGGGTCGGCCATCTGCCGCAGGGCCGGTTCATCCACGACGATATCGGCCGGGCCGCGCCGGTGGCCAACGAAAGGGCCGTCGGCTGGATCTTCCACTATGCCGTCGGCATCGCCTTCGCTGCCGCCCTGCTGGCCATCTGGGGGCTCGGCTGGGCCCGCGTCCCGACCCTCGTTCCCGCGCTCATCGTCGGCTATGTCACCATCGGCTGCGGCTGGTTCATCCTGCAGCCCGGCATGGGCGCCGGCATCGCCGCGTCACGCCGTGACAACGCCATGCAGATCCGGATGCTCAACATCCTCGGCCACACCGTCTTCGCGCTCGGGCTCTACTTCGCCGCCCTTCTGACCCGCTGAGGCTGGGGGAAGTCCGGCACCGCCCGGTCGGCGGCCATCTCCTCGGTGATCCAGGTGACGAAGGCCTCGATCTGATGACGCGCCCG
>JAIEPJ010000120.1 GCA_019749835.1 Phreatobacter sp. | reverse complement strand
GAGCTCGACATGCGGCCCGAGGCGGTGCGCATGGATGCGCTGCGCTCCGGCCGCGCCCCGGTGCTGGACACGCATCGCCGCGCCGGGACGCGCGACGTGCTGGGCCGCGTCACCGCGGCCCGCCTCGAGGCCGGCCGCGGCTACGCCACGCTGCAATTCAGTGGCGCCGATGACGTCGAGCCGGTCTGGCAGCGCGTCGCCGACGGCACGCTCCAGTCTGTCAGCGTCGGTTACCGGGTGCATCGCTACGAGCCGCGGCCCGACGCCGCCACCGGCCAGACCATCCACCGCGCCGTGGATTGGGAACCCTACGAAATCTCGATCGTGCCCGTCCCTGTCGATGGCCTGGCCGTGATCCGTGGCGAGGGGGACCAGGGCACTCCCGCCACCGCCATCGAACCCGCCCTGACCATCCCCGAGGAACCACTCATGCCCGAGACGACGCCGGAGATCCCGGCTGCCCCTTCGGCGCCGCCCCCTGCGTCGCCGCCCATCACCCCGCCCCAGGAGAACCCCGTGACCACCACCGCCCCGCCGGAACCGACCCGCGCAGCCCCGCCCGCGCCCGACCTGGACGCCATCCGCGCCGAGGCCGAGCGCGCCGCGGTCGAGCGCATCGCAGCCTATGAGCCGGTGCTGGCCGGCGCCCGCGGCCTGGTGACCCCCGACATGCTGGACGCCATGCGCGAGGCCGCCATCCGCGACCGCATCTCGCCCGAGGTGCTGCGCGGTCGCCTCTGGGACGCCTTCGCCCAGAGCGCACCACGGCCCTCCCTGCCGGCACGGCCCGAGACCGGACCCGGCCAGGACGACCCGGCCAGCCTGCTCGACGCCATGGCCGAGGCGCTCGCCGCCCGCTCCATGCCGGGCTACCAGGCGCCCAGCACCGGCCCCGGCGCCGGCCGCCACGTCGAGTTCATGGGCTGGCGCCCCTCCGACATGATGGGCGAACTGCTCCGCGCCCGCGGGGAACGGAACATCCCCCGCAACCCCACCATCCTGGCCGAGCGCGCCTTCCACACCACCAGCGACTTCCCGGCCCTGCTCTCGGCCGCGGCCAACAAGATGCTGCTGGCGGCCTACGCCCCGGCGCAGCCGACCTATCGCACGCTGTTCCTCCGCCGCGATTTCCGCGACTTCAAGCCGCACCGCCACCTGCGCGTCGGCGACTTCCCCAACCTCGTGGCGCTGTCGGAGAACGGCGAGATCCAGGCCGGCACCATGTCGGAAAGCCAGGAGCTGGTCTTCCTGCAGACCTTCGCGCGGCGCATCCGCGTCACGCGACAGATGCTGGTCAACGACGATCTCGGCGCCTTCACCGACTTCGCCTCGATGATCGGCCGGCGCGTCGCGGACTTCGAGAACGCGACGGCCTATGCGCTGGTGAACAGCGCCACCGGCGACGGCCCGACACTGATCACCGGTGCCGCGGCGGTCTTCGGCACGGCGGCGGCGCGGGCCAACAAGGCCAGCGCCGGCACGCTGCTCGATCTGACCAACCTGGCCCTCGGCCGGGCGGCGGTCATGCGGCAGCGGACGCTGGACGGCCTGCCCATCGCGGTCGGCGCATCGATGCGGCTGCTGGTCGGGCCGAACCAGGAACTGGCCGCCAGGCAGCTCACGGTCTCGGTCCAGGCGACGCAGACCAGCAACGCCAACGTCTATGCGGGCTTTATCCAGCCGCTGGTGGAGCCGCTGATCCCGGCCAATCGCTGGTACCTGTTCTCGGACCCGTTCGCGGCACCGGTCTATGTCTATGGCTACCTGAACGGGGCGGAGGGCCCACAGGTCACCACCGGCAACGTCCAGGGTGTGGATGGCGTCGAGGTGAGCGTGATCTTCGACTTCGGCGTCGGCGCCATCGACTGGCGCGGTGCCTGGTTCAACCCGGGGCTCTGATCCCCGCCTTTCCCCACCCATCGTGAACCCATGCAGAGGGCGCCCCACCGGGCGCCTTCTGCGTTTCTGGAGCTCCCATCCCCATGCGCAACTACATCCAGCCCGGCAACAGCCTGGCCATCGCCGTGCCCTACGCCGGCGGCATCCTCTCCGGCCAGGGCGTCCTGGTCGGCGCGCTGTTCGGCGTCGCCGCCGTCGACGGCGCGCAGAACGCCACCATCGAGGCCGCCACCCAGGGCGTCTTCGACATCACCAAGGAGCCGGCGCTCGCCATCACCGCCGGCGCGCGCCTCTTCTGGGACAACACCAATCGCCGCCTCACGACCACCGCCACCAGCAACTTCCAGGTCGGCATCGCCACCCTGGCGGCGCTCGCCGCCGACACCACCGTCCGAGTCTGGCTCAACCGTGCGCCGCCGGTCGGCACGTGACGCCGCTCGCGCCCTTCCGCACCGACCCGCACGTCGAACCCGATCGGAGAGTTGATCCATGACCTATCTTCTCGCGCGGCTGCGCGAGCAGGGCACGCATACCGGCGTCGCCCTGCTCGCCGCCATCATCCTGCTGGCGCATCTCGCCGGCATCGACCTGCGCAACCTGGCCGACAGCGCGGTCGGCATCGCCACCGCCATCGGCGCGCTGGCCGCCGCCGCAAAGACCGTGCTGCCGGATGCGCCAAAGGAGCCGGCACAGTGAGCGGCGCCGCTTTCGCCGCAGCCCTGGCCACGCTGCACGCCGATCCGAACATGGCCACCGAGGCGGAGTGGCGCGCGGCGGCCGGCGGCCCCTGGCGGCCGGTGCGCGTGCTGCTCTCGGCGCCGAGCAATGACGTCGCAGGGTTCGGCGGGCCGGGCGGCCGCGCCCAGGCGCTGGAGGCGACGCTGCGCGCGGCCGAACTGGCACCCGACACGCCCCGCCGCGGCGACCTGCTGCGTCGGCTCTCGCCGCCGGAGAACTGGAAGGTCGAGGAGGTCGATCCCGATCCGCTCGGCCTGTCCTGGCGCCTCTCGCTGGCACGTTCGCCATGAGCGGCACGGTCCCGCTGCGCGAGGCCGCGCTCGCCGCCATCGCGGATCGGCTCACGACGCAACTGACCGATGTCGTTGTGGAACGCGCTCGCCGCGCGCCGGTGGACACCGATGCCGAATTTCTGCCGCGGCTGGTCGTGCGCGGCGATGATCTTGAGGCGGACGACACGCAGGAGCCGGGGCGCACGCATTATCGCATCGGCTTCGGGGTCTCGGGCTTTGCCGCCGGCGCCACCGACCTCGCCGCCGAGCAGGCGCTCTCCCTGCTGCACGCCCGCGCCGTTGCGGCGCTGGCCGCATGGACACCCGCCACCCCAGGCCTCGGCGACGTGGCCGAGCAGGGCGCCGAGTTCCGCCTCACCGACGCCGAGGATTCCGCTCGTCCCGCCGGCGAGTTCCTCGCGCGCTTCACCATCCTCGCCATCGGCCCCGCCGGCGGCCCCTGGTCGTCCTGACGGCCTTCCGTCCACCCTCACCTGAAGGAGCCTCGCGATGAGCATCGATCTCGTCCGCATGCGCTTTGCCGCCATCGCGGCCAAGATCGAAACCACCGCCGGCGTCGATTCCATCGGCGGCACGCCGGCGAACGCCGACTGGCTCGCCGCCGATTGCGAGATCGACTTCGACCCGGTCGTCGTCGAGAACCCGGAACTCACCGGCTCGCTCGATCGCTCGCCCGCCATCGTCGGCGGCCTCAAGCCTCGCATCCGCCTGCGCATTCCGCTCCGCGGCTCCGGCGCCGCCGCGACCGCGCCCGAATGGGGCCGGCTGCTGCGCTGCTGCACCATGGCCGAGGGCATCACCGCCGCGGCCATCGGCGCGCCCACCGCAGCGGCAGCGGGCACCACCACCACGCTCACCCTCGCCACGCCCTTTGCCGCGACCGCGCAGCTCTATCGCGGCATGCCGCTGCTGCTCTCCGGCGACCGCACGCTCATCACCGGCATCACCGACTATACCGTCGGCCGCCTCGCCACCCTGGGCGAGACCATGGCGACAGCGGGCACCGTGAGCACCCTCGCGCAAATCCCGCCGCACGTGCTCTACGGCATGACCTCGGACGAGGCGGTCTATCGCACAGCGACGATCTACTTCTACGCCGATGGGCTGCGCTGGCGTTTCACCGGGGCGGTCGGCAGCCCGAGCCTCGAACTCTCCACCGGCGGCATCGGCTTCCTGGTCTTCGAGATGCGCGCGCAGATGCTCGACAAAACCGCCGTTGCGCTGCCGACCGGCTGGAACACCGCCATCCGCCCGACGCCGCCGCGCTTTGTCGGCGGGCGCTGCCAGTTCAACCAGCAGGTCGCCCGCGCGCGGCGCGTCATGTTCGATGCCGGCGTCAGCGTGACCATGCCGGATAACCCGGAGGCGGCCGAGGGCTACGATCCGGCTGTGCCGGTCGAGCGCGATGCGCGCGGCTCGATCGATCCGCTGATGAACACCACCACCGCGGTCGCGCTGTTCAACGCCTTCCGGCAGGGCACGCCGATGTCGCTGATGGCGATCCTCGGTGTGACCGCGGGCAACCGCTTCTGCGTGATCGCACCGGCTGCCAAGGCCACCGGCCTGCGGCCTGGCGAGCGCGACGGGCTCGGCCAGCTCGACATCGCCTTTCAGTTGGACGGCGCCGACAGCCCGCTCTTCCTGGCACAATTCTGATGGAGAAGCCCATGACCGTCGTCTTTTCGCGGCGCAACGCCGAGTGGTTCGCGCCACCGGGTGCCGCGGACCGCCGCTATCTCATCGCGCCGCTCACCTATCGCGAGCGCCAGGCCTTCCGCGCCGACTTGGCGCGCGAGGGCGGGATCTATCCCTCGCACGCGCAGATGCTCGACGCGCTCCGCGCCGCGGTGCGGGAGGTCGCGCCGGAGAATGCCGGCGACCTGCTCGCGGTGATCGACGCCTCGGAGGCCACGCCTGACGACGCGGCCGTGCAGGTGCAGCTCGGCACCATCGAGGCGGCCTGCGCCACCGTGCCGGTCTATGCTGTGCTGCTGGCGGCGCGGCAGCGCTATCTCGGCACGCTGCCGTGGGTCGCGGCCCGGCATGCGCTGCGCGGCTGGGAGGGCGACGGCCTGCCGCCGTTCCGTCGCGCACGCGGCTTGGTGCCCGACGACCTGCTGGACGCGCTGCCGCAGGACGACATCGAGGCCATGGGCTGGCAGGCCAGCATGCTGATGCAGCCCGGCCAGGACGCCGCAAAAAACTCCGGGGCGCCCTCGCTGTCGCACGAGACCCCGGCGCCTATGACGGCGGGCTGAGGCCCGAGGGTGGCGGCGACTGGCTTGTGGGCGGCGAAACCTGGGCGGAGAACCCGCGGCTTGTCATTGCCGATCCCTGGCACGCGTTTGTCCGCCTTTGGGCGGCGTGCCGCGGCGGCATGGGCGGGATCGCGCACTGGCCGGATGGCGGCGGTGTCGGCGACCAGGCGGCGTGGGTGGTGGACGCCTTCGCCGCGCTCGGCGGGATGGACGCGGCCCTCGACGCGGAGCAGCGGCGCCTTGCAGAGCGATGAGGCAGGTGGGAGGCCGCCAGCGTCCGGGAAGGGCGGAAAGCGGAACTATACAGCGAGACCGGGCGCGGGGAGCAGCGCGCGTCTTCCGCGTGCAGATGCGCCCCGACCTGCTGGCGCGTGATGCAGGATCCGCGCATCCTGCCGCGGCCCGCAACACGGAGACCGCGATGACCGACGTCACCCAAGAGGCGATCCGCCAGGGAATGGAGAGTTTCTTGGCCACAACGGGCCGCGTGCCGCCGAACTTCGCGCTGCTGGCGGAGCACGCACCCGGTGCCTTCGCCGGCTACGGGCTGATGCGCAGCCACCTGATGCGTGGCCCCGAGGCGGGCGGCGCGCTGGACCTCAAGACCAAGGAGCTGGTCTTCTGTTTGCTCGATGCGCTGGTCGGGCAGACGCATGGCGCCAAGGTGCACGCCGTCAATGCCATGCGCCTCGGCCTGACAGTGCCGGAGCTGGCGGAGGGGCTCGTGCAGGTGATGATGGTCGGCGGCGTCACCACCTGGAACGTCTCTGGCGCGGAGGTGCTTCGCCACGCGCTTGAGCAGCGCGGATAAGGGCTTGGCAGCGACCCGCCGCGCGCCCTACCTTTCTAACCTCGCATCGAGGCACCCCGCATGACGCTCAGCATCAGCCGCCGGGCGGCGGCTCTCCTCGCACTCTCCGCGCTGCCCGCTGCCGCGCAGGAGGGCTACCCGGTGCGGCCGCTCACGCTGGTGGTTCCGCTGCCGCCAGGCGGCACGACGGATGCGATCAGCCGCGCCTTCGCCGCACGTATGGCGGAGAACCTCCGCCAGCCGATCGTCATGGACAATCGCCCGGGCGCCGGCGCGAGCGTCGCCTACGCCCATGCCGCCCGGGTGGCGCCGGATGGCTACACGGTGCTGATGGGCATCAACTCGCTGGCGGTGAACCCAGCGCTGCGGCAGGACCTGAACTACGCGCCGATGCGGGACTTCCTGCCGGTCTCCATGGTGGCGCGCGGCGCCTTCGTGCTGGCAGTGCATCCGGACCTGCCCGTGCGCAGCCAGGCGGACCTGGTGGCGCTCGCCAGGGCACGGCCGGGGCAGCTCGATCAGGCGTCGACCGGCGTGGGCTCGCTGAACCATCTTTCCGGCGCGCTGTTCCAGCGACGTGCCGGCGTTACGTTCAACCATGTGCCTTATCGTGGCGGCGCGCAGGCGACGACGGATGTGATCGCCGGCCGCGTGCCCGTGATCTTCCTCGCCATCCTGGAAGCCCTGCCTTTCATCCGGGAGGGCAGGTTGCGCGCCCTCGCCGTTACCTCGCCCGAGCGCATCCCGGTGCTGCCAGACGTGCCGACCGTCGCTGAGGCCGGGCTGCCGGGCTACGCGGTGGAGTTCTGGCAGGGCCTCTTCGTGCCGGCCGGAACGCCTGCGGCGGTCGTCGCGCGGCTGAACACGGCCGCCCGCGCCGCCGCCGCCGACGCGACGCTGGTGCAGGACATGGCGGCGCGCGGCATCGCCATCGTCGCCTCCTCGCCGGAGGAGCTCGGCGCGCTGCTGGCGCGCGAGACCGGCGAATGGGCGGATCTGGTGCGGGCCACGGGCATCACCGCCGATCCGTGAGCGGCGACGGCAGCGCCACGCCGTGGCGCTCCGCCGCTTCCTGCAACTGCGCCCAGACCGCGGGGGCCAGCGGGATGCCCTCCGCGCTGCGGCGACGCAGGATGGCGTCGCCCCGCTCGCCGGGCAGCGCCAGCGCCTCCACCCCCTCCGCGCGCGGCTGCGCGGCGACGGCGACGGCGAGGTCGTCCACGCTCTCGCGGATCGCCGCGGCATCGCCGAAGGCGGCGAGATCGACGGCGATGGCCACGCCGTTCATCACATACGCCGCCTCACCGCGCAGCGCCGGCGCAAGGGCTGGGTTGCCGGCGGCGAGGCTCGCCAGGCACTCGATCATCAGCGACAGGCCGGCCCCCTTGTAGCCAGCCATGGGCTGCAGCGTGGCGACGGCGGCGGCATCGGTGGTCGGACGTCCTGCGGCATCGATGCCCCAATCCGGCGGGATCGGCATGCCGGAGTTCCGCGCATTCAGCACCTTGCCGAGCGCGGCGGTGGCGGTGGCGAGATCGATCAGCAGCGGGGCGCGGCGCGCCGCCGGCATGGCGATGGCGATCGGGTTGGTGGAGACCACGGCGCCACGGCTGCCGGGCCAGGCCATTAGCGGGATGGACGCGGTCATCACCAGGCCGGCCATGCCCTGCTCCGCCGCGCGTAGCGCGAAATGGCCGACCGCGCCGGCATGGGTGATGCGGCGCGCGACGCACCAGCCGACATGCACGCGCCGCGCCGCCGCGATCGCCTCGTCCATCGCGCGGCGCATCGCGACAGGCCCTGGCCCGCCGCCGCCATCGATGAGCGCGATAGCGCCTGAGGACTTTAGCAGCCTGACCTCGGCGGCTGGATGGATCCAGCCGGCGGCGATCTGCTCGAGGTAGCGCGGCACCCGCATCACCCCGTGGCTGTCCACGCCGCGGAGATTCGCCCAGACGAGCGTCTCCGCCCAAATGGAAGCAGCCTCGCGCGGCGTGCCGGCGGCGGCGAGGATGTCTCGCGCGAGGTTCTGCAGCGCGGCGGCGGCGAAGCGGGGCTGCGTGTCCATCGCTCAGCCGTGCAGCGCAGCGTTCCGCCCGCCGGCGCGCAGCGCGGCAATGAGCGGAGCGATCCTGGCAGCGTCCATCCGCACCTCGCGCTGGTCGAGATCGGCGGTCGGGGCGACGCCGGGCGCGACCAGCACGCCCTTTGTGAGGCCGCCGCAGGTAATGTTGGGAATGGAAAAGGTGACCACCTTGGAAGTCTCCTGTGACGCGTCGCTGCCAAGGTGGCGAGTTCCGCGGGGGCTGGTCACTCCATGGTAACGCCATTCGATGTCTTAACCAGAACCCGATGGTAACGCTTTGGGCGACGTCACCAAAGCACGGCAGTGCGTAGCGGCATACGCCAAAATCGGTCCCGGCACCGACCGCAGCTCAGCGACTTGGCAAGCGCGTATCCCATGCTGGTCTCGGCCACGACTGTGCTGGATCGCAGCCGGCTGGCGATCGCCTGACCTCGATCTTCCGCGACCCTCGACGGGGGATCAACGTCAATGCCCCTGATCACAGCCGCCATCCGCGGCGATCTCCGCGCCGCGATGGAGGCGGAGGTCCGCGACGTTGCGCGCGCCATGCGCCGTGGTGTCGAGCGTGCTGGCCGCGAGGTGCAGGCCGAACTCCGCGCACAGGCCCGCGCTGCCGGCTTCAGCGACCGTGGCCGCGCCGTCGCCAATGCCTGGCGACTGAGCCTCTACCCGCCGCCCGCCGCGGCGCCGCGCACGCTCCGTCCGGCGGCGCTGGTCTGGACCAACGCGCCCAAGCTCGTCGACGCCTTCGATCGCGGCATCCCCATCGTCGCCCTTGGCAGCCGCTATCTGGCCTTCCCGACGCCCTACAACGCTGTCGGCGGCCGGCGCGGTGCCAGCGCCCGCGGCGGCCTGCGCGTCACGCCGGCGCAGATGCTGGCCGCGCGACGCGAGGCCTTCGTCATCCGCTCGAAGTCCAACCCATCCGTCCGGCTCTGGTGCCTGCGCGTGCGCGCCGCCAGCGGTATCGCCCGTCGCGCGCGGCGCCTGCGGCTCTTTGTCGGGCCGAACGCCGAGATCCTGACCGGCCGCCGCCGTGGCCAGCAGCAGCGCGCCCGCGAGGTCCTCGCCCAGGGGTTCGTCCCGATGTTTTTCCTGTTGCGCCAGGTCAGCCTCCGCAAGCGGCTCGACGTCGCCGCCGTGCGCCGCCGTGCGCCGGGCATCCTGGCGCGCGCGCTCGCCGCCGAGCTGGGCCGCCGCACGTGAGTGGGTCCGCCGCCCGCACCATCGCGATCCGCCTTACTGCCGACAACGCCGAGCCGACGCGCCGCGCGCTGGAGCAGGTCGGTGAGAGCGGCGAGCGGGCGCTCCGCCGCATTGATGCCGCCTCCGCTGCGGCCCAGCCGGCGCTGCAGGGCCTCGCCGCCGCCTCGGATGGCGCCGTGCGCGCCTTCGCCAACATGGGCGTCGGCCTCGGCGGGGCGGA
>JAIEPJ010000246.1 GCA_019749835.1 Phreatobacter sp. | reverse complement strand
TCCGCCCTGTGGGTCGTAGAAACGCTGGACGAGGGCGAAGAGCGTCGACTTGCCGGAGCCGGAGGGGCCGACGATCGCCACCCGCTCGCCGGCCTTCACGGTGAAGGTGACGTCGTCGAGAATGCGCGTCTCGGGCCGTGAGGGATAGGCGAAGCGCACGGCGACGAACGCCACCTCGCCGCGCGGCGGCTCGGGCAGCGGCAGCGGCCGCTCCGGCGCCTTGATGTCGGGCGTGACGGCAAGGATTTCGCCCAGCCGCTCGGCCGAGCCCGCGGCCTGGCTGATCTCGCTCCACACTTCCGAGAGCTGCGACAGGGCGCTGGCGGCGAAGACCGCATAGAGCACGAATTGCGACAGGCGACCGCTGGTGATGGTGCCGGCAAGCACCTGCTGGGCGCCGGCCCAGAGCACGGCAACGACACTGGTGAAGACGAGGAAGATGATGACGGCGGTGAGGATGGCCCGGGCCCGGTTGGCATCGCGGGCACCGGCAAAGGCGTCCTCGGCAGCCACAGTGAAGCGCTGCGTCACCGTGGCTTCCGCCGTGAAGGACTGCATGGTGCGTACGGCCTGGATGTTCTCGCTGGCATAGGCCGAGGCCTCGGCGAGCCGGTCCTGGGCGGCGCGGGAGCGGCGGCGGACATTGCGGCCGAAGGCGACCAGCGGCAGCACCAGGAAGGGTATGGCGCCGACCACGTAGAGGGAGAGCTGCGGCGAGGTGATCACCATCATGGCGACGGCGCCGCCGAACATGATGATGTTGCGCAGGGCCATGGAGACCGAGACGCCGAGGGCGGATTTCAGCTGTGTCGTGTCGGCGGTCAGGCGCGAGACGAGTTCGCCGGTGCGCGCCGTGTCGAAGAAGGACGGCGAGAGGGTCGCCAGGTGGTTGAAGACGCTGGTGCGGATATCCGCCACGACCCGCTCGCCGATCGTCGTCACCAGATAGAACCGCGCCGCCGAGGCCACTGCCAGAACGGCGGCGATGACGACAAGCATGCCGAAATACTGGGTGATCATCCCTTCGGCGGCAAAGCCGAAATCGATCATCCGCCGGATGGCAAGCGGCACCGCCAGGGTGGCCAGCGAGGCGACGAGGAGGGCGAGGCCGGCGCCGGCCAGCATGCCGCGATGGCGCAGCATGAAGGGCAGGAACTTCATCAGCGGACGGAATTTCGAACGGCGCGCCGGCGTTGCGATGGGCTTGCCTGCGTCGAGCGTATCAACGGTGGACATGGATTCCGGACTCGTCTTCTCGTTACTGATTATCGAACCCACGTCTTCGCTTGAAAAGGCGGCCGAGTTCCTTTAATAGCGCGGCTTCTCATCACAGGACACGACCCTTAGCGCCTGCCCTCCGAGAGCGGCGCCCTTCGAGGACGACCCATGAAGACCGACATCCATCCCGACTACCACACCATCAAGATCGTGATGACCGATGGCACCGAGTACACGACGCGCTCGACCTACGGCAAGGAGGGCGACGTCCTCCAGCTCGATATCGATCCCAAGGTCCATCCGGCCTGGACCGGCGGAACGCAGCAGCTGATGGATCGCGGCGGTCGTCTGTCCCGCTTCAACCAGAAGTTCGGCGGCATCGGCGCGCTCAAGGGCTGATTGTCAGACCCTGTCGGGCGGTCCTGACGAACCCCGGCCGAAAGGCCGGGGTTTTTTGCGTTCGGACACCGCCGGCTGCGGCGCTGCGCCCCAGGTATGACGCATGCGTCATGTTGCACTGCAATATCATTGGTTGCTCCCGCCCCGTCCGTCGTCTAGATCGCAGGGGGGAGACGACGTCGGACATGTGAGGGGATAGCCATCGGAGGGCGCCATGCGGCCTTCGGGAGATCATCGCATGCTGGAAGAGCTCATCACGCCGGGCGTCATTCGCAAGCTCTATGCCTGGGAGAGCGATCTCCTGACGGCGCATTTCCTGCGCCTGGACCCCGAGGCCCGCCATTGCCGCTTTGCCGCCGGCGTCTCCGACGAGACCGTCATGGCCTATGCCGGGCGGGCGCTCGGCCCGGATGCGGTGGTGCACGGTTTCCTTGTCGAGGGGGTCATGCGCGGCGCCGCCGAACTGCGGCTGATGCCCGGTCGGACCGGCGAGGTGGCGGTCACCGTCGAGGATGCCTGGCGGCTCACCGGCATCGGGTCGGCACTGTTCGGCCGCCTGCTCCTGACAGCCCGCAACCGCGGCCTCACCGGCCTCGTCATGACCTGCCTGTCGTCCAACCGCGGCATGCAGCGCCTCGCCGCCCGTTTCGACGGGACGATCACCACCGCCTCCGGAGACAGTTTCGCCACGGTGACGGCGCGGCCGGCGACGCCGCTGTCGTTCTGGCGCGAGGTGGTCGCCGACTCGGCTTCGGCCACGGCGAGCGTCATCGACCGGCAGATCGGATTGCTGCGCGACGGCGCGGCGGCGGTGCGCGGTCCGCTCGCCGAGGGCTGAGCCCTCAGCGGGCCATGCTGACGGGGGCGCCGGTGGCGGTTGCGCCGGAATAGGCCCCACCGCCCTGCGGGGACAGCCGGGCCGCCACGCGGCCCCCCGGCTGCAGCAGCACGATCTCCGCGCCGCGCTGCTCCCAGGCGTTGATCCGGGCGAGCGAGGGCGCCCGGCAGTTCTGCGGGCTGGCGCGGTAGAACTCGAAGAGCGGGGTGGAGGTCAGGGTGATGCGGCAGCGATCGCCCGCATCGGTCACCGTCCAGGTCCCGGCGACGGTGGTGGCGCCGGACGCGGCGCGCTCCTGTCGCGGCAGGGCGGAGACGACGGCGGGTGGCGGGGCACCGCGCTGCTGCGGCTCGGGCTGCATGATCTGCGGCTGGGCCGCGGGAGCGCTGGGCGCCAGGGCGGTCTCCACGGCCGGGGGACCGGTATCCGACCGGCCCGAGGCGGAGGGCGGCGCGATCTCCTGGCTTTCGACCGCGCCCTGGGCGCCGGGCTGGCCGCCGGGAATGATGTCATCGGACGGTGCTGGCCGGATCTGCGGCTGCACCTCGGTCCGCGCCATGGTGTCGGAGCGGCCCCAGCCGACGGGCGAGCCGCCGGTCTCGCCGAAGCGGGACGAGGAGGTGCATCCGGCGAGGGCGACGGAGCAGAGCAAGAGTGCGGCGGGGCGCATACCCATGGAACGGTTCACCCAAGAGAGATCGCGCGGCGCGCGAGCCTGACCACGATGATGCCCTGCAGCGGCAATTCCGTGGCAGGCCTGCGATATCCAGACGATGTTCAGGTTCTGGTTAACCGAGCGTTGAGGCTGATGCAGCCTGTTTCTTGCGGCCGGGACCGCGGCCATGCGCCAGATCCCGTGGCCGGCCGCGCGTCAGACCTGACGCGCCACCATCATCTTCTTGATCTCGGCGATGGCCTTGGCGGGGTTCAGACCCTTCGGGCAGGCCTTCGAGCAATTCATGATCGTGTGGCAGCGATAGAGGCGGAACGGGTCCTCGAGATTGTCGAGGCGCTCGCCAGTGGCCTCGTCGCGCGAATCGATCAGCCAGCGATAGGCCTGCAGCAGGATGGCGGGTCCGAGATAGCGGTCACCGTTCCACCAGTAGCTCGGGCAGGACGTCGAGCAGCAGGCGCAGAGGATGCATTCATAGAGGCCATCGAGCTTCTCGCGGTCCTCCTTCGACTGGCGCCACTCCTTCTCGGGACGGGCGGTCGTCGTCTTGAGCCAGGGCTCGATGGAGGCGTGCTGGGCATAGAAGCGCGTCAGGTCGGGAACGAGGTCCTTGACCACCGGCATGTGCGGCAGCGGGTAGACCTTCACCTGGCTGCCATTCACCTCGTCCATGCCCTTGGTGCAGGCGAGGGTGTTGGTGCCGTCGATGTTCATGGCACAGGAGCCGCAGATGCCTTCGCGGCAGGAGCGGCGGAAGGTCAGGGTCGGGTCGACCTTGTTCTTGATCCAGATGAGGCCGTCGAGGACCATCGGGCCGCAATCGTCGCGGTCGACGTAATAGGTGTCGATGCGCGGATTGGCACCATCGTCCGGGTTCCAGCGGTAGATGCGGAACTCGCTCAGCCGGTTGGAGCCCGGCGGCTTCGGCCAGGTCTTTCCCTCGGTGATCTTCGAGTTCTTCGGAAGCGTGAACTGAGCCATGTGATGTCTACTTGTCGTGCGGGCCGAGCAAGGCTGGACTTCCCATCAAGCCTCGGAGCGCCCTTGTCAATCGGGTCTTTTGTCGGGGCCGGTGAGCGTGCCGCCTTCAGCCGCGCATCCACCAGACGACGATCGTTCCCAGAACGGCGGCGACGAGGCCCACGACGCGCAGCTGCTGGTCGGGCGTCACGCGCATGGTCTCGAGCGCATCTCTTATACGCGAGGGAAAGGCTGCGAGGATCAGCCCCTCGATCACGAGAACGAGACCTATGGCGACGAGAAAGTCTTGCATGGTGTTTCGTTATGGCGACAGGGCCGCCGCGAGGTTGTCGCGACGGCCCTGTCCTGGAGCGGGATCGGCTCAGTTGCCGGTGGTCGGCGCCGGAGTGCCCGGAGCCGGGGCCGGAGCCCCGGGCGCGGCCGGGGTCCTGGAACCGTTGCGGCGCCCGGAAGGATCTCCGAAGTAGCGGAAGAAGTCCGAATTGGGCGACAGCACCATGCGGGTATCGCCCTGCTTCAGGCTCTGCTCATAGGCCTGCATGGTCCGGTAGAAGGAGAAGAAGTCCGGATCACGGTTGAAGGCCTCGGCAAAGATCTTGTTGCGCTCGGCATCGCCGGCACCACGCAGTTCTTCCGAGCGGCGGTCGGCCTCGGCGAGAATACCGACGACCTCGCGATCGGCGCGGGCGCGGATCGTGACCGCGGCCTGCTGGCCGGTGGCGCGCAGATCAGCGGCTTCCTGACGACGCTCGGTCTGCATGCGGTTGAACACCGCTTCCTGGTTGACCTGGGGCAGGTCGACGCGGGTCAGACGCAGATCGACGATCTCTACGCCGAGTGTGGTCGCCTGAAGGTTCACCTCTTCCTGGATGCGGTTCATCAGCCGGTCGCGATCCGTGCGGATCAGCTGCGCCAAGGTGGCGCCGGCGATGATGTTGCGCGTCGAGGAGTTGACGAAGCTCGCAAGGCGGGTGTTGGCGTTGGAAACGGTCCGCACCGTCTGGAAGAAGCGCAGCGGCTGGGTGATGCGGTAGCGCGCGAAGGCATCGACGTCGAGGTTCTGCCGGTCGGTGGACAGAACGGTCTGCACCGGCAGGTCGAGGTCGAGGATACGCTTGTCGACCGTCACCACGTTCTCGAGGAACGGGACCTTGAAGTAGAGGCCCGGCTCGCTGATCGGCTCACGCACGACCTGGCCGAAGCGCAGCACGATGGCATGTTGCGTCATCTGGACGATGAAGAAGGCGTTGGCGAGGGCGAAGAGCGCCAGCGCGGCGACGACGCCGAAGACGAGTTTCAGGGAAGAGTTCATCGCGAAGTCCTCGCGGCAGCGGCGGCCGCAGCGGCCGGGGCGGGCTGTCCCGGGCGGCGCATCATCTGGTCGAGCGGCAGGAACGGCTGCACGGAGCTGCCGGCCTGGTCGATGATGACCTTCTCGGTGCCGCCGAAGATGCGTTCCATCGTCTCGAGGAACATGCGCTCGCGCGTCACGTCCGGAGACAGCCGGTATTGCTCGAAGACCTGGGTGAAGCGGCTCGCCTGACCGCTGGCCTCGGCGACGACGCGTTCACGATAGGCCTCGGCCTCCTGGAGGATCTGCGAGGCACGACCACGCGCCTCGGGCACCACCTGGTTGGCATAGGTGCGCGCCTCGTTCTGGACGCGGCTCTGGTCCTGCTGGGCCGCGTTGACGTCGAGGAAGGAGTTGCGCACCGGTGCCGGCGGCAGGGCCGACAGCAGCTGGACCACGCGGATGTTCACGCCCGAGCGATAGTCGTCCATGACCCGCTGCATGATCTGGCGGATCTCTGCGGCGATGGCAGCCTGGTCGACGGTCAGGATGTTCTGGATGTTGCGGCGGCCGATCGATTCGCGCAGCGCGCTTTCCGCCACCGCCTTCACGGTGCCTTCCGGGTTCTGAAGCTGGAAGACGAAGTTCGCGACCTGCGCCGCGTTGACGTCCCACTGCACTTCAAGATCGATGTCGACGATGTTCTCGTCGCCGGTCAGCATCAGGCTCTCTTCGGGTACCTCGCGGTTGGCGCCACGCGCGCCGCCGCCGGAACGGTAGCCGACCTCGGTCCGCCGCACGTCGGTGACCGGCACCTTGAACACGGCGCCGAATGGTGCCGGGGGATTCCAGTTGAGGCCCGGCGCGGCATTGCCGATATGCCGGCCGAAGACGGTGTTCACCGCGACCTCGTTCTGGCTGACGGTAAAGAAGCCGGTGAGGCCATAGATGATCACGCCGAGCACGCCTATCAGGGCGATGCCCTTGGCGCCGATATTGCCGCCGCCGCCCGGGAGGACGTTCTTGAGGCGCTCCTGGCTCCGGCGGATCAGCTCCTCGAGGTCCGGCGGCTGATTACCGCCGCCACCGCCACCGCCACCACCGCCGCCCTGAGGGCCCTGCCCCCAGGGACCGCGAGGCCCGCCACCGCCGCCGCCGCCACCACCTGTGCCGCCGCCGCCGCCCCATGGGCCGCCGCCGCCTTGATTGTTCCACGGCATGAACTGTCCTCGCTTGAAGGCGGGGCCGAAGCCTCGCTCACGCCCTAAGGCGCTTGAAGTCAGGCACGGATATAGAAGACCGCATCGCTGCTTTCAACGCGGCGTGGCTGCACAGGCCGAGGAATAGGCGTCTTGGTGAAGATTGGCGCCCCTGCGGGCGGTCGCGGAGGCCTAACCGGGCACCGTGTCGGCATCAGGCGCGACGCCATGCGGCGTTCCGCCGCTGGTCCGGCGATAGGCGACGATGCGGAAAGCGTGGTCGTCATCGGGGCCGGCGGGATGACAGGCGAGGGTTTCGCCGGTCCAGACCGCCGGATCGACGGCCGGAAAGAAGGCGTCGGCCTCCGGCTCGGCCTCGACATGGGTGATCAGGAGGCGGTCGGCGCGCGGCAATGCCTGGGCATATATGTCGGCGCCGCCGAGCACGGCGATCTCGGGAGCGCCCGTCCGCAGCGCCGCGGCATGGGCGATGGCGAGGGCGACCTCCAGCGACCCCGTCACCACCGCTCCCGGCAGCGACAGGCCGGGCTGGCGCGAGGCGACGATGTTGAGACGCTTCGGCAGCGGCTTGCCGCCGAAACTCTCGAAGGTCTTGCGCCCCATGACGAGCGGCAGCCCCGCGGTAGCGGCGCGAAAATGCGCCATGTCCGCCTTCAGCCGCCAGAGCAGGCGATTGTCGCGGCCGATGGCGCCGTTGGCGGCGACAGCGGCGATGAGCACGATGGGGGTCACGGGGCGGTCTCGTATTTGAGCCATTTGGCCTTCAGGGCCGCCTCCGCATCGATGCCCAGACGCTCGGCCAGCACCAGCGTGAAGCCCAGCACATCAGCAAGCTCGCGGGCCAGCGCCTCCTGCCCCTCTGCACCCTCCAGCCGATGACGGGAGCGCCGGGTTATCGCGAGATAGGCCTGGGTCAACTCGCCAAGCTCCTCCTGCAGCTTGAGAACGATCCAGTCATTGCCGGGAGCAATGCCGAACGCAGTCTCATACTGACGGCTGATCCGCTCGACGCGCGCCTGCAACGAAGCCTGGCCGCTTGTCACACCGCCACCGGTGCCTTGATGGCCGGATGCGGCTCGTAGCCGGTCAGCGTGAAGTCGTCATAGGTGAAGCCGAAAAGGTCGGTCACATCCGGGTTCAGGGTCATGACCGGCAAGGGGCGCAGCGGGCGGCTGAGTTGCAGTTCGGCCTGTTCGATGTGGTTCGCGTAGATATGGGCGTCGCCCAGGGTGTGGACGAAGTCGCCGGGCTTCAGGCCCGCCACCTGCGCCAACATCAGCGTCAGCAGGGCGTAGGAGGCGATGTTGAACGGCACGCCGAGGAAAATGTCGGCGGAACGCTGGTAGAGCTGGCAGGAGAGCTTGCCGTCGGCGACGTAGAACTGGAACAGGCAGTGGCAGGGCGGCAGCGCCATGGCCTCGACATCGGCCGGGTTCCAGGCCGAGACGATGAGGCGGCGCGAATCCGGATTGGTCTTCAGCATCGTCACCAGCTGGGCGATCTGGTCGATGCTGCGCCCGTCGGGCGCGGCCCAGGAGCGCCACTGCTTGCCATAGACCGGGCCGAGATTGCCCGCGGCATCGGCCCATTCATCCCAGATGCTGACGCCGTTGGCCTTGAGATAGGCGATGTTGGTATCGCCCTTCAGGAACCACAGGAGTTCGTGGACGATCGACTTCAGATGCAGCTTCTTGGTGGTGACCATCGGAAAGCCCTCCGACAGGTCGAAGCGCATCTGGTGGCCGAAGACGGAGAGCGTGCCGGTGCCCGTGCGGTCGTCCTTGCGGGCGCCGTGGCGCAGGACGTGCTCCATCAGGTCGTGGTACTGGCGCATCGCGGCCTCCGGGGGGGCGAATCCGTGGAGGCTTCTTATAGCGCGGTTCACCACCCGGCGGCAGCAGCCGGGCGGATGACGGTACCGGCTTCCACACGAAAACGCCGCCCGGTGGCGGCGCTCGTGGCCCTGGTCGGCCCGTCAGCAGGCCATCACTTCTTGATGAAAAGGTCCAGCTTCTTGAAATGCTCGGCGAGCAGGTAATAGACCGTGACGCGGTTCTTGGTCTTGTCGGCCTTCATGGATGCACCGATCTTGGTCAGTGCGGCGTCGATCGCGGCCTCGTCGGTGAGCGCCAGCTTCTTCATGCAGAAATTCTTCTTCACCCGGGCGACTTCCTCCGGGTCGCTGAAGGACACAAGAGAGGAATCGCGGTTCCGGAGCGCGATGCCGAGATAACGGACCAGACCGGCGACAGCCGCCTCGTCCGCCTTCGGCGCATATTTCTTCACATCGGCCAGCCAATCGCTCACGTCGATCCTCCCTCTGCTCTGTGGCATCGCCCGGCTTCAGGTGCCGGAACGGAAGAAGACTACCATTGGCGCGGTCGCGCCGTCCCTGCCCGCCGCCTCCGTCAAAAACCCGATGGGCGTCGGTTTCGTGCGGTCAGCGCGCGGCGACAGCGGGCCATTTGGTGTCGGCGGCGGCGATGAAGCCGGGGGCATCGGCGAGCCAGGTGCGGTGCACCCGGGCGTCGTAGTTGAGATAGAGGCGGCCGGCCACGATGTGCCAGTGGCGGGGGTCGCCGGCGGCGCGGTAGCCCTGCGCGGCGGCCCAGGCGCAGTGGCCGCCATAGGCCGGCGCATAGCGCTCGGGTGCGGTGGCGAAGGCATCCCGCGCGGCGGCGCTGGCGAAGCGCCAGGTGGCATTCTTCCAGCGGTGAGTGAACCGGCTGTCGCCACGCACCGGGCGGCCCTCGGTGTGGAAGGCGACAACGTCGTAGCCGTCGGCGGCCAGGCTGGACAAGGTGCCGGTATAGATCTCGGGCCCGGCGAAGGAGGACAC
>JAIEPJ010000231.1 GCA_019749835.1 Phreatobacter sp. | reverse complement strand
CCATCGAAAACGATCAGCAGGCCAGCAGAGTAGCTTAAACCAGCCGGGAATCTGTCCAAGGATCGGGGAGTAGCTCATTGGGAGCGTCGGCATACTAATCTTGACCGTCGACGTTTGGTACCAGAACGGGCTTCCGGTCCCTCGCTTCCTTCAGAATGCCAACAATATCAAAGCAGCGATTGGCATCGTATTTTTGCTTTTTGTCGCGCGAATTATCTGGATCATCACGGTCAGGGCGCCAGTCTTCAGCAAATCAACGGCACAGCGCTATTTTGATGCCGTATTCTATTATATTCACCAAGGCGAGGCCGACAAGATGACAGCTCTTGCTGAAGAGCTTACCAAAACAATCGACAAGATCCTTGATGCGGCCAGTCACCCCGACGCTGCCGATCGTGCCACCCCCGCTCACTGCATGATAGCAAAGCGTTTAATCCTAACGCTCGCGGACAGCAGGTTTTGTTCCGTCGTGGCAGCTAGGTGCCCTGGTTTTTTCATCCACTTGATTTCATACATACAGGAAAAAGATCTTTACAATGTGCCAATATTTCAATTTGCACGCAATATCGGGAATGCATTTATACGTGACACTGGCAGCGCATTCTATCAAGAAGATGGCTACTACTGGACAGGCTTATTTGGTCATGCCCAGCCCATAACTCGCACATTGTTTGGAAACTATAAATTTGTTGAGCATTGTGCAGCAGCAGGAGGGTCTCCGCTCGACATTGAGCCGTGGCAACGGGGGGGCCTTACTTCCGAACAGTGGCATGGATACACGAGAGCGGCTTTAGCTTTTTTCCGGGCCCGGACCCAGTCAAAGGATTTGCAAGCAAAACAACATTCTTTCGCTCTCTATAGAATCCGAACAACGTTCGAACACTGTTTTCTGCCCGATGGTGACTTCACCCAACTCAACGTTTCAAGCGAGTTCGCGAAATTCAAATGTTCTGTCGATTTTGTCTCTAGTGCTATTCATATATTGGAAAAGGAGGGAAAACGCTCGCGTGTTTTGCGCAGGCACGATGCGGGGGAAGAAGACGATTTTGACCATCTTGCAGCTATTGCGTTTGCCAACATCCTGAATTCAACGAATGTCCGACAAGACCCGAGCACAACCTGGAGTGTTCTCCACAATTTGGCGTGGTCGAATACGTTTCGGCACTCGAATACGCACCAAGCGCGCGACGTGGCGTTTAAATTACGTCGTCTGTTATACAATGAATTGAAGGACCTTGACAGGTACGCTCACTTCGGGAGAGCGCGCATCTTAGGGTATTGCCTCCTGGTGTTTGGCTTCAAGGCCTCACCCGTCGAGCGGGATGTGCTTTTCGAGCCAATAAGACGACTGGCCGTCCGACTGGCAGTTCGACACTACGAGCGAATCCGAAAGCACCAGCCGCGAGTGGCCCAGGCCGTTCTGATGGGTCCGTTGAGTTATGACCCGGATGGACTTCGTTTTGTGCGCACCTACGAGGGCCAGCTAGGCACGGAACCGGACCGAGCATATCTTTCAGTCACACCGTACGATCCGTCCGCAGCCTCTGACCGATAGCCGGCATAGCTCTCTCTCCGGCAAATTCATGAGACGCCTTGAGTAGCATCCAAGGCGTCGTCTCGGTGACTCAATGGCCGCGCCTCTGAGACGACCGGATCACCCCCTTGACGTTGCCCCTCTGGGATAATCCAGCTTGAAGTTCGTTCTGGCCCATCGAGAGGACCAGAACCTGCGCTTCCCCGGCCAGCACTTCCTGTTCGAGACTGGGTTGGCGCACAGCGCGGCCCGGTGCCCCCTGACACCACGAAGTCCCATGGCGATCATCCGCTGGTCGGCCATGGCCAGGACGCGCGGATCCGCCCGGACCGATCGGCGTCGGCGGAACATGCCTGTTCCGCAAGGAACTGGCAGCGCGCTGTGCTAGCATCATGGTCGCTGCAGTCGCGAACCATTGAGGCGAGGCATTTGTGATGTCGACGGGTCGTTTGCTGGGGTTTCTCGCACTGGGGCTTTGGGCTGTCGGCAGCCTCGGCCTTCCCGCCGCCATGGCGGCCGAGGTCGGCCGCGTCACCGAGGGCCAGGGTCCCGCCTTCGCGGACAATGCCGGCACGACCCGCTCGCTGGTGCGCGAGACCGGCGTGATGCTCAACGATCTCGTCCGGACCGACCCGGAGGGCCGCGTCGCCATGACCCTCGGCGAGCGCACGACCCTGCGCATGGGCGGCCAGGCGCGCGTCCGCATCGACCGTTTCATCGCCAACCAGGGCGGCACGATCACCATCGGCTCCGGGGCCGTCGGGGTGGATGTGCAGGGCCGCCTGCCGCGGGGGCTGACGGTGCGCAGCCCCTATGCGCTGGTGGCGGTCAGAGGCACCCGTTTCGTCGTCGGGAGAGAGCCGGCCCGCGGCTTTTCGGTTCTGGTCGACCAGGGGCGGGTCGATGTGCGGGCGGCGGGCGTGACCGTCACGCTCGGGCCCGGCGAAGGCACGACGGTAGCGCGGCGCGGCGAGAGGCCCTCGCCACCGACGCCCTGGTCGCGCGAACGCGCCGCCAGTTTCCGCGCCTTGCTGCGCTGACGGCGCGTCAGACCGTGAAGATCGTCCGCGGCTCCGAGGCGGGGCTGGCCTGCCAGGCGCCGACCGGCCGCAGGTCCTCGTCCTCAAGCCGGGCCGCGGCACCCGGCCCGATCAGGATCGACGTTCCGAAGGTCTTGTTCGCCGCCTCCAGCTTGGCCGCGGCATTGATGGCGGGGCCGTGGGCCGTGTAGTCGAGCTTCCGGCCACCGCCGATATCGCCGAGGATGGCGGGGCCCGTCTCGATGCCGATGCGCGTGCGCCCGAGCGCCAGCTTCACGCCCAGCGGTGAGGCCCTGAGCCGTTCAGTGGCGGCCAGCATCTGCCGCGCGCAGGCGAGCGCCTTCCGCGGGTGGTCGTCGCAATCCATCGGCGCGTTGAAGAAGGCGTGGAGGGCATCGCCGACGATCTTGTCGACCATGCCGCCATGGGCGACGACGATCCCGGCCGTCATTTCCACATAGGCATCGAGGAGGGCGATGAGCTCCTTGGGCGACGCGCGCTCGGTCATCGCGGTGAAGCCCTCGATATCGGTGAAGAGCGCGGTGATCTCGCGCTCCTCGCCGTCGATCTTGATGCGCGAGGGATCGTCCGCGATCTTCGCCACGACCTCGGCCGGCAGGTGCTGGGCAAAGCGCCGCTCGATCGCCCGCCGCTCGCGCAGCGTGGCCGAGAACAGGATGAGGGCCGTCACCTGGACCGGGATGAGGCCGATGAGGGGCGGGCCGAGGGGATCGATCAGGAACCCTCCGAAGGCGAAGAGGCCGAGACAGAGGGCGAACCAGCCCGCCGCGAGGACCAGCGACACCCCGGCGGCGATGAACGGCGACATCACCAGCACGGCCACCATGCCGCCGAGCGCGATGACAAGGGCCGCGGCGATCTCGGCGGACCGGCCGTGCGGCGGCCTGACCGGGGCCTGTCCGCCGAGGATCTGCTCCACGCTGTCCGCGATGATCTGGACCGACGGCATGAAGGGATCGGCATGGGTGGCGCGCAGCCCGCCGATCTCCGGGGCGCTGGCGCCGAGCAGCACGATGCGCCCCTTCAGGGCAGCGGCGTCCTCGCCGCGCAGCAGGCGCGCGGCTGAGAGGGTGCGGGCGACGCGGTCGCCGGCACGGCCATGATGGAGGCGCAGCGACAGGTCGCGCGTCAGGGGCACGGAGGCGTCCCCCACCCTGAGCCGTCCGCCGGGAACATCGATGATCACGCTCGACGCCTCGAAACGGGCCTGGACCAGCGCCAGTCCAAGGCCTGCCAGAGGCAGCCCCTGGGCGCTGACCACGAGCGGGCTCGTGGCCACCAGTTGGTCGGCCGTCTCGTCACCGGCGAGGAACGAGACGATGCCGATGCCTCGTGCGGCCGAGAGGAAGGGCTCGGGGGGAACGATCACGCCGGGGGATTCAGGCACCTGAACGTCACCTCCATCGCCCACGAGAACGATGGCGAGCGGCAGAACTTCCGCCGTCGTCGCCTGTTCGGGATCGAGCACGGCGCCGAGGACGGTCGGCACCTTGCCGATGGCGGCAGCGAGGAGAGGCGCGCCCGCGTCATCCCGTCGGTCGGCGAGGACGATGTCGACCCCGAGGGCCAGCGGCGCGGCGGCGGCGATCCTGTCGATCAGCGCGGCGAGCTTGTCGCGCGACCAGGGCCAGGGACCCATCAGGCCGAGAGACGCCCTGTCGATATCGACGACCATGACAGGCATGCCGGCCGGCGCGCCGCGCGGGACGAACCGTCCCATCAACGCGAAACCGTTCTCCCGCAGACGGCTTGCAGGGCCGGTCTCGACGACGAAATAGACGATCACGCCCAGGATGGCGGCGAGCATGCCGGCCGTGAAAGCGGCCAGCCGCCTGCGGCGGGCTCCTGAGAGGAAGCCCTTCAAATCTCGTCCAACTGGGCGAGTTCCGCCAGCTTCTCGAGGTGGCAGGAATAGCCGTCCTTGGTGCGCACCAGGGCGCCCCGATCCAGCAGCTGGGAGATCGCCTGGTTGACCTTCGGCCGCGTCGCGCCGACGAGGGACGCCAGCTCCCCCTGGGAATAGGGAAGGCTGACCTCGACCCTGCCACGCTCCTTGCGGCGATCGACGGCGAGGTGGTGGAAGAGCCGAGCCACCCGCGTCTCGATGCTCATCAGGGCGATCGATTCGAGCTGGGCTGTCGTCTCCCGGAGCCGGGAGCAGAGCCCGCCGATGACGGCCTTCCGGAACGGGCTGGATGCCTCGATCAGAGCCCAGACGTCCTCGCGCGCCAGCGTGAAGCCGGCCACCTTGGTGAGCGCCGTGGCATCGGTCGAGCGGGGCTCGCCGTCGAGGATTCCGAGCTCGCCGAAGACCTCGCCAGCCGCCGCCATGCGGACCGTGACCTCGCGTCCTTCCTCGGTGATCAGCGACAGGCGGACGAGACCGGAGACGAGGATGACCAGCGTGTCCGCGTTCTCGCGCCGCTGGAAAATCGTCTGGCCGCCCGTCCAGGCCTTTGCCCGGGCCCGTCCGGCCAGCGCCGCGAGCTGATCGCCTGCCTTTCCGAACCAGGGATGGCGCGACAGGATCTCAAGAGCTGGATTGTTTTCGCTCATCACCGATCCCGTTGGACGCCCGTCAATGCGCCGCCGGACCTTGCTCGCACTCTCACGCGACCTGCACCACCGGGCATCTGATTCTTCCGCTTCGACGATGGCTCCGCGCATGAGCGACGTTGGCTGCCACCCTTGACCCTGGCATGATCAGCATGACGGTTTCAGCTTCAAGCAAATTCTTGTCGCCAACCAGGCCGCCGATCGTGCGGGCCGGAGAATCAGTCGATCTCCCGGATCAGCCGGAAGCCCGCCACCTGATCGCGAATGGCGGGCGCGCTGATGATGCGCGCATCGAGCATGCGCAGGCTCGGCGGGTCGGCCCAGGATCCGCCGCGCAGCAGGCGCGGGGCCTGGGCTTCGCAATCGCGCGGCGGGAACTCGGCATCGGCCCGCGGCTGCGGCGCGCAGGTCGCGACCCATTCCCAGACATTGCCGTTGAGATCGTGCAGACCCCAGAGCCCGGCGGCAAACCGGCCGACCGGCGCGGTATAGATGGCGCCGTCGGTGCAGCCGGCCGCCTCCCAATCCGGGAAGGCCGCACGGGCAGACTGGTCCGCCCCGTTGCCGATCATGCACATCTGCGGACTGTCCCGCCTCAGCCACCGCTCGGCGGCGGCAAGATAGTGCCACTCGGGATCGGTCGGCAGCCGATAGCGCTGTCCCGTCTTCTGCGACAGCCAAGCGGCATAGGCTGTCGCATCCTCGAAGCTGACACAGACGACCGGATGGTCATCCCCCTGGTCGAAGCCGGGCGATTGCCAGGACAGGACGGGATCGAGCCGCCAGGAAGGGGATCGCGCATGGCATCCCGGTGCGATCACCCTGCCGCTCTCCCTGACAAAGGTGGCGAAATCGCCGCGCGTCGTCTCATGGCGGGCGACCGCGAAGGGGCGCGGCAGATCGATGCCGATCTCGCGGCTCGCATTGGCGATCGAGATCTGCATGGTGACCCGGCCGGCCGGCACCACCACCAGGTCCATGCAGGTGTCGCAGTCGCGGAAGCCCTCGCCATCGCCAGGCTTGCGGAAGATCCGGGTCGCGCCGGCCTGGATCGGCACATAGCCGAGGGCCGCGATGCGGGTTTCGGCCGCGTTGCGATCGGCGCCACGGGCCATGAGGTCGAAAAGCGCCTGAGCGCTCGTCGCAGTCTCGACCTCACGGCTCAGGATCTCGGCGGGGGTCGGCAGGGCCGAACTCGTCACCGGCGGCGCGAAGGCGATCGCCGGGGCGCGATCGTCGACCCCGGACGGCGGCGGCGGCGCCCCAGCCTGACCCAGAGCCGGTGTCGGGACGGGGGGCACGGCGAGGCCCGGCGCTCCCGGTGATGCCGCCGGCTCCCGCGTCTCGCGGGGCGGCTCGGGGCGCGGTGCGGGCGCAATCGCCGGGGATGCGGGCGTCTCGGCCACCGGCGGTGGGGCCGGCACGGCCGCAGGTTGAGGCTGCGCCCCATCCCGCGGCGGCGAAACAGGCGCCGGGCGCTCGGCGGGCGTGGTGGGAACCTCACTGGCGGTGCGGGGCGCGGAAGCGCTCGCGACGGGAGATGGCGCCGACGGGGGCTGGCGGAGGAGCTGGAGGGAGAGCCAGCCGGCAAGGCCGGCCAGCACCAGTCCGGTCAGGACGACCACGGGCATGACAGCGCGTCTCGGCCGATCGCCGGCGGGCGCGGCTTTCGGCGGGTCCGACCGCGGCCGGTCGACCGGGGGCACGGCGGGCTCAGATGGCCGCTGCTCACCCGATGGAGCCGGGGCGACCGGCACAGCCTTGGCGGCAACCGCCGTCTCGCGCGGCGGCGCAACGATGGCAACGCCCGCCAGACCCGCCGTCAGCGTCAGAAAGTCCCGCGTCCAGAGATCGGGATCGACAGGAATGGCCCCGGTCCCGATTTCAAGGACGGCATCCAGGGCTTCGAGGAGCGCGTCGGGATAGTCGCCCGCGGCGACCGAGACCGCGGCGAAGCGGGCATCGAGCTGGCGATCCCGCTCCGGTGGCGGCACGGCAAGCCCCGTCACCAGGCGGTAGAGGACGCCCGCTGCCGCGGCGAGATCCCCCATCCGCGCCTCCGGGCCTGCAGCCTGCAGCAGCGCCCCTGCCAGCACGACGTCGGAGGGCTCGTTCAGATGAACCTCGCGCGCCGACACGGCGCCATGGGCGAGCCCGAGGCGATGCAGCCCGGCGAGGCCATGGACGAGACGGTGGCCGATCATGGCGAGGTCGGCGGCGCTCGGCCGCCTCAGGAGGTCGTTGGCCCAGACATCCAGGGCCGGACCTGACGTGCCGGACGAGGCGAGATAAACCGTCCCGAAGGCCTGCAGCTCCTGTCGCGGCGCATCAATGGCAGGATCAGCCAGGCTTCGCAGGCGTTCGGCCCGTTCCAGGAAGGCCTGAAGCCTGGCATCGACATCCCCCTCCCAGCCCCGGATCGGCTGAACCGAGCCGTCGTCGAGCCTCGCCGCAAGACCGGCGGGGAAGAACTCGGTCAAGGTCACGCTCGCCTGGTCGGCGAGCCGCAATCCCTCGTAGCTCAGCGCCGCGGATCCGGACGCGCGGTGTCTGAGGACCAGAAAATCGTCACCGACCCGGGTTCCCGGCGGCAAGGGACGGCGATCGTCTGCCGCCGGGATGGGAGGGTTGACTGAACTCATGCGCAGCTGGCGGTCCTGAACTCGACACGGCGATCGATATCCGTGCTGCTATCATCCCGCGGCAGCCCGACCAAGACCTCGCGTGAGCCGACCCCCGAGGGCCTGAGGCGGGCGGCAAGACCGGGAGCACGCTCCGACAGCAGGGCGATGATCCGTTCCGCGCGTTCGCGCGACAGACGCTCGTTGAACGCCTCGAGGCCCGTCCGGCTGGCATGGCCGACGACCTCGAGACAGCCTTCCGCACTGCCCGCGCGGGTCGCGATCTCGTTGAGCCAGTTGGCATAATGCGCGGCGGCCGCCGTCTGCGAGTTGAAGTTCGTCGTCCCCACCTCGAAAAGAAACAGAACCCCCAGCCGGCCAAGGTTGAGCCCGTTGCTGACGAGCTGCGAGAAGGCCTTTGCCGCCTCGTCCCTCTCACCGATGGCCATCAGCGCCAGGTAGAGACCGTTGAGGGCCCGCAGCTGATCGCCTTCCGGCATGGCCCTCGCCTCACGGTAGAGATCGAGCGCGCGGCGCGCATCGCCCGCCTCATAGGCGACGGTGGCCTCGCGGATCCGCGCCGCTGCGGGAAGCTGGGCCATATAGGCCGGGCTGACGGGATCACCGGGCCGGGAGCGCTGGCAGGTCTCGATATAGGCGGTGGTTGCCGCGTCGAGCCCCCAGACGGGGGTATCCGCATAGAAGCGCGCCGGCGCAATATCGACGTCGGAGATGGTGGCTCTGGCGACCGATCGGGCGGCGACGGTTTTCGACGCCTGATCGATGAGGGCGAAGCAGATCCAGAACGCATCCCGCGGTCCGGCCGGCTGTCCCGCATTGTTGATGGTGTTGAACGTGCCGATGAAGATGAACTTGGCCTTGGCCAGGTTCTCGACCGTGAACGGCAGCACCTCGATGTGCTGGTAGCGTTCGGCGACCAGCGCCGCGATCCGCCGGTCGAAGCCGCGCGTCGCCGCCGACTGGATCCCCGTGACCCCGTCGACCAGGGGGTCGATGACGATAATCGTCTTCTCGGCGGTGACGGGGACGGTGTTGAAGAGGGCCGTCGCCGCATTCAGGAAGGCCCGATCCAGGGGAACGAGCTGCGGCGGGCGTGGCAGGGCCGGCGGCTGGCCGAGGCCCTGGGCGACGCCTGCGCCGCTGAAGGCCATGAGGCTCGCGCACAGGAGAGCGGCAAGGCCGGCGAGCCGGGCCAGGACTCCCTGGCGCCCTCTGCGCCAGGTCGAAGGGAAGGAGATGATGTCGGTCAACATGGCGGATCCTCGCATGGGAACGGGTGGCGCATAAGCTCTCAGGCCGCAGAGCTCGTACGTGGGGACTGGACAGCTGCAACCTTGTTGCCGCGCATGCGGGCGATGACATCGTCCCGGTCGCCGAAGGCGAGTGCGGTCCCGAAGGACATCACCAGCACCTTGTCGACATAGGCGAGCAGCTGCGGGCGATGGGTGACGACGACCACCGTGCGGCCGGCTTCCTTCATCGCGGCGATGGCCTGGCCGAGGGCGCGCTCGCCCTCCTCGTCGAGATTGGAATTGGGCTCGTCGAGAACGATGAGGCGCGGATCCCCGTAGAGGGCGCGGGCGAGGCCGACACGCTGGCGCATGCCGCCGGACAGCG
>JAIEPJ010000307.1 GCA_019749835.1 Phreatobacter sp. | reverse complement strand
TTTTTCGGCCGTGACGACGACGTCATCACCTCGGCCGGCTACCGCATCGGTCCGGGCGAGATCGAGGACACGCTGCTGAAACATCCCGCCGTGTCGCTGGCGGCGGCCGTGGGCAAGCCCGACGCGTTGCGCACCGAGATCGTCAAGGCCTTCATCGTGCTGAAGGACGGCGTCGAGCCCTCGCCGGAGCTCGCGGACCACATCCGCGACTTCGTGAAGACGCGGATGTCGGCCCATTCCTACCCGCGCGAGGTCGAGTTCATCGACGAACTGCCGATGACGACGACGGGCAAGATCATCCGGCGCCTGCTGCGCGACCGGCCCTGAGGTTCAGCGGCGCAGCAGCCGCTTGGCCAGAGCCTTGCCCTCGGCCAAGCCGCGGCGGCAGGCGAGCGCCGCATGGTAGCGCCAGCCCGGGCGGCCCTCCCGGACGGCAATGAAACGCGTCGCCAGCGCCATGCGCCCCGGCCAGATTCGCTCGATCATCGGATGCCCGGGGATAGCACAGGAATCGACCAGTTCCACGCCGGGAATGGCGATGGCGGCCTCGCCGATCGCATGGGACAGCAGAAGGCCGGGAGAATAGCGGGCGAAGGCCTCGTCATAGGTGGTCTTCAGGTACCAGGCCCGCGTGCCGGCGGAGAGGACGAGCCCGGCGGCGATCGGCCTGCCGTCGAGCAGCAGCATGTCGATCCGTGCAGAGCCCTTCTCCGCAAGGCCGCCGACCGCGTCCTCGAAGAAGACCTGCGTCGCCGGATCGGTCGCCAGCGCCGTCCCGCGGCGGCCCTTCCAGCCCTCTGCCTCGAGCGCGAGGAAGGCGGCGATGGCTGCGCCCGGATCATGCCCCGTCGCCGTCGAAACAGCCACCAGGCGGCCGCGTTCACCGAGGCGGCGCGCCAGACGGCGATGCTCCTTGGACAGCGGCGGTGGAGGCGCGGTCAGCACGGCGCGGCGATGCGCATCGCGAACCTGCATCCTGTGCGCGGCAACCTGCGCGTCGAGCGCCGCCGCGAAAGGCCCGGCATCGAGCAGCGGCGCGTCGAGGGCAGCGATGCCCTCTTGCGCCAGAAAGGCGAAGAGGGCCTCGACGACCGCCGCGGTTTCGCCCGGCCGCACCAGCGGCATGCCATAGGGCGCATAATCGTGGGTCCAGAGCGTAAAGACCGTGCGGGCGAACCCGAGCCGACCGGCGACCAGGCCGATGGGCTCGCCGTCACGCGCTATCAGCAGGGCCCCGAGCCCGCGCGGCGATGCGATGCCACGGGCCGCCAGCGCGAAAGCCGGGGCGAGGAACACGTTGGGCCCGGCGGCGGCAGCGAGCTCTTCCCATTCCGGCCGGATGGACGCCCAGTCCATGGCGGGCACCCAGTCCGCGCTGACGGCGCCCATGCCGGCGGAGCCGAGCTCCGGCTGCAGCGTTGCCTCGATGGCCGAGATGGCGGGAGCCGCGAGGGTGTCGGACAGCGCCGTCATGCGACAGCCGGCTTGGCCCAGAAGCGGGCGGAGAGACCGAGGCGCGCGGTGGTGACCCAGATGAGCAGGACCGATTCGAGCGTCAGCGCCACGGCCGTGGCGATGGCAGCGCCCATCATGCCGAGGGGCGGGATCAGCAGGAGACACAGGATCACGGCCACGGCGAAGGCGACGCCATAGATGAGGGCGCAGGCCGTCTGGTGGCCGGACATGGTGAGCAGGCGTTCCACCGGGCCGACCGCCGCGCGCGCCAGAAGGCCGACGGAGACCACGAACATCGCCGGATAGCCCTGCACATAGTCAGGTCCGAACATCATCAGGAACGGCTTGCCCAGCGCCAGGATCAGGATCGTCGCCGCGAGCGAGGGGAAGAAGGTCCAGCGGATGGAGGCACGCAGGAAATCGGCGAGCTTCTGCCGGTCACCGGCGACGTGATATTCGCTGAACCGGTGCGCCGCCGCGGCGGCAACGGCGAAATAGACGAAGGCGACCAGCGCCAGGGTCTTCACCGCCGCCCAGTAGACGGCGACCTCCTCGGGGCCGCGCAGATATTTCAGCAGAATGACGTCGGTATAGGTCAGGGCCAGATAGAAGGTCTCGACCAGGAAGATGGGCAGGCTGGTCTTCAGCCAGAACATCGGCTCGGCCCGGCCCGGTCCGGCCGCGACCTTCACCGCGAGGCGCCGGTTGAGCAGCACGAACTGGATCATCGCGGCCAGCCACGTGGCCACCACCGCGCAGGCCATGGCCGTCACCGCGGTGCTGGCGAAGCCGGCGAAATGGCCGGCGGCCATGCAGCCGAGCAGGATGACGGGACGGATGAGATAGGGCGGCCCAAGGGCGAGGTCGGTCCAGTTCCAGGAGCGGGCGATGCCGTCCTGGATGTCGGTGAGGACGAACATCGGCAGGCAGAGTGCCGCCAGCGCCAGCGGCATGACCATGGCGCCGGTGAGCAGATGGCCGAATTGCCAGAGGATCACGAGGCCGATGACAGCCACCGCGGTCGCGATGATGACGCCGAGGCGCCGACCGCCGCCGAGGAAGCCCCGGAGGCCGTCCTGGTCGCCGCGTTCGACATATTCGGGCACGAAGCGCTGGGCGGCCGAGGCGAAGCCGGCATTGGCCAGATGCCCGATCAGCAGAACCCAGACCCAGACCGAGACATAGGTGCCGAACTCCGAGCCCCCCATCCAGCGCGCCATCAACACCTGGCTGACATAGGCGATGCCGGCGCTGAAGACGCGGATCAGAAAGGCGGCGCCGGCCATGCGCTGGGCGATGGACGCGTCGGAGCGGTCGAGGAGAAACGAGCGGACGCGCGCGGTGATCCCGGCGGGCGACAGCAGCGTCTTGGCGCCGCGCCCCATCTGCGCTTCTTCCGAACCCATCACCGACAAGGCGGATGTCCCTGATGACGTGCCGGCACGATGATCCGACCACGATCATCGAGGCATAAGCGACGGGCGCTTAAGAAACGGTTCGACCTGCGCAACCACCCGCAACGGCGCCATGAAAAAGGCCGGCCACGGAAGCGGCCGGCCTCTTCGCATCAGACGCGGCAGACGATCAGGGGCGCGGCGTCGCCGGCACGCCGGGGGTCGCGGGCCGCGCCGGCGCCGGGACGAAGCGCTCGACCTGGGCTTCCGAGCGCAGGCGCTGCACCAGATCGGCCTGCACGCGACGGGTCAGGAAGTCCTCGATCTGGCCGCGCACCTGCTCGAAATTCGGGATCGGGCGCTGGCGGCGCTCCTCGACCTTGATGATGTGCCAGCCGAACTGCGACTTGACCGGCGCCGCGGACAGCTGCCCGGCCTGCATGGCGAAGGCAGCGTCGGCGAATTCGGGCACCATCTGCCCCTTGGTGAAGAAGCCGAGGTCGCCGCCATTGCGCGCGCCGCCCGGATCCTTGGACTTTTCCTTGGCGATGGCCTCGAAATCGCCGCCGCCGCGAATCTGGGCGATCAGCGCCTTGGCCTCCTCCTCGGTCTCGACCAGGATGTGGCGGGCGCGGACCTCCTCCTCGGGCGTGATGCGGGCGCGCTGCTCATCATAGATCTTGCGCATCTCCTCTTCCGTGACGCGGGTGCGCGTCTCGGTGTTGAGCAGGGTCTCGACCAGCAGCTTGTTGCGGTAATAGGTCATCTTCCGCGCGAAATCCGGACCGTCCTGGATGTTGCGCTGCTCGGCCGCCTTGGCGGCGAGGGTCAGGTCGATGACGAAGCTGAGCAGATAGTCGCGCTTCTGCTCGGGATTCATCTGAGCGGTCGTCTGCCCGCCGATATCCTCCTCGGCCGCATCGAGATCGGCCTGGCGGATCTCGACGCCCTGGACGCGGGCGAGGATGCCGTCGGCCGGCGTCTGCAGGGCTGGCGGGGTCGCCGGCTGGGCCGGGGCCGGAGTCGCCGCAGGCGGCGTCTGGGCGGCCAGCGGCCCGGCAAGCGCCGCGGTGATGGCGGCCAGGGACAGGAACATGCGGACGGTCATGGCAGGATCGAGCCTTTTGTCACGGGAATGCGTGCTTGACGGGCACGTGTGGCGCTTTGAAGGACTGCGGTGCGACAGCACCGGGCGGTAGACGCGTGCACAACTCCTGACGGGTCTCGCCTGTCGTGGCAGCAATGCCCGTTTCGGCTCGAATTGACAACCCTTGGTACCGTCCATATCTGTCGCGGGTTATCGGACCGCTGCGGATTTCCGCGCGTCCGTCGACCATATCCCACCGGGATCAGAGGATGGGGCGCACGGGGCGCTCCGCCCCCCGCCTAGTGGGGCTGAAGGGCTTGCGTGAACCATCGGAACGGTCGGTGCGACCAACGGTTTCGATGTCTCTCTCCTCCCCCGCCCCAAGTGAAGGAACGCACATGCTCGGCGCGCTCGCCCGCAGGATCTTCGGCAACGGCAACGATCGCCGCATCAAGGGATACCGCCCGCGGATCGATGCCATCAACGCGCTGGAGCCCGAACTGGCCGCGCTGTCGGACGAGGCGCTGCGCGCCCGCACCGACGCGTTCAAGGCCCAGCTGGCCGCCGGCAAGACTCTCGATGATCTGCTGGTGCCGGCCTTCGCCACCGTGCGCGAGGCGGCCAAGCGGGTGCTTGGCCAGCGCCATTACGACGTCCAGATGATCGGTGGCATCGTGCTCCACGAGGGCGCCATCGCCGAGATGAAGACCGGCGAGGGCAAGACCCTTGTCGCCACCCTCGCCGTCTATCTCAACGCTCTCGCCGGCAAGGGCGTGCACGTCGTCACCGTCAACGACTATCTCGCCAAGCGCGACGCCGAGTGGATGGGCAAGGTCTACGGCTTCCTCGGCATGACCACCGGCACCATCGTCCACGGGATGGACGACCAGCAGCGCCACGACGCCTATGCCTGCGACATCACCTACGGCACCAACAACGAGTATGGCTTCGACTACCTGCGCGACAACATGAAGTACTCGGTGGAGGAGATGGTCCAGCGCGGCCACTTCTACGCCATCGTCGACGAGGTCGATTCGATCCTCATCGACGAGGCGCGCACGCCGCTGATCATCTCCGGCCCGCTCGACGACCGCTCCGACTTCTACGCCACGATCGACCGTTTCATTCCCGTCCTGAACAAGGAGGACTACGAGGTCGACGAGAAGCAGCGCACCGCCTCGCTCACCGAGAGCGGCAACGAGAAGATGGAGAAGGCCCTCGTCGAGGCCGGCTACGTCAAGGGCGACCTCTACGACGTCGAGAACGTCTCCACCGTCCACCATGTCAGCCAGGCGCTGAAGGCCCACAAGCTGTTCCAGCGCGACAAGGATTACATCGTCCGCAACGGCGAGGTGGTCATCATCGACGAGTTCACCGGCCGCATGATGCCTGGCCGCCGCTATTCCGAGGGTCTCCACCAGGCGCTCGAGGCCAAGGAGCGCGTCCAGGTCCAGCCGGAGAACCAGACGCTCGCCTCCATCACCTTCCAGAACTATTTCCGCATGTACGGCAAGCTCGCCGGCATGACCGGCACGGCACTGACCGAAGCCGACGAGTTCATGGACATCTACCGGCTGAAGGTGGTCGAGATCCCGACCAACCGCGGCATCGCCCGCCTCGACGAGGACGACGAGGTCTACAAGACCGTCCAGGACAAGTATCAGGCGATCATCACCGAGGTGGAGGCTGCCCGTGCCAAGGGCCAGCCTGTGCTCGTCGGCACGACCTCCATCGAGAAGTCCGAGACCCTCGCGGAGATGCTGAAACAGGCCGGCTTCAAGCAGGTCGACCTCGAGGATCCCGCCGCCTTCGCCCCGCTCTATGACGGCGACCAGGGCACGGCCGGCGAGCGCGTCTTCGCCGTGCTCAATGCCCGCTACCACGAGCAGGAAGCCTTCATCGTCTCCCAGGCGGGCGTTCCCGGCGCCATCACCATCGCCACCAACATGGCGGGACGCGGCACCGACATCCAGCTCGGCGGCAATGCCGACATGCGCATCTCGGTCGAGCTGGCCGAACTTGAGGACGGGCCGGACAAGCAGGCGAAGGCCGAGGCCATCCGCCGCCAGGTCGGCGATCTCAAGCAGCGCGCCCTGAAGGCCGGCGGGCTCTACATCATGGGCACGGAGCGCCACGAGAGCCGCCGCATCGACAACCAGCTGCGTGGCCGTTCCGGCCGCCAGGGCGATCCCGGCCGTTCGAAATTCTACCTGTCCCTGCAGGACGACCTGATGCGCATCTTCGGGTCGGATCGCATGGAGGGCATGCTGACCAAGCTCGGCCTCAAGGAGGGCGAGGCCATCGTCCATCCCTGGATCAACCGGGCGCTGGAGAAGGCCCAGCAGAAGGTCGAGGCCCGCAACTTCGACCTCCGCAAGAACGTCCTCAAATATGACGACGTCGCCAACGACCAGCGCAAGGTCATCTTCGAGCAGCGCATCGACCTGATGAGCCAGCAGGATCTCTCCGAGATGACGCGCGACATGCGTCATGGCGTGATCGAGACCCTCGTCCACACCTATATCCCGCCGGACGCCTATGCCGAGCAGTGGAACACCGCCACGCTCAAGGAGGAGATCTACCGCGTCCTCAATCTCGACCTGCCGATCCCGGACTGGGCGAAGGAAGAGGGCATCGCCGACGAGGAGGTGATCGAGCGCATCACCAAGGCGGCCGACGAGATGATGGCCTCCAAGGCCGCCCGCTTCGGCCCCGACATCATGCGCCAGATCGAGAAGGCCGTGGTCATGCAGGTGCTCGACCATCTGTGGCGCGAGCACATCGTGCAGCTGGACCACCTGCGCCAGGTCGTCGGCCTGCGCGGCTATGCCCAGCGTGACCCGCTGAACGAGTTCAAGTCGGAGGCCTTCCAGCTCTTCGAGGGCCTGATGGCCAAGCTGCGCGAGATGACGACGCAGCAATTGGCGCTCGTCGAGTTGCAGGAGCCGCCGCCCATGCCGGAACTGCCGCCGATGACGGCGCACCATATCGACCCGATGACGGGCATGGACGAGTTCGCGCAGATGGGCGCCGCCTCCGGCGGTTCCTTCCAGCCCTCCGCCGGCGGCGGCTCGCAGGTCGCCGAACGCAACCCGAACGATCCCGGCACCTGGGGCAAGGTCGGCCGCAACGATCCCTGCCCCTGCGGTTCGGGCAAGAAGTACAAGCATTGCCACGGGCAATATGTGTGAGACGCGAGGGCGCCGCCGGCGGCGTCCTGGACCTCAGGGCGATCCCGCCGAAGCCGCATCGCGGCGCGACGGATGCCTTGACCGAACTGCCGGCACGCCCTAAAAGGCGCGCTCGCGGGCGGGGCTGTAGCTCAGATGGGAGAGCGCTGCAATCGCACTGCAGAGGTCGGGGGTTCGAATCCCCCTAGCTCCACCAGCCCGCTTTCCTGACATCGCCGACATTTGTTCCGCGCCTGCTGGCTCCCGCCGGGCGACCATCGCGACCCCTGCGCACCGCAGTATGAACCGGAGGGCACCTGCCGTTCGTATCCCCTGCTCTGTATCGGGGATGTGAGCCATGACGTTCTTTTCGGGCTATCTGGCCGCGCTGATCGTCTTTGGCATCCTCGACGCCCTCTGGCTGTCGACCATGGCGCGGCGGCTCTACCGGCCGACCCTCGGCAGCCTGCTCCTCGACAACCTGCGCTGGGCGCCGGCGGTCATCTTCTATTTCCTCTTCCCCCTCGGCGTGGTGCATTTCGCCGTCATGCCGGCCTATTCCGCCGGGTCCCTGACCCTGGCGCTGGTCAATGGCGCCTTCATCGGGCTCCTGGCCTATGCGACCTATGACCTGACGAACTACGCCACATTGCGGGTGTGGACGCTCACCCTCACCCTCGTCGACATTGCCTATGGCACGGTGGCGACCGCCCTCGTCGCGGGCGGGGCCTTTGGCGCCCTGCGGCTTCTGGCCTCGGCCGGCTGGCTCTAGCCGCCGGCTGCGCCGGCCTCAGCGGACCGGCTTGAGACGGTAGTGGCTGACACCCCAGCTGTCGCCGCCGGCATGGCCGAACAGGCCGCTGGTGGCGAGGAAGAACAGCCGCCAGCGCCGCCGCCACAGCGCCAGCTGCGCCGGCCCGTAGACGGAGCTGAGGATGGGGTCGACCTCGCCGATCCGCGCGTCGAACAGGGCCAGCCAGTCATCGGCCGTGCGACGGTAGTGCTCGCCGCTCCAGCGCCATTCCTCCTCGACGGTGAAGAGATCGTCGAACTGGCGGATCAGGCCATGGCCCGGCATCAGTCCGCCGGTAAAGAAATGCTGGGCGATCCAGTCGGTCTTGTCCGTCGCGTCGAAGCGGTAGGACCCTGTCCGGTGGGTGAAGACATGGATGAACAGACGCCCGTCCGGCTCCAGCCAGGTGGCCGCGCGCGTCAGGAGTTCGCGCCAATTGGCCATGTGCTCGAACATCTCCACCGAGACGATGCGGTCGAAGCGTCCCTCGGCTGAGAAGACGTTCATGTCGGCGGTCACGACGGTGAGATTGGCGATCCCCTGCCGGGCGGCCTCGGCCTCGATGAACCGGCGCTGCCCGTTGGAATTCGACACCGCGGTGATCGTCGCACCGGGAAAGCGGCGGGCCATGGCGAGCGACAGGGATCCCCAGCCGCAGCCGAGCTCGAGGATGCGCTGGCCGTCGGCAAGGCCGGCATGGTCGATGGTCAGGTCGAGCGCCCGCGTCTCCGCCTCGGCCAGGGTCGTCTGCGGCCCGTCATAGAAGCAGGAGGAATATTTCCGCTGCGGGCCGAGCACCCTGACGAAGAAGTCGGCCGGCAGCTCGTAGTGCTGCTCGTTGGCGGCATCCGTATGCATCGCCACGGGGAAATCCGTCATCGCCGCGGCGAAGGCCGCTTCGTCGGAGGCGCTATGGCCGGCAAGCCGGTTGTCCGTCCGGCCGACGAGCCAGGCGATGGCGGCGCGGGTGAGGACATCGGGAACGGGGGTCCGTTCCCCCCAGGCAATCAGGGCAGCGATCACGGTGTCAGGCTCCGGTCCGGCCGGGCGGCCAGGGAATGAAGGCGCTGGTCCGCGCCTGATAGGCGGCGAAGGCCGCCCCGTGCTTGCGCAACATGTGGTCCTCGAGCGGCGGGATGCCGGAGATGCGGGTCAGCAGCAGCGTCATGAAGGCCGGCGCCAGCAGGGCGAACCAGCCGAAGGGATAGCCGCTCCAGGCGAGGGCCATCACCGCAAAGGAGGCCCAGAGCACGCATTCGAAGAAATAGTTGGGGTGGCGGGAATAGCGCCACAGACCGACGTCGCAGATGGGGCCGCTCTTGTTCTTGTCGGCGACGAAGGCGGCGAGCTGGCGGTCGGCGATGGCGCCGCCGGCCCAGCCCGCGATGAAGACGAGGAGCCCGAGCCCGTCCTGCCAGCCGAGCGGCGCCGGCCGGTGGGCGGCGAGCACGATCCCGAGGCCGAGCGGGACGCTCGCGGCCGCCTGGATCTGCAGGAAGCGGAACATCT
>JAIEPJ010000234.1 GCA_019749835.1 Phreatobacter sp. | reverse complement strand
GAAGCCCGCGAGCGCCAGGAGCGCGAGCGCGTCGCCCGCGAAGCCCGCGAACGCCAGCAGCGGGAGGCTCGCGAGCGGGCCGAGCGCCAGCGCCAGGAACAGGCCAATGCGCGTCAGTTCGACGCCAATTCGATCGCCGCCCGTCTGGCCACCAGCCAGTCGCAGGAGAACGATCGCCGGCAGGCCTCGCGCACCGAGGCGACCGGCGCTACGGCCCCCGCCCGCACCGCCTCGCTCGGCACGGCGACTGGCGCCGCCTCACGCATCACCGGCCGCGAGATCGATGCGATCCGCGCCTGGGCCGAGCGCTGCTGGGAGATTCCGATCGCGGCGCGCGAGGGCAACAGTCCCGCCGTGCGCCTGCGAGTCTCCTTCAATCCCGACGGGACCGTGACCGCGCGCCCCGAAGTGCAGAATCCGCGCGGGGATTCGAATTTCCAGGTGCTGGCCAATTCCGCCGTGCGCGCCGTGATGCGCTGCTCGGCGGAAGGCGGCGTGCGCCTGCCGCGCGAGCGCTACGACACGTGGCGGGAAGTCGTCCTCAATTTCGATCCCAAGGAAATGATGCGCTGACGGACGAGGCGCGCCGGGTTGTCGTCATGCTCTCGACCAACCGCCCTGCTAGCGCCATCTGAAGGCCCCAAGAGACCCGATCATGACCCTGCTTCTGAACCGCCGCACCATCCTCTCCGCCGGCACTGCGATCGCCGGGACGAGCCTGTTCTCGCCATGGTCGCTGGCGCAGGGCGCGCCGCCGGTCATCGACATCCGGCGCGGCCAGGTGCAGCCCTTTCCCATCGTCGTCCCCAATCTCGGCGGCGACGGCGACATGGGCCGCAACATTTCCGGCGTGATCGAGAACAACCTGCGCCGGTCGGGCTTCTTCCGGATCATCGAGAAGCAGGCCTACGGCAATGCAACCCTCGATGCCGACCAGCCGCCGAATTTCGCCCAGTTCCGCCAGCTCGGGGCGGCTGCGGTCGTCACCGGCCGTGCCGGCCGCGGCGCCGACGGGCGCTCGCGCGTCGAGTTCCGCCTGTGGGACGTCGCCCAGGGCGGCCAGCTCCACGGCCAGCAATTCGCCACCCAGGAGGCCAACTGGCGGCGCATCGCCCATCTCGTCTCCGACCAGATCTTCGAACGCGTCACCGGCGAAAAGGGCCATTTCGACACCCGCATCGTCTTCGTCGACGAGACGGGCCCGAAGGACAGGCGCCAGAAGCGCCTCGCCATCATGGACCAGGATGGCGCCAATGTGCGCTACCTGACACGTGGCGGCGACCTCGTCCTGACGCCGCGCTTCTCGCCGTCGAGCCAGGACATCACCTACATGGCCTATACCGGCGGCGAGCCGCGGGTCTATCTCCTCAATATCGAGACGGGCCAGCGCGAGCAGGTCGGCAATTTCCCCGGCATGACCTTCTCGCCGCGCTTCTCGCCGGACGGGCAGCGCATCGCCCTGTCGCTGCAGCAGGGCTCGGGTTCCTCGCTCTATTCGCTCGACCTGCGCTCGCGCGCGGCCGTGCGCCTGACCGACGGGGCGGCCATCGACACCTCACCCTCCTATTCCCCGGACGGCAGCCAGATCGTCTTCGAGAGCGACCGTGGCGGTGGCCAGCAGCTCTACGTGATGGGCGCTGGCGGCGGGGCGGCCAATCGCATCTCCTTCGGCCAGGGCCGCTATTCAACCCCCGTCTGGTCGCCACGCGGCGACTTCATCGCCTTCACCCGGCAGGGTGGCGGCCAGTTCGCCATCGGCGTCATCAAGCCGGACGGCACGGGCGAGCGCATCATCACCTCGGGCTTCCACAACGAGGGCCCGACCTTCTCGCCCAACGGTCTTTTCGTGATGTTCTTCCGTGAGCAGGGAGCCGGTCCGCGGCTGTTTCAGGCCGACATCTTCGCGCGGTCCGAGGTCGTCGTGCCGACGCCGAGCTTCGCCTCCGATCCGGCCTGGAGCCCGACGCTGCGCTGATCCCGCAGAACGTCAGCGCGGCCGCGGCGGGAAGCGATAGAGCGGCTGGCCGAGCGGCGCCTGCGGCCACAGGACGCCGCCACACATCTGGTCGAGCGCAACGAGCAGGGTATGGGCCCGCTGGCGCGCCTCGTCACCGGTGCCCATCGCCCTCAGGACATTGATCGCCGCGGCATTGCGGCCGATCGCGTGCAGCAGTTCCGCCTCGACGCCGCGATAGCTGTCCGGTGCGGGTTCCCCCTTGCGGATGGCCTCCGCCGCATTGCGCCAGCCCGACCAGTCGAAAGACGACGACAGGAGCGGGGGACGGGACGGCGCCGGCTCGTCGCCCCGCGCGAAGCCGGCCAGGGAATAGCGGACGAGAGCGCGTTCGAGCGTTGCGAGCGCGGTCTCGCCAACGACCGTTTCGGTTGGCCCCGGGAAAGACGAGAAGAGCACGCGGGCGCGATCCATGCCGAGGATGCGGACCGTGCCGGCGAGGATGACGGCGCGGATCCGGTCGATGTCGGCGGCGGGGTCGATCCGCTTTTCGCGGATGCCGGCGACCAGCGGGGCGGCCACTTCGGCGCCGAGGCGATGCTCGCCCGTCTGGGTGATTGCGGTGGTGAGGATCATGGCGCCGGGGGCGAGGCCGATCAGTTCGATCACCTTGTCGAAGTCACCGGCAGTCTGTGAGCGCCCGCGGTCGAGGATGTCGACGGCGGTCTGCAGTTCCGCCGGGAGAGCATGGCGTTGGGGCCGCGCTATGCCCGGCATGAGGCTGCCGCGCCAGACCGGAGCGAAGTGGGCAGCGAGAGCCTGCGGATCGGCGGGAGAATGCGGGGACCGGCGCAGCGTCGCGAGCCAAGCGTCCATGTCGCCACCCATTGCGGTCATGTCGAGTGCCAGGCGCCAGAGGCCATGGGCCTCGGCGCGGGCGACGACGCGAATCCGGGTACCGTGGTCGAGGTCGGACAGGGCGCGGGCGAGGGCGACCTGCAACTGCTGCATCGCTTGTGGCTGGGCCGAAGGTTCCGCGGCACGGCGCACGACATCGGCAAAGAGCCAGTCTTCCTCGCCATCGACGACAAAGGCACGCAGGACCGAGAGATCGGTCAGGGTTCGCAGGGCGGGCTGGGCGGTCGCGGTGTAGGCGGTCCGGCGTTCCGCCGGCGGCAGGAGGGACAGGCGCAGTTCTGTCAGGCGCAGGGGAGGCTTCGGCCGGGCCCCGAGGGCATCGACCAAACCGAGAGCCGCGCCCGGCGAGAGTTCGCCGTAGCGGATCAGGAGATAGGCGGCGTCGTCGCTGAAACGATCACGCCAGAAGCGACGCTCGCTCTTCGGATCGACGAGCAGGGCGTCGGCGGCGGCGACGATGTCGGCCGTGAAGCGGCAGGTGCGCGGATCAGCGGCAATAGCCGGCCCGGCCATCGCGATAAACCCGACAAGTACGGACATGCGGGAGAAACGCCTCATGACCGGGGTCCTCCGGACCGTGCCTGCGCAACACCCTAGGCGCGCGGCCAAGGCCGATGCAAGGGGAGGGCCCGGGGCTCTGGACTTGCCTGCATATGCAGGTAGCATCTCCACATGAGCCTTCCGGCGCATTTCCCGGCAATGAACCTGCCCTGCCTCTGTTCCCGCGTCCGCCGCACGGCGAGGCGGGTGTCGCAGATCTACGACCGGCATCTCGAGCCCTATGGTCTCACCATCAGCCAGTTCGGTGTGCTCGCGCAGATCCGCATCGGCGGGTCGCCGTCCATCGGCGAGCTCGCCGAGCGGATCGTGATGGATCCGACGACCCTCACCCGCAGCCTGCGGCCGCTGCAACAGCGCGGCCTGATCGCCCTTACGCCCGATGCGCGTGATCGTCGGACGCGACGCCTGGCTCTGACGGAAGCCGGCCTCGCCGCCTTTCAGGTCGCGCAGCCCGGCTGGGCCGCGGCGCAGCACGAGGTCAGCAGCGCCCTCGGGGAGGAGGCCAGCAAGACGCTGGTCTTCCATCTCGACGAAGCGCTCGTCCGGCTGTCGCCGCCGTGAGCCGCCATCCGGCCGTCTCCAACCCGACAGGACCGGCATCATGACCGTTACACCCGCGCCGGCCGGCAATCCGATCCTGACCGCGCCCATCGTTACCACGATCCTCAGGCTGTCGACCCCCAACATGATGGCGATGGTGGCGACTGCCGCCGTCGCCATCGCCGAGACCGCCTATGTGGGCCTGCTCGGCACGGCGGCCCTCGCCGGCATGGCCCTCGTCTTTCCCATGGTGATGCTGCAGCAGATGATGTCGGCCGGTGCCATGGGCGGCGGTGTGTCCTCGGCGGTCAGCCGGGCATTGGGGGCAGGGGACGTCGTCCGCGCCCGCTCGCTCGCCTACCACACGGTGCTGATCGCGCTTGTCGGCGGCCTCGGAATGAGTGCGCTGTTCCTGGCGATCGGCCCGGCGCTCTACCGGCTGCTCGGTGGGCGCGGCGCCGCGCTCGAGGAGGCGCTGGTCTATTCCAACGTCATCTTCGCAGGGATCCTCGCCGTCTGGCTGTGCAACCTTCTGGCCTCGGTGGTCCGCGGCATGGGCAACATGGCAGTGCCCTCGTCCACCCTCCTGGCTGTTGCGGCCATCCAGATCGTCGTCGGCGGGGGCCTCGGTCTCGGCCTCGGTCCGCTGCCGCGGCTCGGCATGGTCGGCGTCGGGCTCGGCCAGGTGATCGCTTATGGCCTCGGCGCGCTGTGGCTCCTGCGCTATCTGCGATCGGGCAAGGGACGTTTCGTCCTGCCGCTGTCGGGCCTCCCAGTGCGCTTCGACCACTCCGCAGACATCCTCAGGGTCGGCACAGTGGCGATGCTCTCGTCTTTCCAGTCGGTCCTGACCGTGCTCATTCTCACCCGGCTGGTGGCCACATTCGGCGAGGAGGCACTCGCAGGCTACGGCATCGGTTCACGGCTGGAATTCCTCCTGATACCGGTGACCTTCGCCATCGGCGTCTCGCTGGTCCCGATGGTCGGCATGGCGATCGGGTCGGGCAATGCGCCGCGCGCCCGCCGCGCCGCCTGGACCGGCGGTGCCATGGCCTTTGCTATCACCGGTACCGTCGGCCTCACCGCCTGGCTGGTGCCGGAGGCCTGGGCCCGGCTCTTCACCAGCGACCCCGCCGTGATCGCCGCAGCCCGTTCCTATCTGGTATGGGCCGGCCCGGGCTTCGGCTTCTATGGTCTCGGCCTCTGCCTCTATTTCGCCGCGCAGGGCGCCGGCCGCGTCTTCGGCCCGATAATGGCGGGAACGGCGCGGCTCGCGGTGATCGCCGTTGGCGGATGGTGGCTGGCCGCGACGGGGCAGCCGGCCTGGACGATGTTCGCGCTCGTCGGCTTTGCCATGGTCGTCTACGGCCTCGTCACCATGGCGGCGATCTGGACGACCCGCTGGGGTCGCTGAGGCCGCCATCTGCGCGATGTGGCAGTTTCGCCACACCCTCCGGGCACCTGTCCGCGGGGGGCAAGCTTCTCGCCAGCGCCACCTGCCTGCCACAGTCTCGTCACGCTCCGCCGCGATGCGGGAGAGATGCCGTCGCCGGTTTCGGCGTGCGGTGTCGGCGGCCAGCGTCCATTAACCGACGGTTGACCATCCCGGCGATTGGTCGGGCGGCGAGGCGTTAAGGCCTCACCGCCCGACCAATCGAGAATAACCATACCAATTCAGGATCATAACCGCCCGAACGTCGCACATGGAGAGGGTTACGGTGAGCGCGATCACTCCATGGTCATCATGTCCGGGAAGGTTCGCTTAACCGAATTCCTGATACAGGTTCGCTCACGTTTCAGGTCAAGGAGACCATCATGCTGACCATGGCTCTCGGCCGCAATCTGAAGTTTGCAGCCATCATGGCGTTCGGCCTCGCGCTCGGCGCCTGTGCCCAGAACCCCACCACCCAGGCTGGCGCTGGCGGCGCCGGTGCTGCCACCCCGGGCAGTGCCCAGGACTTCATCGTCAATGTCGGCGATCGCGTCTTCTTCGAGACCGATTCTTCGGAACTGACGCCCCAGGCACGCGCCACGCTCGACAAGCAGTCGGTCTGGCTGAACCAGTACAGCCGCTATTCCTTCACGATCGAGGGTCATGCGGACGAGCGCGGCACCCGCGAGTACAACATTGCGCTGGGCGCCCGCCGCGCCCAGACGGTGCGCGACTATCTCGCTGCCCGCGGCATTTCCTCGGCGCGCGTCCGGACCATCTCCTATGGCAAGGAGCGCCCGGTGGCTGTCTGCAACGACATCTCCTGCTGGTCGCAGAACCGCCGTTCGGTGACGGTCCTGTCCGGCGGCGCCGGTTCCTGATCGGTATCCTTTCGGAATGCGGAAACGGCGCACGGGACTCCCGGGCGCCGTTTTCGCTTGAAATGGGCCCGGTTCTCGCCCAATTCCACGCATGAAATGCCAAGCGCGAAGGGCTGAGGAACGGAATCATGATCGGACGGGTGAAAAAGACCTGGTTCCGCCTGGCAGGGGGAGCGGCGGCGGCCCTCGTGCTGGCACTTGCCGCGATGCCGGCGCAGGCCCAGACCGCCGCCGACCTGATGGACCGCATCCAGCGGCTCGAATCGCAGATCCGTTCGCTCAACGGACAGCTCGAGCAGTCGCAATTTCGCGTCCGCCAGATGGAAGACCAGCAACGGCGGATGCAGGCGGATATCGAATTCCGCCTCAATGAACTGGAAAATGCGCGCGGTGGTGCCCGTCCGGCCCAGCCGCGGCCGCAACAGCAGCCGTCGCCGCAGCAGCAGCCGCAGCGGCGCAGCGACGTCTTCGATCCCGCTGAGCAACAGGGTGCCGCCGGCGCGCCCCGCGACCTCGGTGCGCTGCCACCGGGCGCCAATGCCGCGCCGCCGCGGACCGCTCAGGGGAGTGCGGCCGGTGGCGGTGGTGCGGCGCCGCTCGACCTCGGCCAGCTCGCCGGTCGGGCCGCGGCCGATCCGACACTCGAACCGCCGCAGCCGCGCTCGACCATTCCGGGGGCCGTGGCCGCGCCCGGCACCGGCGCCACGCCGCCGGTCATCGCCGCCTCGCCGCGTGACGAGTACAATGCCGCCCTCGCGCTGCTGCAGCGGCGCGACTACGAGCAGGCCGAGATCGCCTTCCGCGGCTTTCTGCAAAACCATCCCCGCGACCGGCTGGTGGGCGACGCCACCCATCAGCTCGGCGAGGCGATGTTCCAGCGCCGCCAGTTCCGCGAGGCGGCGGAGCAGTTCCTCAAGGTCTCGACCGACTATCCGCGTGCAGCGCGCGCGCCGTCCAGCCTGCTGCGCCTCGGCCAGTCCTTGAACGCGCTCGGCGAGCGCGAGGCCGCCTGTGCCGCCTATGCCGAGTTCAATCGCAAGTTTCCGAACGCCAACGCCTCGACCAAGACGGCCGTCGTGAACGAGCAGCGCCGTGCCAGCTGCTGAGTCCGAGGCGGCAGCGCCCCTCGAAGACGACGAGATCCGCGACCTTCTCGCCCCCCTTTCAACCCAAAGCGCCCTGCTTCTCGCCGTATCGGGTGGACCCGATTCGATGGGGATGCTCGCGGCCTTCCTGCGCTGGCGCGATCTCGGCGGCGCGGTGCCGCTGATCGCGGTCGCCTGTGTCGATCACGGCCTGCGGCCGGAAGCCGCAGCCGAGGCCGCAGCGGTCATGCGCGCCGCTGCTGGCGTCGGCCTGCCGGCGGCGGTCCTGCGCTGGGAGGGAGAAAAGCCGGCGACCGGCCTGCAGGACGCGGCGCGGGAGGCCCGCTATCGGCTGCTCGGCGCGCATGCCCGCGATGTCGGCGCCGGCGCCGTGGTCGTCGCGCATCACCTGGAGGATCAGGCCGAGACCGTGCTGATGCGGCTCATCCGGGGTTCGGGCCCCCTCGGGCTGAAGGGCATGGCGGTGGCCGGCGCCCATGACGGGACCTCGGTGCTGCGTCCTTTCCTGTGGGTGTCGAAGGCGCGCCTTGCCGCGACTGCCCGGGCCGCGGGCCTCACGCCCGTCGATGATCCGTCCAACGGCGACGTCAGCTATGCGCGTGTGCGAATCCGTCAGATGATGCCGCATTTGGCGGCGGAAGGTCTCGATTCGGAGCGCCTGGCGATCTTCGCCGGCCGGATGCGGATGATCGATACGGCGCTCGCCCAGCATGCTGCTGCGCTCGACGCGGCCTCGCGCCAGCGCAGCGTCGTGCCGGAGACCGTCGTCTTCGACGGCGCGGGCTGGCTCGACAAGCCCTTCGTCGACGTCCAGCAATTGCTGGCGGCGGTGCTGCGGGAGGTCGCCCCTGACGGCGCGCGCGAACGGCTCGAGGCGATTGAGGCGCTGACCGGTTCGGTTCTGATGGCGATCGCCGAAGCGGAGGCCATGCGTCAGACGCTGCAGGGCGCCCTGGTGACCGTCACCGCCGGCGGGCGCGTCATTGTGGCACGGGAGCCGGCGCGCCAGTCGCCCCGTAGGACAGGCTAAGGATCGGTTGACTTCGACGTGGCATGGCACCGCCAGCTTCACGCCCTCGCGTCGGCTGCTCCTTGGCAAGACCCCCTCGCGCTCCTACATTGGGTCGGTAAGGGTTATGCCGCACCACGCATGAGCATGAGCATGGCTTGCGCGCCATTCGGCGCCTCGCGCGCGGCGAAACCCTAGGGATGGACACGCGATGAACTCCAATTTCCGCAATCTCGCCCTGTGGGTGATCATCGTCTTGTTGCTGCTCGCGTTGTTCACGCTGTTCCAGAGCCCGCAGCAGCGCGCCGGGTCATCCGACCTTCCCTTCTCGCAATTCCTCACGGAGGCCGATGCCGGCCGGGTTCGCGACGTGACCATCCAGGGGCCGGAGCTGACCGGCCACTTCACCGACGGCCGGACCTTCCAGACCTATTCCCCGCCATTCCCCGGCCTGACGCAACGCCTGGTCGAGAAGGGCGTGCAGGTCCAGGCCCGCGCTCCTGGCGAGCAGGTGCCGTGGTTCGTGGCGCTGCTGGCGCAGTGGTTCCCGGTTCTCCTCCTGATCGGCCTGTGGATCTTCATGTCGCGCCAGATCCAGGGCGCCGGCGGCAAGGCCATGGGATTCGGCAAGTCGAAGGCCAAGCTCCTGACCGAGGCCCACGGCCGCGTCACTTTCGAGGACGTTGCGGGCATCGACGAGGCCAAGCAGGACCTGCAGGAAATCGTCGAGTTCCTGCGCGATCCGCAGAAGTTCCAGCGGCTCGGCGGCCGCATCCCGCGCGGCGTGCTGCTCGTCGGCCCGCCCGGCACAGGCAAGACCCTCACCGCCAAGGCGGTGGCGGGCGAGGCCAACGTGCCCTTCTTCACCATTTCGGGTTCGGACTTCGTCGAGATGTTCGTCGGCGTCGGCGCGAGCCGTGTCCGTGACATGTTCGAGCAGGCCAAGAAGAACGCGCCCTGCATCATCTTCATCGACGAAATCGACGCCGTCGGCCGCCATC
>JAIEPJ010000113.1 GCA_019749835.1 Phreatobacter sp. | reverse complement strand
TGAGCAGGCCGGTAAGCTTGTCAATTCGCACCATGGCTTCAAGCGACTGCTTCGCTTCCGCTAGCTCGGCATTCGCGACCGCAAGCTCGAGGTTCAGCGCCGCGATCCGATCAGAATTGCGGCTAAGAGGCCAAACGGCGTCCGTTGGAGGCAAATTGACCTACCAAGACCGGCCCGAGGGCGGCTCAGGACACATCAGGCGCAGTCGAACACCGAACTGACCTCAATCAGCCTCAGCCAGGAGCAAAGCACTCCGAGCGACCGGGACAAAGGTCGTTTCCACACGGTCTGCTTGATTTCTGAACCGGCCTTGTTCGGAGCTTGAGAACTACGAAGCCTGCCGAATGCCGCGCCCTTCTTATCCGGACGCGTGGCGACCCCTGCCACGTGATTCGAGAAAAAGACTTTTTCCGAGGGCACCCGCCGCGACTGCTATTCTATTTGCATGTCTTTGGTGGTCACCGAGATGGTGCGGTATGCACAGTACTCTGGCATTTCGCTTGAACCCAGCGTGGCTGGCTGGTCTCATGTTTTTCGGAGCGCCCCCTTGAGCGCCCAGGCTCAGGTGGCGGATTGCGACCGCCTGGCAGCATCAATGGACGATATCACTCGGCCGTCCGAAGTGGACGGCACCCCTAGATGTCCGTCTCGAATGAGTTGAGCGGCCGAGGTGCCCGGGTGCCCGGAGGGAAAGTCAGATTACGCTTTAGCTCTTGACGCTCCCCGCAGACGCAATTCACTTTGCGTAAGTCACAACCGTCAAGGAGACGTCCCACATGCTCGCCCGCTTGGCCATGACCGCCGCGTTCACGCTCGCTCTCACCGTAGGGTCCGGCGTCTTCGCTGTCGCGACCTCGACCAGCGCCGAGGCGCAGTCGCGTACCCAATCGCGCAGCGGCGGCTATTTCTCGCGACCCGCCATGCAGCAACGCCAGGACAACTCTATGCGTCAGAGCACGCAGCGCGCCTTCGCGCCGGTGCGTCCGGCCCCGTCGCGGCCCACTGGTTCGTTCCGCCGCTGAGGCGGGTTCCTCGAACCGGAAGACCGGCGGGTCGTGCGGCCCGTTTTTTTTTGTTCCATGACGCCGCCGCCTCAATTCCTTGTCGGAATTGCGAAGCTTGCCTCGTCCTTTATGCCGGACGGCCAGCGAAAGGTGACTGTCTTGGTCTTGATCAGCGTCCACGCATATCCCTCCGCGCCACGCACGTAGGTCTTGCGGCGCTCGGCGGTCTACATCGGCTCATCTGCAGGCCCATGCCTGCTGCCCCGGCGACGCGAGCCAAAACGGCGGCGCGCACGTATTGGGTGAAGCGGAGCGGAAGACGACGTCAGCCGTTGTGAGACGCTGCCCGCGCCGCCCGGATCGCGGCGTGGATCGGGCCGGCTGTAAAGGAGTAAAGATCGCCAAGCACGGCATTCCCGCTCACTGGCGCGAACGAGATCGCAAAGCTGCCATTCGACCTTCCCGGTCTATGGGGCCAGAGATCGCCGATCGCAGTCAGTCCCAAATGACCAGCACGTCTTCGCCACGCCTCGCGGCTTCAGCGAAAAACTCACGAAACTCGGCGAAGATTATCTTGCACCTTGGCATGTCCCAGTTGGAGAATACCTCCAACTCAGTCAGCTCACTAATTCGCTTTACGACGTCAGTAGACTCGATAGCGCCGACACAAAGACCAAAGTCGTTCACGACCTGTCGATCCATAAGCCGGATCGGAAGCCCCTGCGCTCCAGTCACGCCGGGTGCTATTTGTGGAGCAGCGCTGAATGCTTGGTCTACAAGCTCATCAAACTCGGTCTCCGGATCGTCCCAGGTTCGAGGGTCATTGGGGTCAGGCTTCGGCCAGCGCAAATGCCTCCGAGCCTTTTCGGAAAGTAAAAATGGCAACCATTGATAGGACTTGTGTAAATCCAGACTCCGCTCACCGATGTCTGGGAATCGTTGAACCGCGTCGCAGCACCAGGACCAAAGCAACTGCGCCTCATGCTCATCAGGCCAGGGCAGTTTTTGTCCGTAGTCTGGCATGATCCAGACGCCACGAACATTGACCCCTCTCTTCAGCCAATCCCGAACGTGACTGATCCAGGAGGGATCGACCCAGGTTCTACTTCGAACCAGGTCGATGAAACCGCAACCAGCAGGAAGGCCCTGATATCGAAGATTGACGCCCATCACATCAAACGACATTTCCCAGATAGGCTGCCCATCCGCCCCGGATTGACGGCAGAATAGCCCGGTTGAGTTCGACCGGACAGTAGGACTAGCTTAACTGCGCGTCCACAAAGCTGGCGGCAGGCCAATGCGAAACTCCAAATTCACACGATGTTGTGGTTTCTTTGGATCATGCCGTTTGACCAGCCACGATGAATGCGGTCGGGCGCGATGAGCAGCGTTGAGATCGCTCTTAGCCTCGTCGGCGCCTTCTATGTCCTGGCCGGACTGTTCGTGGCCCGGCAAATGATGATGGAGACCTTTCTCGACAGGGCTCTTGCCGGCTTAACAATGAAGCCGACGCCGTGGGCCGACCGGCTTCGCGGCCGGTGGATGCTCGGCATCGCGGCGAGCGTCTTCGCCGGCGGCGTTCTGCTCCTGGCACTGAGCGTCCTTGCTCTCCCCGCTTTCCTCGCCGGCGCCGCCGCGCAGGGGGTCTATCTTGGCCATGCGGCGCCTCGGATCATCGATCCAGAAGAGCCGCCGGACCAGGCAGGCCGACGCGGCGCCCGTAACGCCTTCCTGATCAATCTCGCGGCGACAGCCTTCGTCGCTTGGGCTGCCGCGGCAGGCCATCTGCGCTGGCCGGGCGACGATCCGTGGCCGGCGGCGATCGCCGGCGCCGCCTTCGGCGCCTTCGCGGCCTACCATATGACCAAGATGCGCGAGCCCCCCGGCTGGCGCTCTGGCCTTCTTGCCGATCCCTTGCGCCCGGAGGCTCGGGAGGTCCTTCCCGACAGGGTTCGCCTGATGGTCCGCCCCTTTGTGCTGCCCTTCGCCGACGACGACACGGGACGGGTCGTGCCACAGTCGCTCGCCGAGAGCGTCTTTGGACAGGCACTGGTGGCCGATATCCTCGAATGGGAGGAGGCCTATCTGGCCACCATCCCTCCGCGCAAGCGCACCGGCGGCTTCGCCGATCAGGAGGCCGCAGCCCGTCATGAGGCCGAGGGACGGGCGCTTGCTGAGCGGATGGCGGTCGTGATCGGCCCGGAACGGGTGACCTATGCCGCCGTCGGGACGCTTTTCCCCGCAGCGCCCGAGCGCACCTATACGCGCCCTCGGCGCATCAGGGTTAGCGCCGACTACGGCTGCCATCCCCTGTGGTCGATGGACGAGGCCTATTCCGGAAATCTCGATCCGGCGGTGCTCGGCCTGTCGCCGGCCCTCGTCGCCGATCTTGGGGGCTGGGCGGAGCGCTTCGACGACGCGCTCGACTGGGACAATCCCGGTGCGGTGCGCGAGGAGGATGGGTACGTCACCCGGCACGATGCCGAGGGCCGCGCCCTCGCGCAACGGTTGGCGCGCGAGTTGGCACGGCAAGGCCGTGACGTTCAGGTCTTCGTGAGGACGCAGGAGGCCGGCGTCGTGGAGGTCACGGGCGGCCCCCCCGACGATCTCCCGCCCGCTCCGGCTGCCTGAGCCATTTGGCCGAAGCGGCCGAGTAGAGCATGTCGAGCCGGAGTTTGAAGGTGCAGAGGCTAGTCATCTGCTTTGGGCTCTTGCGGCCATTTCTCGGTCAGTTTGACTGAAGGCATTTAGCTGCAGATGCGCTTGGTGCAAAAATCTTGACTTCCGAAGAAGCCGCCTGAGGCCAGAGCGGACATTCCCAATTTCCGCTTGGGGCCGAGAAGCCGACGAACGCAGAATTCCCCTTACTTCTATGCAATCCGCCGGAAACGGCTTCGCGGGCGCCAGCTGGGTCGCGCGATCAGGTCGGGATCGATTGGCGCCGCTACCAGCCCAAAGGGGCTGGTGCTCGGGCGTGAGGGTAATCATTCGGGATTTGTGGCAACGAATTTCGCATTTGTGGAACATCAATGAGGGGCCTCACAACCAGATTCACCCGCGATTTTTAGGAGAGGCAGAAGATTGTCCGCTCGAGGCGCTTTCTCCCCTTCCAAAAGGAAATAAAGATCCTGCCCGGACACCTCCAATCGGCTTGCGCTCTATGTCGGGCTCGCTTTGCCCCAAGCCCTTCCATTCCCACGAGCTAAGCCCGGGAGGCAGGTGTTTGCCGTCTCAAGGCAATTCTTCTTATGCCCTGAGGAAATAAATTCCCGGCCCTGACAACCGGGGCCATCGACCTCCTAGCCTGACACCGTCCCGCCGCCCCGACGGATCTCCACCCTCGTGAGAAACCTCGTCCATGATGTTGACGTTTACGTAAACGTGAGTTACCCTGCCCTACGTGAATGGACGACCAGTCCGGAGGGCGCCTTTCCGATGTCCACGATCGCCGACCACGATCTCGCACCCCCGGCGGGCGTCACGCTCGCCGAGTTGCTGGCGCGGACCGGCGTCGCCGCCGGCAAGGACGACTTCTCCATCCGCGAGATGACGCGCGAGTTCGGCGTCACCGCCCGCGCCCTGCGCTTCTACGAGGAGAAGGGCCTGCTCGCGCCGGAACGGCAGGGGCAGGACCGCATCTATTCGCGCCGCGACCGTTCCCGCCTGCGCCTCGTCCTCATGGGCAAGTGCGTCGGCTTCTCGCTCGAGGAGGTCAAGGCGATGCTCGACCTCTATGACCTCGGCGACGGCGGCGTCACACAGATGAAGGTGGCGCGGACCAAATATCGCGAACAGATCGGCCGGCTTCAGGCGCAGCGATGCGACCTCGACACGGCCATCAACGAACTCGAACGGGCGATCACCGTCATCGACGGTCGGCTCGCCGGCATCGGCGCCTCGGCGTCGAAGGACTGATCCCGCCGCCCGCGCGGCGACCTTGCGAAACCGGCGCCGCACGGGCGCCCGCTCCTGGAGGAGATGCGACATGCCGAGCTACAAGGCACCGATCGACGACACGATGTTCGTCCTCTACGACGTCCTCAAGATGGACGGCTATGGCAACCTGCCGGGCTTTTCCGACGCGCCGCGCGACCTGGTCGAGGCCATCGTCAACGAGGGCGCCAAGTTCTGCGAAGAGGTGCTGCAGCCCCTCAACATCGTCGGCGACACGGTCGGCTGCCGCCGCAATGCCGACGGCACGGTGACGACGCCGCCGGGCTTCAAGGAAGCCTACCGGCAGTACCAGGAGGGCGGCTGGATGGGCCTCGCCTTCGATCCCGCCTATGGCGGCCAGGGCCTGCCGGCGACCGTGAACACCATCATCGGCGAGTTCATGTCCTCGGCCAATCTCGCCTGGGGCATGTATCCCGGCCTCACCCAGGGCGCCATGGCGGCGCTCAGCGTCCATGCCAGCGACGCGATCAAGCAGATCTACCTGCCGAAGATGACCTCGGGCGAGTGGACCGGCACGATGAACCTGACCGAGCCGCATTGCGGCACGGATCTCGGCATGCTGCGCACCAAGGCCGTGCCCAACGGCGATGGCTCCTATCGCATCACCGGCCAGAAGATCTTCATCTCGGCCGGCGAGCACGACATGGCCGAGAACATCATCCACCTCGTCCTCGCCCGGATCGAGGGCGCGCCGGCCGGCACCAAGGGCATCTCGCTCTTCGTCGTGCCGAAATTCCTGCCCACCGCCGACAACCAGCCCGGCGCGCGCAACGGCGTCTCCTGCGGCAAGATCGAGGAGAAGATGGGCATCCACGGCAATGCCACCTGCGTCATGAACTACGACGAGGCCACCGGCTGGGTCGTCGGCCATGAGAACAAGGGGCTCAATGCCATGTTCGTCATGATGAACGAGGCGCGCCTGTCGGTCGGCGTCCAGGGCCTGTCGCAGTCGGAAGTCGCCTATCAGAACGCGGTGGCCTATGCGAAAGACCGCCTCCAGGGCCGCTCGCTCTCCGGCCCGAAGGCGCCGGAGAAGGCCGCCGATCCGATCATCGTCCACCCTGACGTCCGCCGCACGCTGATGACGCTGCGCGCCGTCAACGAGGCCGGCCGCGCCCTGATGCTGTGGACCGCGCTGATGGCCGACGTCTCGCACCGCTCCGAGGATGCCGGCGAGCGGCAGAAGGCGGAGGACCATCTCGGCCTGATGACGCCGGTGGTGAAGGGCGTGCTGACGGATCTCGGCTTCGACAATGCCGTGAAGGCGCAGCAGATGTTCGGCGGCCATGGCTATATCAACGAATGGGGCATGGGCCAGTTCGTCCGCGACGCCCGCATCGCCATGATCTACGAGGGCGCCAACGGCATCCAGGCGCTGGATCTCGTCGGCCGCAAGCTCGGCGCCAATGGCGGCCGCGCGGTGATGACCTTCTTCAACGAGGTCGGCACCTTCTGTTCGCAGAACAAGGACGACCCGACAGTCGGCGCCTATGTCGCCTCGCTCTCCAGGGGTCTGAAGGACCTGCAGGCGGCGACCATGTGGTTCATGCAGAACGCCATGGCCAAGCCCGACAATGCCGGGGCCGGCTCGACGCCCTACATGCACATGTTCGGCCTCGTCGCCATGGGCTATATGTGGGCCAAGATGGCCAAGGTCGCCTCCGAGAAGCTCGCCGAGGGCGCCAACGGTTCCACCGACCGCATGAACGCCAAGCTGGTGACGGCGCGCTTCTTCTTCGAGCAGATGTTGCCGGAGACGGGCGCCCATCTCGCCCGCATCCAGGCCGGCGCTGACTCGATGATGGCGCTCGCCGCCGACGCGTTCTGACATCGCTGAACGCATCCGGGAGCCGGCATGGCCGGCTCCCCCGTAAGGCCGTCTTCAGAGCCGCACGGGTCGATGGTGTAACTGCACAATCGCCCCGAAGCGGCCGAACAGAACATCCGGGAGAACGACATGAGCGCCCTCAACCTGCCGAAGCCGGCCTGGCGGACCGAAGAGCACGACATGCTCGCCGAGAGCACCCGGGCCTTCCTCGCCAAGGAATTCGTGCCGAACCTCGACCGCTGGTCGGAAGCCGGCGTCATGGACCGCGACGCCTGGATCAAGGCGGCGGATGCGGGCCTGCTCGCTGCCTCCATCCCGGAGGCCTATGGCGGGGCGGGCGGCGACTACAGCCACGAGTCCATCATCGCCCACGAGATCGCCATGGCGGGGGCGGACTCATGGGGCTGGGCCATCCACGGGCCGATCGTCGCGCCCTATATCCTCCATTACGGCACCGAAGAGCAGAAGCAGGCCTGGCTGCCGAAGATGGCGACCGGCGAGCTCATTGCCGCCCTCGCCATGACCGAGCCCGGCGCCGGCTCCGACGTCCAGGGCATCCGCACCAAGGCCGAGCGCTCCGGCAATGGCTGGGTGCTGAACGGCTCGAAGACCTTCATCACCAATGGCCAGCACGCCAATATGGTGGTGGTCGCCGCCAAGACCGATCCGTCGGCGGGCGCCAAGGGCACCTCGCTCTTCGTCGTCGAAACCGAGAATGCGCCGGGCTTCCGCCGCGGCCGCAAGCTGAAGAAGCTCGGCCTCGACTGGGCCGACACCTCCGAACTCTTCTTCGACGACATGAAGCTGCCGGCCGAGGCGCTGCTCGGCCCCGAGCCCAACCAGGGCTTCTACCAGATGATGCGCGCCCTGCCGCAGGAGCGCCTCATCATCGCCGGCGGCGCCATCGGCATGATCGAGCGGGCCCTGATGCTGACCATCGCCTACGTCAAGGAGCGCGGCGCCTTCGGCAAGAAGGTCATCGACTTCCAGAACACCCAGTTCGAGCTGGCGGACATGAAGACCGAGGCGACAATGGCCAAGGCCTTCTACGAGACCTGCGTCGGCCTGCATCTTCACGGCCAGTGCGACACGGTCATGGCCTCCATGGCGAAGTACAAGCTCACCGACCTGCAGAACACCATCGTCGACCGCTGCCTCCAGCTCTTCGGCGGCTATGGCTTCATGGACGAATATCCGATCTCGCGGATGTACCGGGACGCGCGCATCCAGCGCATCTACGGTGGCACCAACGAGATCATGAAGATCCTGATCGCACGCTCGCTCTAGACAGAATGCGCAGGCCGGACTGCGGCCCGCGCGGCGCTCGCGCCCAACCATCAACCGGGGAGAGGAACCCGCCATGACCGACGTCTTCGTCTACGACCATGTCCGCACGCCGCGCGGCAAGGGCAAGTCCGACGGCTCCCTGCATGAGGTCACCGCGCTGGAGCTGGCCACCACGACGCTGCGCGCCCTGAAGGCCCGCAACGGTCTCGACACCAGCCTCGTCGACGACGTCATCCTCGGCTGCGTCGACCCCGTCGGCGAGGCCGGCAGCGACATCGCCCGCGTCGCCGCCCTCAAGGCCGATTACGGCGACATCGTCCCCGGCATCCAGATCAACCGCTTCTGCGCCTCCGGCCTCGACGCGGTGAACTTCGCCGCGGCCCAGGTCATGGCCGGCCAGCACGATCTCGTCATCGGCGGCGGCGTCGAGAGCATGTCGCGCGTCGGCATGGGCGCCTCGGGCGGCGCCTGGCCGGTCGATCCGTCCATCGCGGCTTCTCCCGCGACGACGTTGACGCCTATGCGGTGGAGAGCCAGAAGCGCGCGGCGAAATCCTGGGAAGAGGGCCGGTTCAAGAACTCGGTCATCCCGGTGAGGGACATGAACGGCCTCACCATCCTCGACCGCGACGAGCATATGCGCCCGACCACGACCATGCAGTCGCTGGCGAGCCTCAATGCCTCCTTCGTCATGATGGGCGAGGCCGGCGGCTTCGACGCCGTGGCGATCCAGGCCCATCCCGAACTCGAGGGCGTCAACCACGTCCATCATGCCGGCAATTCCTCCGGCATCGTCGATGGCGCCGCCGCCGTGCTCCTCGGCTCGGCCGAGGCCGGAAAGGCCTCGGGCCTGAAGCCGCGCGCCCGCATCCGCGCCTTCGCCAATATCGGCTCGGAGCCGGCGCTGATGCTCACCGGCCCGGTCGACGTGACGCACAAGCTCCTGAAGAAGGCGGGCATGACGATCGCCGACATCGACCTGTTCGAGCTCAACGAGGCCTTCGCCTCGGTCGTGCTGCGCTACATGCAGGCCTTCGACATTCCGCATGACAAGATCAATGTCTGCGGCGGCGCCATCGCCATGGGTCACCCGCTGGGGGCCACCGGCGCGATGATCCTCGGCACCGTGCTCGACGAGCTGGAGCGTACCGGCAAATCCACCGCCCTCGTGACGCTGTGCATCGGCGCCGGCAGGGGCAC
>JAIEPJ010000090.1 GCA_019749835.1 Phreatobacter sp. | reverse complement strand
CGCCCGGCGTTCGGTTCTCTTGGACTTTCTCCGCTCAGGACATATCCATGCCCATCGTGAACCGGATCGCCGGGCTGCATGAAGAAGCCACGGCGTGGCGCCGCGATTTCCACCAGCATCCCGAACTCCTCTTCGACCTGCCGCGCACCTCGGCGATCGTGGCGGAGAAGCTGCGCGCATTCGGCTGCGACGATGTCATCACCGGCATCGGTCGCACCGGTGTCGTCGGCCTGATCCACGGGGCGAAGACCACGTCGGGCCGGGTGATCGGCCTCAGGTCGGACATGGACGCGTTGCCGCTCACCGAGATCACCGGACTGCCCCATGCCTCGACCGTGCCGGGAAAGATGCATGCCTGCGGCCATGACGGCCACATGGCGATGTTGCTGGGCGCGGCGAAATATCTCGCCGAGACCCGCCATTTCGACGGGACGGTGGCGCTGATCTTCCAGCCGGCGGAAGAGGGCGGCGGCGGCGCCCGCGAAATGGTCGCTGACGGCCTGATGGAGCGCTTCGGCATCCAGGAGGTCTATGGCATGCACAACAACCTCGACCCGGCCGGAACGCTCGCCGTGCGGGCCGGGCCGACCAGCGCGGCGGCCGACAAGATCCACATCCTCGTCGAGGGCAAGGGAGGCCATGCCGCCAAGCCGCATCTGGCGGTCGACACGGTCCTGGTCGCCGCCCAGATCATCATCGCGGTACAGTCCGTGGTGGCGCGCAACATCGATCCGCTGGGCAGCGCGGTCGTGTCGATCTGCGCCTTCAATGCCGGCCATGCCAACAACGTCATCCCGCAGACGGCGGAACTGCTCGGCACGGTGCGCACCCTCACCAAGGACATCCAGGCGCTTGTCGAGCAGCGGTTGCGGCAGGTGGTCGAGATGACCGCCGCAAGCTACGGCGCCAGGGCGACCTTCACCTATATCCACGGCTGCCCGATGGTGGTGAACCATGCCGCCGAGGCCGAGCATGCCGCGGCGGTGGCCGCCTCCATCGTCGGCGAGGCCCTGGTGCGCCGCGACAAGCCGCCGACCATGGGCGCGGAGGATTTCTCCTTCATGCTGGAGGAACGGCCTGGCTGCATGATCGGCATCGGCCAGGGCGGGGAGTTCGGCGTCCATCATCCCGCCTATGACTTCAACGACGAGATCCTGCCCATCGGCATGAGCTACTGGGCCCGCCTCGTCGAAACCCGCATGCCGGCCTGACCGCCTGCCACCGGAGGCCAAGGTGCCGATCGTCAACCGCATCGCCGCATTGCACGAGGAGGCCGCCGGCTGGCGGCGGGATTTCCATCGCCATCCGGAACTCGGCTTCGACCTGCCGCGCACGGCCGGGATCGTCGCGGCGAAGCTCAGGGAGTTCGGCTGCGACGAGGTCATCACCGGCATCGGTCGCTCCGGCGTCGTCGGCATCATCCGTGGCGCGCGCACCACGTCGGGACGGGTGGTCGGGCTGCGCGCCGACATGGATGCTCTCCCCATCCACGAGACCACCGGCGCAGACCATGGCTCCACGGTGTCGGGAAAGATGCATGCCTGCGGCCATGACGGGCACATGGCCATGCTGCTCGGCGCCGGAAAGTACCTCGCCGAGACCCGCAACTTCGACGGCACCGCCGTGCTGATCTTCCAGCCCGACGAGGAGGGGGGTCACGGCGCCCGCGCCATGATCGCCGACGACCTGATGGACCGGTTCGGCATCCACGAGGTCTACGGCATGCACAACAGCCAGGACCCGGTCGGCACGATCTCGGTGATCTCCGGCGCCGCCAGCGCCGCCGTCGACTGGATCCACATTGCCATCGAGGGCAAGGGCGGCCACGCGGCACGCCCGCATATCGCCGTCGACACCGTCCTGGTCGCCGCCCATATCATCGCCGCCGTCCAGTCCATCGCGGCGCGCAACGTCGATCCGCTCGCCAATGCCGTCATCTCGCTCTGCCATGTCGATGCGGGCGCGACCTTCAACGTCATTCCCCAGACCGCGGCTTTGCGCGGCACGGTGCGGACGCTGTCGAAATCGGTGCAGGACCTGGTCGAGGCGCGGCTCGAGGCCATCGTCGCCGGCGTCGCGGCGACCTTCGGCGCCACCGCCACCCTGACCTATGACCGCGCCTGCCCGAGCGTGATGAATACGGGGCCGGAATGCGGCCATGCCGCGCTGGCCGCGGCATCCGTGCTCGGCGAGGCCGGTGTCTGGCGCGATGTCGACCCGGCCATGGGCGGCGAGGACTTCGCCTTCATGCTGGAGGAGCGGCCCGGCTGCATGATCGGCATCGGCCAGGGCGGTGAATTCGGCCTGCACCACCCCTCCTACGATTTCAACGACGAGATTCTACCCATCGGCATGAGCTATTGGGCCAAACTCGTCGAGACCCGCCTGCCGAGCTGATAGAAAGGCCGCAAGGCCACCGCCTTTCCCGGAGAATGACCATGCCCATCAACAACCGCATCGCCTCCCTCCACGACGAGGTGACCGCCTGGCGCCGCGACCTGCACGAGCATCCCGAGCTGATGTTCGACGTGCACCGCACCGCCGGCATCGTCGCCGACAAGCTGCGCGCATTCGGCTGCGACGAGGTCGTCACCGGCATCGGCCAGACCGGCGTCGTCGGCATCATCAAGGGCCGCAACACAGGCTCGGGCAAGGTGATCGGGCTGCGCGCCGACATGGACGCCCTGCCGCTCAGCGAGATCACCGGCCTGCCGCACGCCTCCAAGGTGCCGGGGAAGATGCATGCCTGCGGCCATGACGGCCACACGGCGATGCTGCTGGGCGCCGCCAAGTATCTCGCCGAGACGCGCAATTTCGACGGCACGGTGGCCGTCATCTTCCAGCCGGCCGAAGAGGGCGGCGGCGGCGGCCGCGAGATGGTCAATGACGGGATGATGGACCGTTTCGGCATCCAGGAGGTCTATGGCATGCACAATGCGCCGGGACTGCCGGTCGGCAAGTTCGCCCTGCGCGCCGGCCCGCTCATGGCCGCGGCCGACCGCATCCAGATCGATGTCGAGGGCAAGGGCGGCCATGCCGCGCGGCCGCACCAGTCGATCGACACGATCCTCATCGCCTCGCAGATCGTCAACGCGGTGCAGTCGATCGTCTCGCGCAATGTCGACCCGCTCGGCAATGCGGTCGTCTCCATCTGCGCCTTCAATGCCGGCTTCACCGACAATGTCATCCCGCAGACGGCGACGCTGCTCGGCACCGTGCGCACGCTCACCCCGGAAATGCGCGATCTCGTCGAGAAGCGCCTTCACGCCGTCGTCGAGGGCACGGCCGCCGTCTATGGCGGCACCGCCAAGCTCACCTATTTCCGCGACTATCCGGTGACGCGGAACCACGCCGAGAACGCCGTCTTCGCCGGCGACGCCGCGGCCTCGGTCGTCGGCGACGAGGGGGTCAACCGCGACACCGTGCCAGTGATGGGCGGCGAGGACTTCTCCTTCATGCTGGAAGCGCGCCCCGGCGCCTTCATCTTCATCGGCCAGGGCGACACGGCCTCGGTGCATCACCCCGCCTATGACTTCAACGACGAGATCATCCCGATCGGCATGAGCTACTGGGCGAAGCTGGTCGAGAGCCGCCTAGCGGCCTGATCCTCATTCCCGGCGCGGCCCTCGTCCGCGCCGGCCTTCCCTCTCCGCAGGACCACCGCCATGCCCATCGTCAACCGCATCGCCGCCCTCCACGAAGAGGTCACCGCCTGGCGCCGCGACATCCATGAATATCCGGAGCTGCAGTTCGACGTGCACCGCACCGCCGGGATCGTCGCCGACAAGCTGAGGGAGTTCGGCTGCGACGAGGTGGTGCCCGGTATCGGCCGCACCGGCGTCGTCGGCATCATCCGCGGCCGGACCGACAGATCGGGCAAGGTGGTGGGCCTGCGCGCCGACATGGACGCCCTGCCGCTGACCGAGATCACCGGCTTGGCCCATGCCTCCAAGGTGCCGGGAAAAATGCATGCCTGCGGCCATGACGGCCATACCGCCATGCTGCTCGGCGCCGCCAAGTACCTCGCCGAGACCCGCAACTTCGACGGCACGGTGGCCGTCATCTTCCAGCCGGCGGAAGAGGGCGAGAAGGGCGGCGAGGCCATGGTGCTCGACGGCATGATGGAGCGCTTCGGCATCCAGGAGGTCTATGGCATGCACAATGCGCCGGGACTGCCCGTCGGCCAGTTCGCCATCCGTCCGGGACCGATGCTGGCGGCGGTCGACAATTTCCGCATCCATGTCGAGGGCAAGGGCGGCCATGCGGCGCGGCCGCACCAGTCCATCGACACGATCCTCGTCGGCGCCCATATCGTGGCGGCGGTGCAGTCGATCGTGGCGCGCAATGTCGACCCTCTGAAGAGCGCCGTCATCTCCATCTGTGCCTTCAATGCCGGCTTCACCAACAATGTCATTCCGCAGACGGCGGAGCTGCGCGGCACGGTGCGCACCCATGACGCAGAGGTGCGCGACCTCATCGAGGTCCGGCTTCGGGAGGTGGCGGAGAAGACCGCCGCGGCTTTCGGCGCCACAGCCACGGTGGAGCATGTGCGGGTGGTGCCGGCCACCGTCAACGATCCCGCCCACACGCCGCATGCGGTCGCCGCGGCGGCCGCCGTGGTCGGCGACAAGGCGGTGAACGACGACGCGCCGCAGATCATGGGCGGCGAGGATTTCTCCTACATGCTGGAAGCGCGCCCCGGCGCGTTCATCTTCATCGGCCAGGGCGACACGGCCTCGGTGCATCACCCCGCCTATGACTTCAACGACGAGATCATCCCGCTGGGCATGAGCTACTGGGCGAAGCTGGTCGAGAACCGCATGCCGGCGTGAGGGGGGCGCTGCAGAACCGGAGTGCGTCCTTCGAGGCTCGCCTTTCAGGCTCGCACCTCAGGATGAGGGAGGTGGTGTGTGGCAGCCCGCAACGCCGCCGCAGATGTCTACCTGCAAGGCGCAACCACCCTCATCCTGAGGTGCGAGCCTGAAAGGCGAGCCTCGAAGGACGCACTTCCCGGAATGCAGGGCATGAAGGCCTTCGTCGCCGCATCCCCGCCTCCCACCTTCCCCCTCGCCTCCGCGCGCGTGCCGCGCTAGCCTCGCGCTTTCGCCTGCCCTTCCGGAGATTTCCATGCCCGTCATCAACCGCGTTGCCGACCTTCACGACGAGATCACCGCCTGGCGCCGCGACTTCCACGAGAATCCGGAACTGCTCTACGACGTGCACCGCACCGCCGGCATCGTCGCGGAGAAACTGAAGGCCTTCGGCTGCGACGAGGTCGTCCCCGGCATCGGCCAGACCGGCGTTGTCGCCGTCATCAAGGGGCGCAAGAGCGGCTCGGGCAAGGTCATCGGCCTGCGCGCCGACATGGACGCGCTCCCCATCGAGGAAGCCAATGACCTGCCCTACAAGTCGAAGGTGCCGGGCAAGATGCACGCCTGCGGCCATGACGGCCACACCGCCATGCTGCTGGGCGCCGCGAAATACCTCGCCGAGACGCGCAATTTCGACGGCACGGCGGTGGTCATCTTCCAGCCGGCGGAAGAGGGCGGCGGCGGCGGCGACGCCATGGTCAAGGACGGCCTGATGACCCGCTGGAACATCCAGGAGGTCTATGGCCTGCACAACATGCCGGGCATTCCCGTCGGCACTTTCGCGGTGCGCAAGGGCCCGGCCATGGCGGCGGCGGACCGCTTCATCATCGACATCGAGGGCAAGGGCGGCCATGGCGCCATGCCGCATCTGTGCGTCGATCCGGTCCAGGCGGGCTTTGCCATCGGGCTGGCCATGCAGACCATCGTGGCGCGCAATGTCGATCCGATCGAGAGCGCCGTGGTCTCCATCACCTCGGTCAAGGCGGGCGAGGCCTTCAACGTCATCCCGCAGACCCTGCGCATGCTCGGCACGGTGCGCACCTTCAAGCCGGAGATCCAGGACCTCGTGGAGGCGCGGATGAAGGAGCTGGTGGTGAATGTCGCCAGGGGGATGGGCTGCGTCGCGACGGTCGACTACCTGCGCGGCTATCCCGTCACCTTCAACCATGCCGACCAGACCGACTTCGCCGTCAAGGTGGCGCAGTCCGTCGTCGGCGCCGACAAGGTCGATCCCAACACGCCGCCGCTGATGGGCGCCGAGGACTTCTCCTACATGCTCAACGAGCGGCCGGGCAGCTACATCTTCCTCGGCAATGGCGACACCGCCGCCTGCCACCACCCGGCCTATAATTTCGACGACGCCGCGATCCCGGTGGGCACCAGCTACCTCGCCAAGCTCGTCGAAGCCGCGATGCCGGCGTGACCGCGACCATGTCCGCAAACCCCGTCGCGCTCGGCATCGTCGGCGCCGGCATCATGGGCGAGCGCCTGCTCGGCGCCGCCCTCTCCCAGGCCTCCGACGTCGTTCGGATTACCGGCATCTGGGACCCCTCGGCGGAGGCCATGGCGCGCATTGCCGCAGCCTTCCCGGGGGTGCCGCGCCTCGCCGATGCGGCGGCGGTCACCGCCGCCTGCGACGCGCTCTACATCGCCTCGCCGCCATCGTCGCATCTCGGCCATGCGCGGATGGCTCTCGCGAGCGGAAAGACCGTGTTCTGCGAGAAGCCTCTGGCGGTGGATGTCGCCGATGCCCGCGCCTTCGTCGCCGAGGCGGGGAATAGGGGCGCGGTCAACTTCCCCTTCGCCTCGTCCTTCGGGGTGGCGACGCTGACGCGCTGGATCGGCGAGGGCGCCATCGGCACGCCGCGGCGCATCGCCATCGAGGTCGCCTTCGCCACCTGGCCGCGCTCCTGGCAGAGGGACGCGGCGGGCTGGCTGGACGCCACCGCGCAGGGCGGCTTCACCCGCGAGGTGGTGTCGCATTTCCTCTTCCTGTCGCGCCGTCTCGGCGGGCCTCTGACGGGCCTGAAGGCGACGGCGGACTATCCGGAAGCGGGCCGATCGGAACGCCGCATCGCCGCGACGCTGACCGCCGGGGCATTACCGGTGACGCTGACGGGCGACGTCGGAACGACGGCGAAGGACGACCACAACATCTGGATGATCGAGGGGGAAGCGGGGGCCGTGCGGCTGCGCGACTGGTCGATCGCCGAGCGGCGCATGGCGGACGGCTCCTGGCAGCCGGACCCGGAGGCCCTGCCGAACGAGAAGATGCGGCCGCTGGTGCTGCGCCGGCAGCTCGAAGGCGTCGCGGCGCTGGTGCGCGGCGAACCGCACCACCTGGCGACGCTCGCCGAGGCGCTGGAGGTTCAGGAGATGGTCGAGGCGATCCTGAAGGGATGAGGGTGACAGGGCCCTGGGGTGAGGGTGACATGGCCCCACCCGCACCCTCCCCGCTCCCGCGGGGAGGGAGACCACGATGTCGCGCCCGACGTTGAGCGGTTCCGCCAGGCCCAACCCATCGATAGTCCAGGGAGGCCGAAGTCTCCCTCCCTGCGACAGCGGGGAGGGTGAGGGCGGGGCCTTAGGCAGTCTCGGTCGCTGCCGAAGCCCGCTGTGCCCCTCAGAACCGCAGCGCCGTTGACCGCCACAATGACAGTTCCATGATCGCCACCGACCCTTCCGTCATGGCCGGGCTTGTCCGGTGAGGTTCGGTCGGGAGAACCGCGACGGGCGATCACCTCTCCGGTAAGCAGTGGTTTCCTGCACCACGCCAGTGCGTCCTTCGAGGCTCGCTGCCGCTCGCATCTCAGGATGAGGAGGACGGTGACTGGCTCGTCGGTCGTGCGCCACCCGCCGATGGCTTCTTGCCAGTCTCACCCTTCCTCATCCTGAGGTGCGAGCCCCGGCGATGCGTCAGCATCGTCCGGCAGCGAGCCTCGAAGGACGCACTTGGCTGATGCAGGGCGCCCGCCCCTACCTCTTCCCATCCTCCAGGATCATCCGCGCGCCCTTCTCGGCGATCATCAGCGTCGGCGTGTTGGTGTTGCCCGAGGTGATGGTCGGCATCACCGAGGCGTCCGCCACCCTGAGCCCGTCCACCCCGATGACCCTGAGCCGCTCGTCCACCACGGCGAGCGGATCCGAGGCGAGGCCCATCTTCGCGGTGCCGACGGGGTGGAAGATGGTCGTGCCGATGTCGCCGGCAGCCTTCGCCAGGCTCTCGGCGTCATCGCCGATCACCGGGCCGGGCAGGAATTCCTCGGGACGGTAGGGCGCCAGCGCCGGCTGGCCCATCAGGCGGCGCGTCACGCGCAGCGAATCCGCCGCCACCTGCCGGTCCGCGTCGGTGGCGAGATAGTTCGGCGCGATGACCGGCTTGTCCACCGGATCGGCGGAGCGGATGTGCACCGAGCCGCGCGAGGTCGGCCTGAGGTTGCAGGGCGCCACCGTCACGGCGGGGAAGCGGTGCAGCGGGTCGCCGAACTTGTCGAGCGACAGCGGCTGGACGTGGAACTGGATGTTGGCCCGCTCCTGGGAGGGATCGGAGCGGGTGAAAATGCCGAGCTGGCTCGGCGCCATGGTCAAGGGACCGGTGCGGCGGACGAGATATTCGAGCCCCATCAGGCCGCGCTTGAACAGGTTGTGGTAGGTCTCGTTCAGCGTCTTGATGCCCTGGACCTTGTAGATGGCGCGGATCTGCAGGTGGTCCTGCAGGTTGCCGCCGACGCCCGGCTTCTCCTTCACGACCGGAATGCCGTGGCGCGAGAGCACGTCGCCATGGCCGATGCCGGAGAGTTCGAGGATCTGCGTCGAGCCGATGGAGCCGGCGGTGAGCACCACCTCGCCGCGGCAGCGCAGGAGGAGCGTCTCGCCGCCCTGGCGGATCTGCACGGCCGTGGCGCGGCCCTCCTCGACGATCACCTTCTCGACGAGCACGCCCGACAGCAGTTCAAGATTGTCGCGCTGGTCGATGATCGGCTTGATGAAGCCGCGGGCCGCCGACCAGCGCAGACCCTTCTTCTGGTTGACGTGGAAATAGGCCGTGCCCTCGTTGTCGCCGGTGTTGAAGTCGTCGAGCGGGCGCACGCCCATCTGCACCGCCGCCTCGCGCACCTTGTCGAGCAGGTCCCACCGCACCCGCGGCGCCTCGACGCGCCAGTTGCCGCCGGTGCCGTGGTGCTCGCTGTCCCCAAGGAAATGATCCTCCAGGCCGACGAAGAGCGGCTTCACGTCGTCCCAGCCCCAGCCGGCGAGGCCGAGCTGGCGCCAGTGGTCGTAGTCGGCGCTCTGGCCGCGCATGGTGATCATGGCATTGA
>JAIEPJ010000060.1 GCA_019749835.1 Phreatobacter sp. | reverse complement strand
GAGGTCGAGACGTTGCCGAGCGAGGTGCTCACGCCGGTCACCGAGGTGGAGACATTCCCCAGCGAAGTGGAGACGTTGCCCAGCGAGGTGCTCACACCGGTCAACGAGGTCGAGACGTTGCCGAGCGAGGTGCTCACGCCGGTCACCGAGGTGGAGACATTCCCCAGCGAAGTGGAGACGTTCCCCAGCGAGGTGCTCACCCCCGTCAGCGAAGTCGAGATGCTGCTCTGCTGATCGCTCACAGCGGTCAGCGAGGTGGAGACGTTGCCCAGCGAGGTGCTCACACCCGTAAGCGAGGACGAGACGGTGCCCAGCGAGGTCGAGACGTTCCCCAGCGAGGTGCTCACACCCGTCAGCGAGGTCGAGATGCTGCTCTGCTGATTGCTAACGCCGGTCAACGACGTGGAGACATTGCCCAGAGAGGTGGTAACGTTGCCCAAGGAGGTCGAAACGTTAACCAGCGACGTGGAGATGCGGCTGATACTGTTCGTAAGCGAGATGATACTGTTCGTAAGCGAGGTCGAAACGTTGCCCAGAGACGTGGTGACGTTGACCAGCGAGACGTTGGTGTTGTCGATGTTGACCTGAAGGGAGCTCATTTGGGAGGAGACCGAGCTCGACTCTCCGGCCGTCATTTGCGCGGCAGCGGGGGTCGCCACGACCATCGCTCCAACCAGAGCCACTGCTGACACGCTGACGATCAGCAGGCATTTCTGGGTTGCCGAAAGGGTCGATTTTCGAGTGAGCGTCATGGAAACGGGCGCCTCATTGGGGTGAAAAAAGATTCGGAATCCTGCCTAACCTCGTAATTTGACGCGCAGGCCGAGTCCAGCCTCAATTAACCAAGCTGAAGAGACACAGTGCCGCTCCGGATTCGCACCGTTGCAACGATGTCATCCCTGCCGCTAGGCTGTCCTGTAGTCAGCGGCCCCTAGGCCGTCCGCCCCAAAGAGAGTTGATGCCCCTGCGGACCGCAAGAGCCCTCCCGTCCGCTGTCGTGCGTCCCCGACGCGTTGGCCTGGCCGTAGCGGGAGCCGATCCAGCCGCAGCAAATGGCCCCTACAGTTATGGGTCCATGCGGACCGCGGCCGCCCTGGCCTTGATGCTTCAGCGGCTGCCGGAGGTCGAGGCCTGCTATCTGATCATGGATCTTCCCGGCGTCGGGGTGTTTCCCAGCGACCATTTCGGATTGCCGACCCTCTCGGCGGCGACGGACTTGACCGCGATCGATACGGTGATCGAGGTCGACGCCGGTGCCCTCGGTCAGCAAACCGCCGTGTCTTTCAAGCAAGGCGGCGGCACAATCATCTCCTATGTCTGGCGCAACATCGCCGCCAACAGTTTCGCCCATATGTCCGTCGGGATACCGGGCGATCTTCCGCTCACGGGCGGCCTCTACGACGCGGTCTGGTTGGCGGAGCCGCTCTGGGAGACCTGCCAGGCGTTCGCGCGCTACACGCGCAGCCAGAACATCGTCAAAACACCGTATCTCTGGTCACCGCAGCCCCTGCTTTCCATGCTCAATGCGGAAAGGATTTCGCCGTTCTGGCGCCCGGCCCCGAAGAAGGCTCTCCGGGTGGGCATCTTCGACAACAATGATCGACCGGGAAATACATTCCAGTTGCCGTTGCTGGCGGCCGAGAACGCTCACCGACTGGACGAGCGCGCCATCGTTTCCGTCCTGCTTTTTGGGAGCCTGCGCCTGAAGGACTGGTACCATATGGGGCAAATGTTCTTGATCTCGGACCTTTCCAGGGACGGGAGGGTGTTTGTGGAGGACGAACATCGCCTACGGGCCGTTCTCGGTCACCATGTTGATATGGTCGTCACCCATCAATGGCCGGATACACCGACCGATCTGGTCCTCGATTTGCTCTTTCTGGGCTGGCCGGTCGCGCACAACATCCGGTCGCTCAGCGATGCCGGCTATTTCTATACCCCGTTCGACACTGCCGATGGCGGAAGAGCGATCCTGACGGCCTGCCGGGAGCACGAGGGACGGATCGACGACTACCGACGCGAAGCCCAGGCCGCCCTGTCGCGCGTCTCGATCGACAATCCGTACAACATCAGGGCCATGTCGATGGCCATGTCCGCCCTCCAGCCCAGACGCCGGTAGAAGATATGGGAAAGACCAGGGGCTATTCCGTCGCCATCTCGATCGCCGTTTCTCCGGACGGAAAGCTTGGCCTGTTCGAGAACGGTCTGAAACAGAACGTTCTGTTCCTGTACCATCTGTTCGCCGCATCTCCGAACTGCGAGAGCGTCTACCTGGTCCAGGAATCGATGCCGCCGGGTCCGTATGAACAACCCCTCTTCGGCGTGGATCCTGACCATATCGTCGATCTGGCGGTGGTCTCAAACAAGATCGACTATCTGATCGCCCTGGGCGTCGCCATCAGCCATACAGCGATGGGCGCCCTGAAAGAGCGCGGTTGCGGCCTGATCCTCTACAAGGGCGGCAATGGCGGAATCCTGACCATGGAAGCAACGGCGTCCGTGCCGCCCAAGACCAGCGGCGAATTTTATGTCGACCACCGGCTTTATGATCAGATCTGGGTAACCAGTCAGCATATGCCGACCTACAGATCATGGTGCGAAACCGTCTACAGATGCCCCGTCATCTCGATTCCCCAGATCTGGGCGCCGGCTCTTTCGAGTGTTGTGCCCGTTTTCCGTAAGGAATTTGGATTTGCGCCACCGAAAAAAACTTGGCGTATCGGGATCATGGATCCCAACAATACAATGATGAAGACGAGCCACATGCCCATGCTCGTGGCGGCAGCCTGCTTTGATAAAAAGCCCTCAATCATAGAACATGTTTATGTAACAAATACATTATCCTTTATAGAAGACGATCATTTTCAGATATTCGCGAAATCCCTAAAGATATCAGCGGCAAAAAAGCTTACGATAGAGCCGCGTTTTATTGGATACGAGTTTCTTACAAACCACACTGACGCAGTCATAACCCATCACTGGGAGATAGACCTTAACTATCTGTACTACGAAGTTTTGTTTGGAAATTACCCACTGATACACAATTCTGAACCGCTTCGTGAGTACGGATACTATTATGAATCGTTCAATCCTGAATCGGGAGCGGAGGCATTAACTCTTGCCCATCGCACTCACGCCAACCGGCTTGAAGAATATGCTGCCAAGAACGCCGAGCTGTTCAAACGCCTTGATCCAACCAACCCGGACAATATCGCTTTCCACGAAAACCTCATGTTCAAGACCGGTCGATCAGAGGACGCAAAGGGCCAGATGGTCCTGACACGCTGATCTCCCAAGGCTGAGTGGGCGTCATGTCCGCAGTGGGTCGGAAGCGGATGGCAGACCCTGCTGCAGTTGCATGCCTGGTGGCCAATCGAGTGCGGTTTGCAGGTATAGCGCAGGTCGGAATTTCCGCGTTTCCCACGTTAAAGCGCGTAACTTAGGAAACGCACCCAACACCCCCTCAGGCCAGACTGGGAAGAGGCTGGGTTGGAGCGCTGGACGTCGTCAAAAACCGGCCCAAAGCCTTTGTCCGCAAGACTTTCCGGCCGGGCCTGGAGTAGCCTTCGTAATGCGGGGGTCAGGTGTTCGAGTCACCTAGGCGGCACCACCTTTCCAGAGCACCTCTAGCCAGGAACCCGGCGGGCGAGCGGCGTAAGTGCCGTAACGCCGGGTCGGCGCGTGGGTCCACGCTGGGTGGCCTTCCTTAAGGATGGGCTCAGCGATGATGCCGGGACCTCACGTCCATAGTCCGGTTTCCGCACAGACGCCAAGGACCGCTCCCGATCCAAAGTGGACGTTCGAGCTGCCGCAGCCTCATTCTCGCCTCTTGGCGCTCCTTCACATGTGGGGCCCCGCCGTGCCTGACGGCGTCATCTGCCAGCCCGGTCACGAAGACCTGCAAGAATTAGCGACATTCCCCTGATAGAGGGACCGTAGCGAGAGGAGCACCATGCCTATCTGGACCCGGCTCATTGCCATTGGAGTGGCGCTTGCAATGCCGGTGCTTCTCTTTGCGCCGCTCGCCGTGGAATCCGCTGCACCTTCCGGGCTGGATAAAGCGGTGCATTTCGTCTTGTTCGGTTTGTTCCTGTGGAGCCTCGGAGTTCTATTCCCAAGGGTTTCGAGGCTGGCCGCAGCCGCAATCGCCATCGGAACTGGTGCGCTCACCGAACTCATTCAGGGCTTCGTTGGGCGCGATCCGAGCTGGGGAGACTTGGTAGCGGACTGCTTGGGTGTCGGGGTGGCTCTAGTCCTGTGGGCGGCTTGGCGCGGATTCCGCCCGAGGCGGGCGCTCAAGCCCCTTGCCCAGACCGTGACGTGACCCCCGTTTCCCATCCAGCGGTACAGAGAGCCCTCTCGAGGGGCGAGCTCTAGTTATTCCTGGACGAGCTTCAGGGGAGCAGGTCAGCGACCATCTGAGCCCGCCCCCTTCATGCCGAAAAGCGGACGTTCCGGAGGTCCGCTAAGGGTGGAGAGCCGACATTCAAAGTCGCTAACTCGCCGGGACGGAAGATTGGGCAGAGCAGGTAGCCGCCGCCTTCGGGCTTCCCGTGGATAGAGCCTGACACCTGCCCCCGGATGAACGCCCGAAAGCGGACCTTCCGAAGTTCTGAGAAGGGTGGCTGCCGTCATTTGCCTCTCAGGCGTGAGCGCGATGTCGATGAACCATTAAGCCACGGCTGGAGCCATCCCATGCGACAGGCCTGCGGCAATGCGCAAAAGTCGGATCGTCTTCAACAAACGGTGTTTCGGCGAGGAGCTGATAGTCTTCTGTAATGGGACCCTGTGGCTAAGCGCCTGGCCACGCTTGCAACCCGGATTACAGTCTATTGCCTACTGAGCCTCGGCGAACAGACGGTTGACCATGTTCCAGTTCACGACCGTCCACCAGGCATTCAGATAGTCGGACCGCTTGTTCTGGTATCTCAGATAGTAGGCGTGCTCCCAGACATCGACAGCCAGGATCGGCGCGCCGCGGACCTCGGCGACATCCATCAGGGGATTGTCCTGGTTGGCGGTCGAGGTGATCTGCAGCCTTCCGTCGCGGACGATCAGCCACGCCCAGCCGGAGCCGAAGCGGGTGGTGGCGGCGCGGTTGAAGGCGGTCTTGAAGGCGTCCATTGACCCGAAGTCGCGGGTGATCGCTGCCGACAGTTCGGCCGATGGCTCTCCGCCTTGACCAACGGGTGCCATCAAGGTCCAGAACAGGCTGTGGTTCCAGTGGCCGCCGCCATTGTTACGGATCGCCACCGGCAGGGTGGAGACGCGGCCCATCAGGTCGCCGATCGAGACGCCGGCCAAGGCCGGATCGGCCGCCACCGCCGCGTTCAGATTGTCGACATAGGCCTTATGATGCCGGCCATGGTGGATGCGCATGGTCTCGGCGTCGATAGCCGGCTCCAGTGCGTCATAGGCGTAGGGCAGGGCGAGCAGGTTGAAGGCGACGGGCGCAAGTGTCGGGGTTGGTGCAATGGGCGTCTGTGCCATGGCCGGAGACCCCAGCACCGCGGCCAGAGCCAGGGCGCAGGTGAGGATGACGGGCTTGATCACGCGGTAAATCCTTCAAGAGATTGCAATCACGCCGGGGGCACGAAATCTCACTGCAGTTTTCGGAATCTATAAGGACAAATGTTCGGTCTAATACTGCCGAGCTTTATAATGTAGCTGTGCGAATATCCAATCTAGTGAGCATTGCCGTTTGCGCTTCTACCGAGCATGTCCCTAGTTAGTTTAGCTCCGGCATCAGCAATGGGGTATAGCTCAAACGGTCGTTCTGCTCTGCGGAACACGATCTCTGTGGCGCTGGCATGATAAACTGGTTCCAACCCTGCCTTCGCTGCAGCTAGCATCAAATTATGCGCATTGAAGCCGACCACATGCGCAAAGTGGAGGCTCATAAAACCTGATTGTTTGAACCCGGATACTGCATCGGGCACCTCGATATAGATCAGGCCTCCGGGTTTGAGCCAGCTGACCGCCGCCCGGAAGGCGCTGACGGGATCGGACAGATGCTCGAACACATGGAAGCTCGTGATCAGGTCAAACCGCGGACCGTAGTCCATGTCCTGCCAGCGTCCGGCCCGGATTCGGGCACCCAGTCTCTGCCTGGCAAATGACGAGTAGGTGCCGCCCGGCTCGAAGCCATGGGCGTCATAGCCTTCCTCAAGCATAGCAAGGATGAACTCTCCGGACCCGGTGCCGAAATCGAGGGTGGCAGCATTCGGCGACAAAAGTGTCTTGATCACGCTCACGCGCCGTGAGGCCTGTGCGCTCCGCTTGCGGATATGCCGCGCGCTCGGCCGGACCACGGCACCCTGATAATCCAGGCGGTAGAGGCTAGCGTAGTAATCGTCGAGCTCTGCCTCGGTCGGCATCGGATTGGTGAACAGCAGGCCGCATTCCCCGCAACCGACCGTCCGCAGTCGTTTCCAGCGGCGATCGACCCCGCTGACCTCCGTCTGGTTTACGGATCCACAAACTGGGCAAGGAACCTCCTGCCCACGATAGGGATAGGCACTGAACGGAAGGAGGTAGCCTGTGAGTTGCGCGAGCGACTTCAGCAACGAAAGGGGCATCTGCTACCGGCAAGAATAAAGCCCTGCGGATTGTCATCGGGCGGGGCAGATTTCATGCCGGGAGTCACGGCGAGGTGCGACCTCAGCGGGACCTTTGCTGATTGCCGGGGACCTTGGTCCCTCGTTGCGCCTGGAAGAACAGCGCAGCTTCGACACGGTTGCGCACATTCAACTTCGCCATGATGCGCGTCATGTGGTTCTTTACGGTCTTTTCCTCCAGCGAGATGGCCCGCGCGATAGTCTTGTTGCATGCACCTTCGGAAAGATGGCGCAGAATGGCGATTTCCCGGTCCGTTAGGTCGTCCAGACCCGATGCATCTACCTCGCGGGACGGCGCATTGGCTGCTAATCCGGCGACAATTCGACCCGCAAGACCGGGCGGAGCGTAGATTTCGCCGCGCATCACAGCGTGGATGGTTTCGAAAAGCGCATCGACGCCCAGCCCCTTGAGGGCGTAGCCTGCCGCACCGGCTCCGAGGGCAACAATCAAGTCGTCGTGGTCCTCGGATGCCGTCAGTATCAGGACCTTCTGCTGCGGGTGTAACGAGAGGATTCGCACGAGAGCTTCGCGACCGCCGCCCGGTATCGAAAGGTCGAGCAACACGAGGTCAGGCTGGTGCTCCACAGTGCCGATAACGGCGCCGTCGGCATCCTCGGCCTCGCCGCAGACAATGAAGTCGCCTCGCCCGGACAGGCTCAGCAGCAACCCCCTCCGGAATATGGGGTGGTCGTCCACGACGAGAATGCGGATCGGACCAATCATGGGGGCGGTATCGCTAGGCTGACGGTGATCACTGTGCCCTCTCCCGTGTTCGCGGCTACATCGAACTCGCCGCCCAGACCGATGACCCGCTCCCGCAACCCCATCAGACCGAGGCCGTGCTCCCCCGGGCGGTCTTCGAAGCCCTTGCCCGTATCTCGGACACGCACGCGCAGGGTTTGATTGTTTACGTCGACCTCGATACGGGCACCAGCCCCTCCGGCATGGCGTTCGGCATTGTTCAGGCCCTCCTGAATTACCCTGTAGAGACTGATGTTTTCAGCGTGAGGCAAAGCGGGCGGTTCAACCGGCATGAGTAAAGGCACGGTCCGGCCGGTCCGATGCTCGTGCGCCTGGATTGCCCGCCGGATGATGGTTCCCGTGTCCTGGCCCTCCAGTTCCGGCAAGCTAAGTCCGCGGCAGATTTGCCGCAATTCCACAATCGCGCTGACGACGGCTTCCTGCCAGTCAGGCTTCAGGGCCTGATTTCCCTTCGGAAGCCGAGGTGCATTCCGATCGCTCAGCCTGAGTGAGGCAAAGGCGAGGAGTTGCAGAGGACCGTCATGAATATCAGCGGACAATTGGCGCAGGAACCGCTCGTTCAGGTCGGCGGCCCGGCGATTGGACTGATCGACTGTCCGGCTGAGGTCCTGGTTCTGATCCAGGAGGGCAGAAAGCCTGACGACCTGGTCCTGCAAAAGGGCCCGCTGGCTGTCAATGACGCGGCCCCCGCGCGCGATGACGAGAAAGAGGATCGACAGCATGGTTAGGGTCACCAGCCCCACGGCCACCCAGCTGTCTGACCGTGCATCCTCCAATTCGACCTTAAGCGCAGTGGCGTCATCGTAGAACTCGACCACGCCAATGACATGTCCGGTACCGGGCGCGCGAACCGGAGCATAGACTTCAAGCAGAGGCACTCGCCGCGCCTCCGGCCCGACAGCCGTCGAGGCTCCAGCCGCCTTGAGCTCCGAAAAGACCTGTCCCGATTGAGCAACCTTCAGGGCTTCCGGGTCTGCCACCTCAGTGACCGGCCGGGGCGCAGTCGAGTACACGGCCATGCCGTCGAGGTTCCAGATCTTGAATGCCATCAGCTGGCTGGACATCAGGCCCCGCGCCAAGCTCGCATCGAGTCCGGCGCGGGCCTGAGTGTTGTCGCCGTCTGGCAGAAGCAGGGACTGCGCATAGGGTGCCACGACTCCGTCGACATAAAGAGCCGCAATGGCTGCAGCCTTGCGTGACGCAGCCTCTTCGATCCGTTCGCTAACCCACAGGCCCATCACCCCCATCCCGCTCAGCAGGATGACGCTGGCCGCGATCAGGAAGGTCTTGACCAGATCAAAAGAGCGCGCGCTTCGGTCGGGCTCTGCGCCTGCAAATGTCATTCGAGCCTCTCGGTCCGCCGGTACATGGCGGCGTTAGTGTCCGAGATAGGATGGCCTCCGATAGCACCCTGTGGCAAAGAATTAGCGGGCATGACCGAGGCGCATGGTGCCGAGCACAAGGCCCACTGTGCCTCAACTGCGGGTGTACAGCCGCCGGGCGGTTGGTCATCCCCCTCAAAAAGTGAACACGGGAGCCATCCTGGACCCCACCAAAGCCGCGACCTTGCCTCGCCGCACTCTCCAGCGCCCGCGAGCGTAGAAAAGGCAATGTCCGCTTCGGGTCGGGAGCGGACCGTCGCCTAAGGGTGGGAAGCAGTCCTTTGATTTCGTGATCTCGCGCAACAAAAGGCCGGCGGGGGTGATGCCCCCGCCGGCCCAGT
>JAIEPJ010000025.1 GCA_019749835.1 Phreatobacter sp. | reverse complement strand
GGGGCTCGTGGTCCGACAGAGGCTCGCCGAGGCCGATCCCGGCAATGCCCAGTTCCAGCGTGACCTGTCGATTTCCTGGAACAAGATAGGTGATCTGGCGGTTGCGGCCGGGGACGGCAAGGCGGCGCGCGAGGCCTTCGAGAAAGGGCTCGCGGTCCGACAGAGGCTCGCCGAGGCCGATCCCGGCAATGCCCAGTTCCAGCGTGACCTGATCCTGTCCCACGTCAAGCTTGCCTCGTGCTCGGACCAGCCCGACGACCACTATCGCGCTGCACTGGCGATCGTCGAGCGGCTTCAGGCCGAAGGCCGTATCGAGCCGAAGGACGCTTGGGTGATCTCCGACCTGCGACAGCGCCTCGGCGCGACGGGGGGGGGTCTCTCTTGGGTCCGGCGCCTCTTGAAAGGGATGCCCCGTTCCCGATGAAACCTTTTCTCCATGTCGCTACGCTCGCCACCCGTCTGTCGCGCGCCGTCGCTCACCGCCGACCCGCCTGGCAGGCGCTGGCGGGCCTGCTGGCTCTCGGGCTCGGCTTCTGGGGCTGGACGCTTCATGCGCCGCCGAAGGATTTCACCGGCTGGTTCAACAACCTGTTCCGCACGATCCAGCTCATCACGCTGCAGTTTCCGACCTCGATGGAAGCCGCCATGCCCTGGCAGCTGCAGGTGGCGCGGCTTGCCGTGCCGTTGGTTGCGGCACTGGCCACCTTCAATGTCCTGATCGGCGCCATCACCCGGCCGGTGCGGCTCGCCATGATGCCGCGCGTCAGGGACCACATCATCGTCTGCGGCGCTGAACAGATGACGGAGGGTGCGCTGCGGACACTTGCGGAACAGGGGCGACGGATCGTGATCGTCGCGCCGGGCTTCGAGGCCGCGCGCCGTGATGCGCTGGAGGCCCTCGGCCTGACACTCTATGAGGCCGACCCGGTTCAACCGGCGACCTTTCCGGCGCTCAACCTCAAGGCAGCCTCGGCCCTCTTCCTCACATCACGCGACGACATCGCCAATCTCGATCTCGCGGTTCTGGCACTGGCGGCCAATTCCGACCGATCGGCCGACCAGGCGCCTCTCGCCTTGGGGGTGCTGATCGAACGGGAGGACCTTGCGACCGAGCTCGACGCTGCGCTCGACCAGCTCGCCCGCAAGGCGCGCGTGCGCTATCACCGCCTCTGCCCTGATCGCGACGGGCTGCGTCTCGATCTGTCCCGTATGGCGCCCGCGTTCCACAAAGCTGACGCTGAGCGCGCGAGCCATGTGCTGGTCATCGGCCTGACTGGCCAGTGGCCGCAGACCCTGATGCAGACGGTGACGGCGACACAGGATTTCGCCGGCTCACCACCCGCTCTCACGCTGGTTCTGGATGACGGCGAGTGCGAGGCATTCAACAGTTTCGCAGAAGCGCGGCCGCAGATGGCCCTGGTCGCGGATATCCTTGTTGTCGATCGGGGAGCCGGCCTCCTGCCCGACCACAGGGAAGCGGCCAAAGTCATGGCGCGCGGCGAGCCCGACCTGGTGCTCGTGCTCCGCCCTGATGCCGATGCGGTTGCGACCGCGCTTGCGCTTCGCCGCCCCGGTTGCTCGTTGCCTGTGTCGAGCGCACCGATCCTGGTTCGTCGCTCAGCGGAGGACCGTCTTCTTGGCCGTCTCGCGACGGCGCCAGGCAAGGACGGCGCAAAGCCGCCGCTGGCGGGCCTTGCGCCCTTCGGTGGCCTCATACGGCCCGAGACCATCGAACGTATCCTCGACCGGACGGGCGACGATTTTGCGATCGCCCTCCATGCTCACTACCTCGGGACCACGAAGACCGAAGGCTCCACTTCGCAGGCCGCGCTCACCGCCTGGGACGCGCTGCCCGAGAACCTCCGCGACGCCAACCGCGCCGCCGCCGAGCATGCACGGATACTTATGGCCGCAGGGGGCGCCGATCCTATCGCGCCGCCCGATCCGCTCCCTGCCGAGGCGCCGGAGCGCATGGCGCGGATCGAACATCGTCGCTGGATGACAGACCGGATCGACCGCGGCTGGCGCTTCGGCGAGACCCGCGACGACATTCGCCGTCTTCACCCCAGCATCCGGCCGTTCGACGAGTTGAGCAACAGCGAGCAGCAGAAGGACCGTGAGGCAGTGCTCGTCCTGGCAAGGCTGTTGCGGGAGAATGGCAAGCCGGCTTTAGACGCAGTTCCAACCCAGCGAACAGGCGAGAACCCTTGACCTTCCGGTAGGTAAAACCGACAGTTGTGCCATGATCGATCACGCTCCACGCCAGCAAGTTTTCATCAGCTTTTCGACGAAAGACCTCGCTGTCGCGGAAGAGGTGAAGAGGCAGCTGGTCAAGCTCGGCTTCGACAGCCTTTTTCTCTCCGCCGATCCCATCAACGGCATCCGCGCTGGTGAGGAGTGGCGACAGCGCCTCGAGACGCAGTTGCGTTATGCCCGCGTCTTTCTCCCCCTGATCTCTGCGAACTGGATCGCGTCGTCCTGGTGCCACGCCGAACTGCGCATCGCGAAGTTCATGGGTATGAGCATCTTCCCTGTGCGTATCGGCGAGGGGGACACATCCGGCATCGCCGACGAGCTCCAGGACATCCGTGTCCGGCTTGATCGCGGCGAGGATCTCGACCAGCTCAGAATGCTGTTGTCCGACATGCTCAGGCACCGCCGGGGCACCTGGAAAGGACAGTTGACGGATCTTTACCCGGCCGCTGCCGCCTACCAGGAGAGCCAGGCCGCCGTCTTCTTCGGGCGAGATGCCGAGATCGCGGCGCTGGCGCGCGCGGCCGTTGCCATGTCCGAACGCGCGCCGGGTCACGGACGCGTGCTGCTCTATACCGGCGCATCAGGTGTGGGCAAATCCTCGCTCGCGCGCGCCGGACTGATACCCGATCTGAAGATGGGGCATGTCGCCATTCTCGGCCCTCTGAGGCCCGCCGATGGTCTGGACGGCCGGCCGGAATCGCTGACCCATGCGCTGGCGCGCCTTTGCGCGGAAGATGGCTCAGACAGGGCCGCGGCGCTGGTCACCGCGCGCCGTCTGCTCGCGGGGTCCGCCGACGGGCTTGCCGGGCATCTCATCGATCTCCTCTTCGCCCGCGACCAGCGCAAGCTCGTCATCATCGTCGACCAGGCTGAAGAGATCGCCCAGTGTGTTCGGGGAGCTGCCGAACAATGGGCCCTGGTCGAGACGCTGCTGTCGGACGCCCGTCTGGACGTCGCAGCCGTGTTGACGGTGCGGCTGGACACACATCCCGAACTCCTTGCCCGTCTGCCGGGGTCCGAGACGCTGCATCTTCCACCGATCCAGCGCGACAACTTGCGGCAGGTTCTCAAGGAGCCATTGAGGGTTGCAGGGCTTGTCCCGGTCCACGACGATCCCGACTTCGCCGGTTTCATCGACGCCATCCTGGAGGATGCCGAAGGGGCCACCGACGCCCTTCCGCTGGTCTCGCAACTGATGGCGGATATGGTCGCGGAGCCGGACAAGGTCTTTAGCGGCGCTCGATATCGCGACAGCGGCGGCCTCCGTGCAGCCATCGCCCGATCCGCCGATCGCTGCCTGGAACAGGTGACCGGCGATGATGCGGTGACCGCTGTGCGCGAGGCCTTCCTGCGTATGGTCGCGATGGATGTGACGGGTACGGTCCGACTCGCCCGTCTGCCGCAGGCTCAACTGCCTGCGCTCGCCAGGCCTGTTATCGAAGCGATGTCCGCGCCGTCCTGCCGGCTCTTGCGTGTTGTACGCGACGAGGCGGTAGAGCCAGCCTGGGAGCCGACCCACGAGTCGTTGCTCCGTCTATGGCCGCGGTTGGCAGCCTGGTTGGATGAGGAACGGCTGGCGCTGGCCACCATCGGCGAAGTCAGGCGCGATGCCGAGGCATGGCTGAGCGGGGGGCAAATGCCCGACCGCCTGCTGCACAGGGGCGAGCGGCTACGCATGGCACATAGCCTCGCCGAGAACGAGACCTACCAGGCAAAGTTGGGGAACAGTGAGACGGATTACCTGAAGGCTTGCAACGATCTCGAAACGGCATTGGTGACCGAACGGCGGGAACGCGAGAAGCAAGTCAGCGATGGGCTTTGCTTGTTGTTTGCCAAACAGGCCCTAGGGGCCTGCAGTGAGCACAACTGGACTCGCGCCATGCGCTTCGCGCTCGCCGGCTGGTTGGAAGGCGCGCGCAATGGCGGTAACACGGCCCTGGCCGAGGCCGCCCTGGCGCGCGCCGCCCATCACTCGCGGCAGTTGGTCGCGTGTCGTGTGCATAAAGGGTGGGTTGGGACCGCCGTCTTCTCGCCCGATGGCACACGGGTGGTCACCGCCGGTGACCAAACGGCGCGCATCTTCGACGCTGCAACTGGCGCGGAGATCGCTCGTTGCGAGGGGCACGAACGGGGGGTTACGACTGCCGCCTTCTCCCCTGATGGCACACGGTTGGTCACCGCGTCCGTCGACGGAACGGCGCGCATCTTCGACGCGGCAACTGGCGCGGAGATCGCTCGTTGCGAGGGGCACGAACGGATGGTTACGACTGCCACCTTCTCCCCTGGTGGCACACGGTTGGTCACCGCGTCCCTCGACCTAGCGGCGCGCATTTTCGACGCCGCTACTGGCGCCGAGATTGCGCGCTGCGAGGGGCATGAACGGGAGGTTACGACTGCCGCCTTCTCCCCTGATGGCACACGAGTGGTCACCGCTTCCCGCGACCAAACGGCGCGCATCTTCGACGCCGCTACTGGCGCCGAGATTGCGCGCTGCGAGGGGCATGAATGGGAGGTTGGGACCGCCGCCTTCTCCCCTGATGGCACACGAGTGGTCACCGCGTCCGAAGACAATACTGCGCGCATCTTTGACGCCGCTACAGGTGTGCTGATCGCTTGCTGCGAAGGGCATGAGCGGGCGGTTGGTACCGCCACCTTCTCCACTGATGGCGCACGGGTGGTTACCGCTTCCAGCGACCAAACGGCGCGCATCTTCGACGCCGCTACTGGCGCCGAGATCGCTCGCTGCGAGGGGCACGAATCGATGGTTTCGACTGCCGCATTCTCCCCTGATGGCACACGGGTAGTCACCGCGTCCCTCGACCTAACCGCGCGCATCTTCGACGCCGCTACTGGCGCAGAGATTGCGCGCTGCGAGGGGCATGAACGGGAGGTTACGACTGCCGCCTTCTCCCCTGATGGCACACGAGTGGTTACCGCTTCCCGCGACCAAACGGCGCGCATCTTCGACGCTGCTATAGGTGTGCCGATCGTTTGCGGCAATGGTCATAAGGACATGGTTCAGACTGCCGCCTTCTCCCCCGATGGCGCGCGCGTGGTCACCGCGTCCGAAGACAAAACTGCGCGCATCTTTGACGCCGCTACAGGTGTGCTGATCGCATGCTGCGAGGGGCATGAGCGGGCGGTTGAGATCGCCACCTTCTCCCCTGATAGCGCGCGCGTGGTCACCGCGTCCCAAGACAAAACTGCGCGCATCTTTGAAGCCGCGACGGGCGTGGAGATCGCTCGCTGCGAGGAGCACGAGGGCTGGGTTCATACTGCGGCCTTCTCGCCTGATGGCGCAAGGGTAGTCACTGCGTCAGCCGACAAAACTGCGCGCATCTTCGACGCTGCAACTGGCGCGGAGATCGCTCGTTGCGACGGGCACGAATCGATGGTTACGACTGCTGCCTTCTCCCCTGATGGCAAATGGGTGGTCACCGCGTCTCACGACCAAACGGCGCGCATCTTCGACGCTGCAACTGGCGGCGAGATCACGCGCTGCGACGGGCACGAATCGAGTGTTTTGACTGCCGCCTTCTCGCCTGATGGCACACGGGTGGTCACCGCGTCCATAGACGGAACGGCGCGCATCTTTGAAGCTGCAACTGGCGTCGAGATCGCGCGCTGCGAGGGGCATGAGCGGGTGGTTGGGATCGCCACCTTCTCCCCTGATAGCGCGCGCGTGGTCACCGCGTCCCAAGACAAAACTGCGCGCATCTTTGACGCAGCGACGGGCGTGGAAATCGCTCGCTGCGAGGAGCATGAGGACTGGGTTCAGACTGCCGCCTTCTCGCCTGATGGCGCACGGGTGGTCACCGCGTCTCACGACCAAACGGCGCGCATCTTCGACGCTGGAACTGGCGTCGAGATCGCGCGCTGCGAGGGGCATGACGCGATAGTTCGGACTTCTACCTTCTCCCCAGATGGCACACGGGTGGTCACGTCGGACGACCAAACAGCGCGCATCTTTGACTTGCGTTTAGCCATGCTAACCGGGGAGGCGCTGGTGGCCGCCGTATGTCGGGAAAAGCTGATCGGTGATGAGCGCTTCACGCAGGAGGAATTGCGCATCAGCCCGATCAAGCGCCTCCCTGAGAACGTCGTCGAAGCCTGTCTAGAGATGCTGGCCAATCGTGCGCCGCGAACAACCGAAGCGTAGATGCGATGTCCGGTCTCGATCCATCGCCGCCGGCCTCCACGGCCCCATCTCTTCCGCACCGGCCCCGTCGCTATCTGCGCATCGGGTTGATCGGGCATCGCAGATTTGGAAGGGTCGAGAGCCAAGACCGAGCCGCGGAGGGGCTCAACCGGGCATTCGCTTGCGTAACGCACGCATTCCAGCAGGCGTCGAAACGCCAGGAACATCCGGTCGAACACCACGAGGTACCGGAAATGGTCCTCATCACGTCGCTCGCTGCCGGAACCGACCAGCTCGGCGCGGAGAGCTTTCTGTCGGCTGAAGCGGCTGACCGACAACTCGAAGTGATCCTCCCCTTTGACCGCGTGAAGTGCTCGCGCCTGGCCGTTCAGGACGGCGGGCAACCGCTGGACGGGTTTCTTCAAAAGGCACGCGCCGTTCTCGAACTGTCGGACTTCGTGCCCAAAGATCTGACGGATGACCAGCTTGCGGGGGACGCGGAAGAACGCCGCCAGCGCGAACTGCGCTATGTCGCGGCCGCCGACATCCTGCTGCGTCAGGCCGACCTTCTGATCGCTGTGTGGGACGGCCTTCCCGGCCGCGGTCCGGGCGGAACGGCCCCCACGATCGCGCTGGCCCTCCGGGAGGGACTGCCAGTGCTGCGGATCGACGCGGAAACGGGAACATTGACCTTGCTCCAGCGCGAGCGGCGCTTCGGCGACATCCAAAAGCCGGATGTCGATCGCCAGTTCGTGGGGCGAGAAGAGGCGCGCCTCGCCGAAATCTTCGACCTGATCCTGAATGGCCCTTTGGCTCGTCACCATGCGCCCGCAGGCCATCAGGCCAGCCATGGCCATGGGAGCCTGACGGAAGCCGAGCGCACCAAGCGTTATTGTGGAATAGCGCCCCATCCGGGCGAAGCAGCGCCTGCCAGCAGCACGTCCCGCGCTTACGAGCGCATGCTGCGGCTATCGGGCTCTCGGGTCATGGTACCGAAATTGGAGAGTCATGCGGTTAGTCCCCTCGCCCAGCGTGACCAGTTCCTTGCCATAGAACAGGAAGCAGAGGTGACGACGACGCCCATGAGCTTGCACGCCCGATGGGCTCGACCCTTTATCGAAACAGACCATATTGCGCGCTCCCGCGAAGCCTTCGTACTGCCGGCTCTGCCACGGATCGGCACGGATTTTCATGCTACCTGGGCTCATGCGGATGCCAATGCGACCTGGCTGAGTCACGCCTATCGCTCGGCATACGTGTCGACCTTTGTGATCGGTTCCTTTGCGGTCTTCATCGGGCTTCTTGGGCTGTTGGGGCCGAAGGGTTACAAGCCGTTTTTTGTCGGTGCCGAAATCGTCATCCTGTCGGTGGCCATCTGGTATTTCTGGCAAGCACGCCACAAGGACCTCCACGCGCGCTATATCGATGCACGTCATCTCGCAGAGCAGTTCCGCCCGGGTTGGGCCTTGGCACAGCTCGGGCTGGCCGGTCGAAAGGTTCTGTCCGACAGCGCGCCCTGGACAGCATGGGCGGCACAGATCCACATCGGATCGATCGGCCTGCCCCAGGACCGCCTGACGCCCGATCGCTTGCGCGCCATCGCCGCCAATGTGAGCGACCAGGTGGTTGTCGACCAGGTCAACTATCACCGCAGCAATCGGGCGCGCATGTTGCGCCTTCATGATTCCCTGGAGGCTGTCGGCGTCATGGCTCTCTTCTCGGCGCCGGTCGTCGGGCTTGGCTACGTATTGGCCGTCTCCGGAAAAACGATGATCCTCGGCTTGCCGCCACTCGATCTGGTGCTGGCAGCAGTAGTGGCCCTGGGTCTTCAGTTCGTGTCCGAGATTCCCAGAATCTGGCGCCTTGGTATCCTTGCGCTCTTCGGGGTGGGGAGCTCAGCGATCGGCTTGCTGATGGTTGGAGAATATGCGCCTTACGTCACTTCCATCGCGATGGCGGCGCTTCCCGCCCTGGCCGCTGCTGTGGCGGGTATCCGGTACCAGGGAGACTTCGAGCGGTTCTCAAAACGCTCCGACAGGACGGCACGGGAACTGGCCCGGCTCGGTGCCGCCCTCGCTGACTTCCGGGCATGCGAAAGCCCGACCTATCTCGAACTCCGCGACATCCTTCTCGAACTCGAACGGGTGCTGTTGTCAGACATCGAGGACTGGCGGTTCGTTTATGCCGAACGGCCATCGCCGGAGCCGTGAGCCGAGGGTTCACAGCGAAAGTTCTCGCGTTGACAAATACACAAAGGGCAGAGGCACCTGCCGGGAAGGCCTTGAGGCGCCCGCTCCTGATCTCCTTGCGGACGACCGATGCTGAAATTGACCAGCGCTCGGCAAGCATCGCCGGTGTGAACACCCGCCCCTTCATCCCTGAGTTCCGAGTGCATAGCCGAGGGTGAGCGCGACAATGGCAACAAGGGCCAGGAGTGCCCACGGGATCTGGCGCTCCAGGCGAACGAGGAAGCCCTCGTCGCGCAACTGAAGACTATTAAAGAGCATTGCCTCGACGCGACCGATCCGCTGATTAATCGCCTCATACAGGATCATCACCGTGAGATGCTCCCCGCAATCCGGACAGTGACGGAAGCTACGATGTGGCGTCTGCTGATCTCCAAAGAGGAGGAGATC
>JAIEPJ010000245.1 GCA_019749835.1 Phreatobacter sp. | reverse complement strand
GCGGTGCGTGCCTTCGCCTCCCGCGCTCTCGCCTCGCGCGGCTATACGGTTCTGGAGGCCGGTTCCGGCGTCGAGGCGCTGGAGGTGATGGCGGAACATGGCGGCACGGTGGACCTCGTCGTCTCCGACGTCGTCATGCCCGAGATGAACGGTCCGACCTTGCTCGGCGAGCTGCGCAAGACCAATCCCGGCATCAAGGTCATCTTCGTCTCCGGCTATGCCGAGGAGGCCTTCAAGAACGACCTGCCGGAGGGTCAGGCCTTCGCCTTCCTGCCCAAGCCCTTCTCGCTGAAACAGCTCATCGAGGCGGTGAAGGAACAGGCGAAAGGCTGACTGGCGGGTCGGGACGGCCGGGACTAGGCTGATCCCATGTCGGCCCGCTCCGTCCAGCCGCTGATCGCCCTCGATGCCGTCGTCGTCGACACGGAAACGACCGGGCTCGACCCGGCCAAGGCGCGCATCGTGCAGATCGGCGCCGTCGCCCTCAGCGAGGGGCGGATCGTCCGGGAGCAGCGCTTCGAGCGCCTGGTCAATCCCGGCGAACCGATCCCGGCCTCCGCCACCGCGATCCACGGCATCGGCGATACCGACGTGGCCGGCGCCGCTGCCTTCGCGGATGCCTTCGCGGCTTTCGAGACCTTCCGGCAAGGCCGGCCGGTGATCGGCCACACGATCGGCTACGACCTCGCCCTGTTCCGCGGTGAATGCCAGCGCGCCGGCCTGTCCTTCGAACCGCCTCCGGCGCTCTGCACCCGCCTGCTCGGTGAGCTCTGCTTTCCCTCGCTCGCCGGCTACTCGCTGGAAATCCTCGCCAGCCGGCTCGGCGTGACGCTGGAGAGCGCCGGTCGGCACGACGCGGTCGGCGATGCGGAAAGCGCCGGCGCCATTTTCGTCGGCCTGCTGCCCGTCCTCAAGGACCGGGGCGTCCGCACCGTTGGCGAGGCCCATGCCGCCTGCCGGCAGCTGACCGGGGCGCTGGATGGTTTCGCCCGCGCCGGCTGGGTTGAGCCGCAGGCGCTGACGCCGCGCTCCGTCGAGGAGGGGGCGCTGGCGCGGATCGATTCCTACCCGTTCCGCCATCGCGCCGGCGACGTCATGGGCAATCCGCCGCTGGTCGTGCCGCCGGAGACGACGGTGGCGGAGGCGGCCCGCACCATGATGGACCGGCGCGTTTCCTCGGTCTTCGTCGCCGGTTCCGATCGGCCCTTCGCGGCGGAGTCCGGCATCGTCACCGAGCGCGACGTCATGCGGGCGGTGACGTCTGGTGGTGCTGCCGCGCTGGAACGGCCGGTCGCGGACTTCGCCTCACGGCCGCTGGAGAGCGTGGCGGCGACGGATTTCGTCTATCGCGCCATCGGCCGGATGGACCGGCTGAAGGTGCGCCACCTGGCGGTGACCGACGAGGGCGGCCGGATCGTCGGCGCCCTGTCGGCCCGCGACCTGTTGCGAATGCGGGCGAGCGACGCCCTGATGCTGGGCGATGCCATCGCCGCCGCGAAGGGCGCGCCGGCGCTCGCCGCCGCCTTCGCCCGGATGCCGGAGGTCGCCCGCCGCCTGATCCAGGAGGAGGTCTCGGCCACCGCCATCGCCGCCGTCGTCAGCCACGAGATCGGCGCGCTGACGGCGACCGCCGCCCGCGAGGCCGAGGCGATGATGCTGGCCGAGGGCGCCGGCCCGCCGCCGGCCGCCTATGCGGTGCTGGTGCTGGGCTCGGTAGGGCGCGGCGAGAGCCTCCTGGCCGCCGACCAGGACAATGCGGTGGTCACCGCCGTTCCCGACGATCCGGAAGCCGCCGATGCTTGGTTCGCCCGGTTCGGCGAGCATCTCGCCGATATGCTCGATGCGGCCGGCGTTGCCTATTGCAAGGGCGGTGTGATGGCCCGCAATCCCGGCTTCCGCGGCTCGATCGACGACTGGCGGGCGCGCATCGCCGGCTGGATCGCCAAGACCCAGCCCGAGGACCTGCTGGCGGTCGACATCGTCTTCGATTTCCGCGCCGTTCACGGCGACATGACGCTCGCCGCGATGCTGTTCGACGAGGCCTATGAGGCGGCGCACCGGGCACCGCTGCTGGCCAAGCTGCTGGCCGCGCAGATCGGCGAGCACCGCCCGCCGCTGACGCTGTTCGGCGGGATCAGGCTCAGCGAGGGCCGGGTGGACCTGAAGATCGGCGGCCTGTTTCCGGTCGTCGCGGCGGCGCGCTGCCTGGCGCTGCGCCACGACATCCGACTGCGCTCGACCCGCGAGCGCCTGGAGGCGCTGCGCGACCGGCAGATCGGTGCGGCGGAGGACCTGACGCGCTGGATGGAAGCCCATGGCGTGCTGGTGGACGCCATCCTGCGCCAGCAGGTGGCCGATCTCGCCGCCGGCCGCCCGCCGGGCAACCGCGTCGATCCCGCCATTCTCGGTCGGGCCGGTCAGGCGCGGCTGAAGGCGGCGCTCGGCGACCTCGCCCATGTCGGCGACACGGTGAAGGACCTGCTGTTCTCGGCGTGAGGCACGTCAGCGGCAGTTGCGGGCGATGATCTCGTTCCAGTCGGCGATCGAGCCCTCCATCTGCCCGACATTCTCCTGGCGATGGCGGCCCTGGGTGCAGCGGCGGAAGACGTCGGCCGCCGCCTGCATCACCCCGACATGGCTGCGAAAGACCGTGCAGCGCTGCGGCACCGGCGCCGTGCGGGTGGCGGCGAGCCGTTCGGTGGCCTGGCGCAGGCGGATGTCGGTGAGGGTCAGGTCCGCCTCGCAGCGCCCGGTATCCTGGCCGGCCATCGCCGGGCCCGCCGCGGCAAGCGCCAGCCGTGCCGGCGTGTCGCCAATGCCGCCAGCCTTGGCCGGCCAGGCGGTGATCACCATGGCGAGGAAGGCGATGGCGGTGGCCGCCACCAGCGAGGAGGCGATCAGGGCGAGGGTATGGGCATCGGCGCCGGTGGCGCGGGAGGAGGCGACGGTGACGTGCGGGCTGCGCATGGCGAGGGGCTCCGTGTTGGCGACACAGATGCGCCGCACCCGTTTCCCCGGAATTTCAGCCGGGGATCGCCATGTTTCCGCTCAGAAACAGCCCGGGCCCCTCTGACCTGGTCAATGCCTCACCCGAGATTGAGCTCCTTGAAGAAGTCGTTGCCCTTGTCGTCGACGACGATGAAGGCGGGGAAGTCCTCGACCTCGATCTTCCAGATCGCCTCCATGCCGAGCTCGGGATATTCCAGCACCTCGACCTTCCTGATGCAGTCCTGGGCGAGGCGGGCGGCAGGTCCCCCGATGGAGCCGAGATAGAAGCCGCCATGCTTGGCGCAGGCCTCGCGGACCTCGCGGGAGCGGTTGCCCTTGGCGAGCATGACCATGGAGCCTCCGGCGGCCTGGAACTGGTCGACGAAGCCGTCCATGCGGCCGGCCGTGGTCGGGCCGAAGGAGCCGGAGGCATAGCCTGCCGGGGTCTTGGCCGGGCCGGCATAATAGACCGGGTGTTTCTTGAAATAGTCCGGCATGGGCTCGCCGCGGTCGAGCCGCTCGCGGATCTTGGCATGGGCGGCGTCGCGGGCGACGATCATCGGGCCGGTGAGCGAGACGCGGGTCTTGATCGGGTGCTTCGACAGGGTCTCGAGGATTTCGGACATCGGCCTCGTCAGGTCGATCTTCACGACGCCGCCGCCGAGGGCGCTCTCGTCGATTTCCGGCAGGTACTGGGCCGGATGGTGCTCCAGCTCCTCGAGGAACACGCCGTCGCGGGTGATCTTGCCGAGGGCCTGGCGGTCGGCCGAGCAGGACACGGCAATGGCGATGGGCAGCGAGGCGCCGTGGCGCGGCATGCGGATGACGCGCACGTCGTGGCAGAAATACTTGCCGCCGAACTGGGCGCCGACCCCCATGGCCTGGGTCAGCTTGTGGATCTCGGCCTCCATGGCGACATCGCGGAAGGCATGGGCGAATTCCGAGCCCTGCTGCGGCAGGCCGTCGAGGTAGCGGGCGGAGGCGAGCTTGGCGGTCTTCATCGTGTGCTCGGCGGAGAGGCCGCCGATGACGATGGCGAGATGGTAGGGCGGGCAGGCGGCCGTGCCGAGCGTCAGGATCTTCTCGTGCAGGAACTTGATCATCCGGTCATGGGTGAGGATGGAGGGCGGCGCCTGGAACAGGAAGCTCTTGTTGGCCGAGCCGCCGCCCTTGGCCATGAACAGGAACTTGTAGGCGTCCTCGCCCTCGGCATAGAGCTCGATCTGTGCCGGCAGGTTGTTGCGGGTGTTGGTCTCCTCGAACATCGACAGCGGGGCGACCTGCGAATAGCGCAGGTTCTTCTTGGCATAGGCGTCGAGCACGCCCTGGCCGAGGGCTGCCTCGTCCTCGCCCTCGGTCCAGACCAGCCGGCCCTTCTTGCCCATGATGATGGCGGTGCCGGTGTCCTGGCACATGGGCAGCACGCCGCCGGCGGCGATATTGGCGTTCTTCAGGAGGTCATAGGCGACGAACCGGTCGTTGGCCGTGGATTCCGGATCGTCGAGGATGCGGCGCAGCTGGGCGAGGTGGCCGGGGCGCAGGAGGTGGTTGATGTCGATGAAGGCCTGTTCGGACAGCAGGCGGATCGCCTCGCGGTCCACCACCACCACCTCCTTGCCCAGAACGGTCTCGACCCGGACGCCGTCGGCGGTCAGCTTGCGATAGACCGTCTCGTCCTTGGCCAGGGGGAAGAGCGAATAGGCGCCGGCAGCCAGCGGTGCGTTCATCAGGACGGTCCCGTCGATGAGGCCGGGATTGGGCGTCCCGGCCGAGGTGAGGCCAATCCCTTAAGCCATCGCCGCGCCAGTTTGAAGGCGTTCCAACGTAGGGCAGGCTCAGGGTGGGGCGAAGCGCGCCGGGCGGCGGGCAGGGCCCCGGTGCCGGATCGTGTCAGCAGGGGAGGAGAGAACAAAAAAAGAACTTGCGAACCGGAACAAACCGTGTACGGTCGATTTAACACAGGTTTCGGCCATCAGGCCTTGCCAGCACAGGGGAGCTACCGCCATGAGTCAGGCCGCACTGCGACTCGTCGAAGGTTCATCCATGGACAAGACCAAGGCGCTGGACGCCGCTCTCTCCCAGATCGAGCGTGCTTTCGGCAAGGGCTCCATCATGCGGCTCGGCAAGAACGAGAAGCTGATCGAGATCGAGGCGATCTCGACCGGCTCGCTCGGTCTCGATATCGCGCTCGGCATCGGTGGCATGCCGCGTGGCCGCGTGGTCGAGATCTATGGCCCTGAATCCTCCGGCAAGACGACGCTGGCGCTGCACACGATCGCCGAGGCGCAGAAGACGGGGGGGGTCTGCGCCTTCATCGATGCCGAACATGCGCTCGACCCGGTCTATGCCCGCAAGCTCGGCGTCAATCTGGACGACCTCCTGATCTCTCAGCCCGATGCCGGCGAGCAGGCGCTGGAGATCTGCGACACGCTGGTGCGGTCGGGCGCCATCGACGTGGTGGTGGTCGATTCGGTGGCGGCGCTGACGCCGCGCGCCGAACTCGAGGGCGAGATGGGCGACAACCAGCCGGGCATGCAGGCCCGCCTGATGAGCCAGGCGCTGCGCAAGCTGACCGCCTCGATCTCCAAGTCGAAGACCATGGTGATCTTCATCAACCAGATCCGCATGAAGATCGGCGTCATGTACGGCTCGCCGGAAGTGACCACGGGCGGCAATGCCCTCAAGTTCTACGCCTCGATGCGCCTCGACATCCGCCGCATCGGCGCGATCAAGGACCGCGAGGAGGTGGTCGGCAACCAGACCCGCGTGAAGGTGGTGAAGAACAAGCTGGCGCCGCCCTTCAAGCAGGTCGAGTTCGACATCATGTATGGCGAGGGCGTCTCCAAGATGGGCGAGCTCATCGATCTCGGCGTCAAGGCCGGGGTGGTGGAGAAGTCGGGCGCCTGGTTCTCCTATGACAGCCAGCGTCTCGGCCAGGGCCGCGAGAATGCCAAGACCTTCCTCAAGCAGAACCCCGACATGGCCGGCAAGATCGAGGCGGCCATCCGCCAGAATGCCGGCCTGATCGCTGAGAAGATCCTCGGCGAGGTCGATCCGGACGGCGATGTCGACAGCCCGGACTGAGTCCTTCGCGCCTGTCCCGCTCTGTCGCGAAGGCCGGGTTCTCCCGGCCTTTTGCGCGTTCAAGGGGTGGATTCGCCGGGGGGGCGGGCCCGCCGTGCAGCGGGGAGGCCGGAGCTTTTCCCGCGCCGCCGGAGCGGGGCCGGGCGCCGCCGCCAGACCCTTGCGGCGTCACGGACAGGGGAGTGCCATCGAAACCGGTTTCCTCCGGCCAAAAATGGTCTAGAACACGCGCCGACCCCATTTCAGGCCGCGCTCGTCCCGGGCCCGGCCGCAACCTCTCAGTTCGGGCCATGACCGGCGTCAACCAGATCCGCAAGACCTTCCTCGATTTCTTCGCCAAGAACGGCCATGCCGTGGTGGAGAGTTCGCCGCTCGTGCCGCGCAACGATCCGACGCTGATGTTCGCCAATTCCGGCATGGTCCAGTTCAAGAACGTCTTCACCGGCGTCGAGAAGCGGCCATACACGACGGCGACGACGGCGCAGAAATGTGTCCGTGCCGGCGGCAAGCACAACGACCTCGACAATGTCGGCTATACCGCGCGCCACCACACCTTCTTCGAGATGCTCGGCAATTTCTCCTTCGGCGACTATTTCAAGGAACAGGCGATCGCCCATGCCTGGACGCTGATCACCAAGGAGTACGAGTTGCCTGTGTCGCGGCTTCTGGTCACCGTCTATTCCGAAGACCAGGAGGCCCATGACCTGTGGAAGAAGATCGCCGGGCTGCCGGATTCGAAGATCATCCGCATCCCGACCTCGGACAATTTCTGGCGCATGGGCGATACCGGGCCCTGCGGGCCCTGTTCCGAGATCTTCTATGACCATGGCGACAAGATCTGGGGCGGCCCGCCGGGCTCGGCCGAGCAGGACGGCGACCGCTTCATCGAGATCTGGAACCTCGTGTTCATGCAATATGAGGAACAGGCTGGCGGCATCCGCACCAATCTGCCGCGGCCCTCGATCGATACGGGCATGGGCCTTGAGCGCATCTCCGCCGTGCTCCAGGGCACCCATGACAATTACGAGATCGACCTGATGCGCGCGCTGATCGGCGCCAGCGCCGTGGAGACGGGCGTCGAGCCGGACGGCGCCCACAAGGTCTCGCACCGCGTCATCGCCGACCATCTGCGCGCCGCCTCCTTCCTCGTCGCCGACGGCGTGCTGCCCTCCAACGAGGGCCGTGGCTATGTCGTCCGCCGCATCATGCGCCGCGCCATGCGCCACGCCTCCCTGCTCGGCGCCAAGGAGCCGCTGATGCACAAGCTGGTGCCGGTCCTGGTGCGCGAGATGGGCCAGGCCTATCCCGAACTGGTGCGTGCCGAGAGCCTGATCGGCGAGACGCTGCGCCTCGAGGAAACCCGCTTCCGCAAGACGCTGGAGCGGGGCCTGTCGATCCTCGATACCGAATCGGCCGGCCTCGGCGACGGCGCCACCTTCTCCGGCGAGACCGCCTTCACCCTTTACGACACCTACGGCTTCCCGCTGGATCTCACCCAGGATGCGCTCCGGCCGCGTGGCATCGCCGTCGACACCGCCGCCTTCGAGGCGGCGATGCAGCTGCAGAAGCAGAAGGCGCGCGCCGCCTGGGCCGGGTCTGGCGAGGCGGCCACGGACACGGTCTGGTTCGCGGTCAAGGAGAAGACCGGCGCCACGGAGTTCCTCGGCTATGACACCGAGACGGCGGAGGGCCAGGTCCTCGCCATCCTCCGGGATGGTGCCGAGGTGGCGGGCCTTGCCCCCGGCGAGAGCGGTCTCGTCGTCCTCAACCAGACACCGTTCTACGGCGAATCCGGCGGCCAGCAGGGCGATCGCGGCCTGATGAGCGGCGAGGGGGTGAAGGCCTCCGTCACCGACACGCAGAAGAAGCTCGGCGATCTCTTCGTCCATGCCGTGACGGTGACGGAAGGGCGGCTGGCCATCGGCCAGGCGGTTCAGCTCGACGTCGACCACGCGCGCCGCGCGGCCATCCGCGCCAATCATTCGGCCACCCATCTCCTGCACGAGGCGCTGCGCCAGGTGCTCGGCGACCATGTGGCGCAGAAGGGCTCGCTGGTGGCGCCCGACCGGCTGCGCTTCGACTTCTCCCATCCCAAGCCCATCGCGGACGAGGACCTCGCCCGTGTCGAGGACATTGCCAACCGCGTGCTGCTCGCCAATGCGCCGGTGGTCACCCGGCTGATGGGCCAGGAGGATGCCATCGCCTCCGGCGCCCGCGCGCTGTTCGGCGAGAAATATGGCGACGAGGTGCGCGTGGTCTCCATGGGGCCGGCGCCTGCCGGTTCGACCGCCTCCGGCTGGTCGGTCGAGCTCTGTGGCGGTACCCATGTGGCGCGCACCGGCGATATCGGCCTCGTCACCGTGGTGGGCGAGGGGGCTGTTGCCGCCGGCGTGCGCCGGCTCGAGGCGATGACCGGCGATGCGGCGCGGCGCCACCTCGCCGAGCAGGCGCGGCGGCTGGAAGCGGTCGCCGGCCTCGTCAAGACCTCCGTCGCCGATGTCGAGGCCCGGGTCGAGGCCCTGGTCGAGGACCGTCGCCGGCTGGAGCGCGAACTCGCCGAGGCGAAGAAGAAGCTGGCCATGGGCGGCGGCGCCGCCGGCGCCGATCCGGTGAAGACGGTCGGCAGCCTCAGGCTCATGGCCAAAAGCGTCTCCGGCATCGAGATGAAGGACCTGAAGGGCCTCGCCGATGCCGGCAAGACCCAGATCGGCTCGGGCGTCGTCGCCATTGTCGGCGTCTCCGCGGACGGCAAGGCCGGCATCGTCGTCGGCGTCACAGCGGACCTCGCCGGCAAGGTCAATGCCGTCGATCTGGTCAAGATCGGCTCCGAGGCGCTGGGCGGCAAGGGCGGCGGCGGCCGCCCCGACATGGCCCAGGCCGGCGGTCCGGACGGTCACCAGGCCGAGGCCGCGCTCGCCGCCATCGAGGCCGCGCTCGC
>JAIEPJ010000146.1 GCA_019749835.1 Phreatobacter sp. | reverse complement strand
GACCACTACACCTATGTCATCGCCTCCGACGGCGACCTGATGGAGGGCATCAGCCAGGAAGCCATCGCCATGGCGGGGCACTGGAAGCTCAACAAGCTCATCGTGCTCTTCGACGACAATGACATCTCCATCGACGGACCGCTGTCGATCGCCGACTCGGTCGACCAGCTGAAGCGCTTCCAGGCCGCCGGCTGGCGCGCCGAGCGCGTCGACGGCCATGACCCCGACGCCATCGGCGCCGCGATCGAGCGCGCCCGGAAATCCGGCAAGCCCTCGCTCATCGCCTGCAAGACGGTGATCGGCTATGGCGCGCCGAAGAAGGCCGGCACCTCCAAGGCCCATGGCGAGCCGCTTGGCGCCGAGGAACTGAAGGGCGCCAAGGAGAAGCTCGGCATCTCCCCCGAGCCCTTCGCCATCGCCCCCGACGTTCTGGAGGCCTGGCGCAAGATCGGCGCCCGCGGCGCCAGCGCCCGCAAGACCTGGGAATCGCTGTTCGGCACCCTGCCGCCGAAGAAGCAGGCCGAGTTCAACCGCCGCCTCGCCCACCAGCGGCCGGCCAGGCTCGCCAAGGCGCTCTCGGCCCACAAGAAGGCGCTTTTGGCCGCGCCCCAGCACATCGCCACGCGCAAGTCCTCGGAACTGGCCATCGAGGCCATCGTGCCCGCCATGCCGGAGTTCCTGGCCGGCTCCGCCGACCTGACCGGCTCCAACAACACCAAGGCCAAGTCCGCCGTCGCCTTCTCGGCGAAGAACCCCAAGGGCCGCTACATCCATTACGGCATCCGCGAGCACGGCATGGCCGCGGCCATGAACGGCATCGCCCTGCATGGCGGCTTCGCCCCGAACGGCGCGACCTTCCTCGTCTTTACCGACTATTGCCGCCCGGCCATGCGTCTCTCGGCGCTGATGGGCACCGGCGTCGTCTATGTGATGACCCACGATTCCATCGGCCTCGGCGAGGACGGCCCGACACACCAGCCGGTCGAGCATGTCGCTTCGCTGCGCGCCATGCCGAACATGCGGGTCTTCCGCCCCTGCGACGCGGTCGAGGTCGCAGAGTGCTGGGAGCTGGCGCTGAACCGCATCGACGGACCGACGACCCTCGCCCTGACCCGTCAGAACCTGCCGCAGCTGCGCGCCGACGTGAAGGTGAACCGCTCCGCCGCCGGCGCCTACGAACTCTTCAAGGCCGAAGGCGGCAAGGCGCAGGTGACGCTCTTCGCCACCGGCTCCGAGGTCGAGATCGCCGTCGCTGCGCGGAAGGCGTTGGCCGACAAGGGCGTCATCGCCCGCGTCGTCTCGGTTCCCTCGCTCGACCTGTTCCTCGAACAGCCGGCCGAGATCCGCCAGGCAGTGATCGGCGACGCGCCGGTCAAGGTCGCCATCGAGGCGGGCGTGCGCATGGGCTGGGATGCCGTGATCGGCCATGATGGTCTCTTCATCGGCATGACCGGCTTCGGGGCCTCGGCCCCCTACAAGGAACTCTACAGGTATTTCGGCATCACGCCGGAGGCCGCCACCGAGGCGGTTCTGGCGCGGATCGGCTGATCTGCCTTGGGATTGACGTGATTGGGCGCCAGATCGCGACGCCCGCCCGCTGAATGGTTCGCTCGGGATGAGGCGGGCCGCATGAAGGAGAGGACTTCCATGACCACCCGCGTCTTCATCAACGGTTTCGGCCGGATCGGCCGCAACGTCCTGCGCGCCATCGTCGAGGGCAAGCGCCGGGACATCGAGGTCGTCGGCATCAACGACCTCGGCCCCGTGGAGACCAACGCCCACCTGCTGCGTTTCGATTCGGTCCACGGCCGCTTTCCGGCCGAGGTCTCGGTGGACGGCGACACGATCGTCGTCGCCGGCAAGCGCATCAAGGTGACGGCCATCAAGGATCCGGCCGAGCTGCCGCACAAGGCGCTGAACGTCGACGTGGCGATGGAATGCACCGGTATCTTCACCACCCGCGACAAGGCCGCCGCCCATCTTAAGGCCGGCGCCAAGCGCGTCCTCGTCTCCGCCCCCTGCGACGGCGCAGACCTGACCGTGGTCTATGGTGTCAACCATGACCAGCTGACCAAGGACCACCTGGTCGTCTCCAACGCCTCCTGCACCACCAACTGCCTTGCCCCCGTCGTCGCCGTGCTGCACAAGGCCTGCGGCATCGACAAGGGCTTCATGACGACGATCCATGCCTATACCGGCGACCAGCCGACGCTCGACACGATGCACAAGGACCTCTACCGCGCCCGTGCCGCGTCGCTGTCGATGATCCCGACCTCGACGGGCGCGGCCAAGGCCATCGGCCTCGTCATCCCCGAGCTCAAGGGCCGCCTCGACGGCACCTCGATCCGCGTGCCGACCCCCAATGTCTCGGTCGTCGACTTCAAGTTCCTCGCCAAGCGCAAGACCACCGTCGAGAAGGTCAACGAGGCCATCCTGAAGGCCGCCAAGCGCGGCCCGCTGAAGGGGATCCTCGGCTATACCGACCAGCCCAACGTCTCCATCGACATGAACCACGATCCGCACTCGTCGATCTTCGCCCTCGACCAGACCAAGGTCATGGATGAGAAGTTCGTCCGCGTTCTGTCTTGGTACGACAACGAATGGGGCTTCTCGAACCGCATGAGCGACACCGCCGTCGCCATGGCGAAGCTGATCTGACGGCCAAAGCCGCGCCGGGGCGTTCGCCCCGGCTGACAACGTCATGCCCGGGCTTGTCCCGGGCTTCCACGAATTCCTGAGGCGTGGTGGTCACGTCGTGGATGCCCGGCACAGGGGCCGGGCATGACGGGGTGCACAGCCGCGCTGAAACATCCTGCAAGCCGGTGACGCCATGCCCTCCTTCCGCACCCTCGATGATGCCGATCTCGCCGGAAAGCGCGTTCTCGTCCGCGTCGACCTCAACGTGCCCATGGAGGACGGCAAGGTCTCGGACCTGACGCGCCTCGAGCGCATCGTGCCGACGCTGACCGACCTCGCCGATGGCGGCGCCAAGGTCATCGTTCTTGCCCATTTCGGCCGGCCGAAGGGTGTCGATCCCACCCAGTCCCTCAAGGCCGTCGTCCCGGCTCTCGCCGATGTCCTGAAGCGCCCCGTCGCCTTCGCCGCCGACTGTATCGGTGAGGTCGCCGAGAAGGCCGTCGCGGCCATCAAACCGGGCGAGATCCTGGTTCTGGAGAACACCCGCTTCCACAAGGGCGAGGAGAAGAACGAGCCCGATTTCGTCAAGGCGCTGGCCGCCAACGGCGATATCTGGGTGGCGGATGCCTTCTCGGCCGCCCACCGCGCCCATGCCTCGACCGAGGGCCTCGGCCATGTCCTGCCCGCCTATGCCGGGCGCACCATGGAAGCCGAGCTTGAGGCTCTGTCGAAGGCGCTGGAGAAGCCGGAGCGGCCGGTCGTCGCCGTCGTCGGCGGCGCCAAGGTCTCCACCAAGCTCGACCTCCTCGGCAACCTGTCGAAGAAGGTGGACTTCCTCGTCATCGGTGGCGGCATGGCCAACACCTTCCTCGCCGCCGAGGGCAAGCCTGTCGGCAAGTCGCTCTGCGAGCACGACCTCGTCGACACCGCCCGCGCCATCGTCGCCGAGGCGGCGCAGAACGGCTGCCGTATCGTGCTGCCCGTCGACGTCGTCTGCGCGAAGGAATTCAAGGCCAATGCGCCGCACCGCGTCTGCGGCATCGACGACGTCGCGACCGATGAGATGATCCTCGACATCGGGCCGAAATCGGTCGAGCACGTCGTGTCGGTCCTCGGCCGCGCCAAGACCCTGGTCTGGAACGGCCCCTTCGGCGCCTTCGAGCTGGAGCCCTTCGACAACGGGACCGTTTCCGTCGCCGAGGCCGCGGCCGAGCTGACGCAGGCCGGCCATCTCGTCTCGGTGGCGGGCGGCGGCGACACGGTCGCGGCCCTCAACCAGGCGGGCGCGGCGGAGCGCTTCACCTATGTCTCGACCGCCGGCGGCGCCTTCCTCGAATGGCTCGAGGGCAAGCCCCTGCCGGGTGTCGACGTGCTGAGGACCTGAGGGCCGGATCGTCGCGGGAAACGGGCAGGGGGCTTGCGAGAGACACGACCGATGACAAAGGCCCGGTGCCGCGCCCGGATGGTGCTCATGGCCCTGCTGGCCACGCTCGGCCCGGCGCACAGCGATGACACCCGTCCGGCGGCCCTTCTACTCGACGGCCTCTTCATCTATGTCCACCAGAGTTACGTCGGTGTCTCCGCCCTGGCCCCCATGCTGGAGCGGATGGGCTACAGCGCCGCCGTCGATACCCACCTGATGACCCGCTCCGCCCAGCGCGAGCCCGTGCTGATCATCGGCCATTCCATGGGCGGGAGCGCGGCCCTCCGGCGGGCCCGCGAGATGGTGGTCGCCGGCAAGCCTGCCCCTGTCGTCATCACCATCGACGCTGCCTTCGGCTCGCCCCCCTGTCCGGTGCCGCGCTGCATCAACTATTACAGCCCCGGTTTTCCGAAGGTCGAGGGGGCCGAGAACATCGACGCCTGGGAGGCCGGCGCCTTCCTGGTGAACCACGCCATGCTGGCAACGAGCCCGGTCGTGCAGCGCCTGGTGCTGGAGCGCGCCAATGCGCTCATCGCCGAACGGGCCGCCGCTGCCGCCGCCGACCGGAGCGATACACCGGAACCGCGCGCCACCCCGCCGCTCACCGCGCCGCTTCCTTTGCCGCGACCTTTTGGAACGAACCGCTGACGAAGCGAAAGGACGGCTTTTTTTGGCCGCGTCCTTGCGCTAGAGGGTCGCTGCCCTTCGTTCAAGAACGTCAGGATGGAACCCGCCCATGGCCCGCATCACTCTCCGCCAGCTTCTCGACCATGCCGCCGAGAACGATTATGGCGTGCCCGCCTTCAACATCAACAACATGGAGCAGGCGCTGGCGATCATGGTGGCGGCCGATTCGGTCGATGCACCGGTCATCATCCAGGCATCCCGTGGCGCGCGCTCCTACGCCAACGACATCATGCTGAAGCACATGATGGACGCCGTCACCGAGATCTATCCGCATATCCCGGTCTGTGTGCATCTCGACCACGGCAACGAGCCGGCCACCTGCATGACCGCGATCCAGGCCGGTTTCACCTCCGTCATGATGGACGGCTCGCTGAAGGCCGACGGCAAGACCCCCGGCGACTGGGACTACAATGTCGCCGTGACGAAGAAGGTCACCGAGATGGCCCATCTCGGCGGCATCTCGGTGGAGGGCGAGCTCGGTGTGCTCGGTTCGCTCGAGAGCGGCATGGGCGAGGCCGAGGACGGCCATGGCGCCGAGGGCAAGCTCTCCCACGACCAGTTGCTCACCAATCCCGACGAGGCCGTGAAATTCGTCCAGGAGACGAAGGTCGACGCCCTCGCCATCGCCATGGGCACCTCGCATGGCGCCTACAAGTTCACCCGCAAACCGGACGGCAAGGTCCTCGCGATGAACGTCATCGAGGAGATCCACAGCAAGCTCCCCAACACCCACCTCGTCATGCACGGCTCGTCCTCGGTGCCGCAGGAACTGCAGGACATCATCAACCGGTATGGCGGCCAGATGAAGCCGACCTGGGGCGTGCCGGTGGAGGAAATCCAGCGCGGCATCAAGCACGGCGTGCGCAAGATCAACATCGACACCGACAACCGCATGGCCATGACCGGCCAGATCCGCAAGGTGCTCTCTGAGCACCCCGGCGAGTTCGACCCGCGCAAGTACCTGAAGCCGGCCATGGAGGCGATGACCGCCCTCTGCAAGCAGCGCCTGCAGGAGTTCAACACCGCCGGCCAGGCCTCGAAGATCAAGCGCGTCGCGACTCTCGCCGACATGGCGAAGCGCTATGCCAAGGGCGAGCTCAACCCGAAGATCGCCTGACCAACATTGCTGTCGGAATGCCGAACGGGGAGGCGCGAGCCTCCCCGTTTTCGTTTGGTGTGAGCCCCTGGCGCGCTCCCGAGACCGGCGTCATTTCGCGTCATGCCCGGGACAAGCCCGGGAACGACGGGACGCGAGATTTTCGCCTATCCCCGCGCGAAGGCCCCCATCACTCGTTCGCCTTCACCGTGATGTTGAACATGGGCATGGCGGCGAAGGGCGAGCCGCGCAGCGCCACGGCGAGGGCGGCGAGGGGGATGTCGCCCTTCGGCGTCAGCGTCACCGCCAGCGAGGTCGGATCGTCGAGGAACTCGCCGAAGGCCTCGACGATCTGCTCGGCGACGGCACGGTCCTGGATGAACTGACCGACGACAGCACCGGCCTGACCCTTGATCTGCTCCCTCAGGTCGTCCTCGCTCATGCCGGTCTGGGCGGCGAGATGGCTGATGAAACTGGCGACGCCGCCGTCTTCGGTATAGGTGAGCGTGATCCCCCCGGCCTTCGCCGACAGCCCGAGAACGGCGGCGCTTCCGGGCAGCGCCTCGATCTGGGCACGATCGAGGCCGCCGACCGTCATCACCAGATTCAGCGATCCGACGTCATCGACCTCGACGTTGAAGGTGCGCATCCGCAATTCCTTCGCAGCCTCGACATATTCGATCTCGAGTTCCGCGCCCAGGCTGATGCTCTCGGTCAGGCCTAGCGGGGCGAACTGTGCCCGCTGCCGGGCATTGGTGAGCGGGGCGACGAAGCCGGCCAGCTTCGCCCGCAGGCGCGAAGGCATCAAGCCAATGCGCGGGCCGCCCTCGATCTCGAAGCGGCCGAGCTTGGCAAGTTGCTGGCCGTTGGCGCGCTGCTTGACGTCGATGTCTTCGAAGAGGATGCGGGCGACATGGGGATAGGCCGCCGGCGGCACGCTCTGCCCCTGGCTGAACCTGCTTGCGGCGAAATCCTTGCCGAGGGCGAGAAGCCCGGAGCCGTCGATGCCCTCGACCGTGAACCTGCCGATCGTCGTGTCATGGCCGTCACGGGCGGACACGGCGACACCGGAAACCGAGATTGAGGCGAGCCTGCCCTGGGCGAGGCCCGACAGGCTGAAGCTTCCCATCCGGAACGGCAGGCCCTCCGGCGTATCGCCGGCGACGCCGGAGATCTCGAACCGCTCCATGTCGAAGCGTTCCATGAACTCCACCAGCAGGCCCACCTCGCGACGGCGCGAGTCCTCATCCTGGGTGCGGCCGAGGGCCTGCATGCTCTGGGCGAGCGCGGCGATCGACTGTTCGCCGGGACGGACGGAGACCTTGCTCATGGTGATGGCGGCGATGGTGAAGGCCGGTGCACCGGGCCGGGGCGAGGCGATGGTGATCTGCTCGACCGTCCCGCTCTCCATCCAGGTGCCAACGGGACCGGACGCGCGAACCGAGGCGACGGAATCGAGGCCCGTCAGCCGGATGCGTCCGGCGGTGGCGCCGGGACCCGGCTGGCCGTCGTCGGGTGCGATCTGTGTGCCGCTGACGACCATTTCTGCGATCCGGCCGCGCTGGTAGCCGTTGATCGCGATATCGCCATAGCGCGCCGTCTGCGAGCGGCCCTGCAGCCTCTGGGAGAGGACCAGCCCGCGCGCGCCGATGGTTTGTGCCGAATAGCCGGTGGCGGTCGCCTCATTGACCGGCTGCAGCAGCGGCGAGAGCGTCGCCAGGCTGCCCATGATGGCGGCGAGCGATCCCTGGGTGCCCTGCAGTTCCACCCGCGCCAGCCTGTAGCCCTGGCCGTCGGCGCCGGTGCCCTCGACATCCTCGATCAGGATGCGGGCATTGGCGAGGGCCCCATCGGCGCCTGCCGCGCCGGTGATCGTGGCGCGGCCGATCCGCACGCCGACCGGCGTCGCGCCGGTCGAGGAGAAGGTGACGTTGGTGAGCACGGCGTTGCCGCCCTCGTCGCGCGCCTCGCCCACGGCACCGCCGCCCATCTGCAACGACGGAAACGCCGCGAGCGCCGCATGCGACAGGTCGTCGGCCGGGCCCGCGAGGGCGGTCGATCCCATCGCGAGCAGGAAGATGGCCGAAAGCCGGAGGGGCGAGGAAGAGCGCATCATGGTGATCCTGACGTGGCGGCGGCGGAGGATAGGCGGGCTGGCGTCCCGCCGCGTCGGTTGATTTCCTGACGCGATGGCCGCATGGAAGCAAGGCTCGCGCCTCGATATTTCCAAACGATGTCGATCCCGCGTCGGTTTGCAACCATTCTTCCGTTTTTTCGCCGCTTTCCCCGCTAGGGTGCCGCTCGATGCGCGACAGCAGAACTCCCGACCCCGTCGAGACCCAGCTCGTTCTGGTGACGCCAGTGCTGGACGATCCGGAGGACTTCGCGTCCGTGCTGGCCCAGGCCCTCGCGGCCGGGCCGGTCGCGGCGGTGATCGGCCGCTTCACCGCCTGCGACGAGCGCACGCTGGTGAACCGCATCAAGATCCTCGCGCCCGTCGCCCAGAAGGGCGGCGCCGCCTTCATGGCCGAGGCGCCGGCCGAAGCGGTGACGCGCGGTGGCGCCGATGGCATCCACCTCCTTTACCAGGCCGAGGCCGTCGCCGAGGCGGTCACGAGGCTTTCCCCGCAGCGCATGGTCGGTGTCGGCGGCCTCAAGTCGAAGGATGACGCCATGGCGGCGGGCGAGGCCGGCGCCGATTACGTGATGTTCGGCGAACCGCAATCCTCGCGTTATGCCGAGAAGGACGGCGTCCTGCCGCCATTCCATGCCGTGGTCGAGCGGGTCGCCTGGTGGGCCGAGGTCTTCCAGGTGTCCGTCGTCGGCTTTGCCCCCGATCTTGCCGGCGTCGAGGCATTGGCCCGGGTCCGCGCCGATTTCGTCGCCCTTGCCGGACCTGTCTGGGACCATCCCGCCGGACCGGCCGCCGCCGTTGCCGAGGCGCTGGCCCTGGCGCGCGCCGGGGCGGCCGCATGACGCGCGGGGCTCTCGCCGCC
>JAIEPJ010000038.1 GCA_019749835.1 Phreatobacter sp. | reverse complement strand
GGCGGCAAGTCCTTCGGCGGCAAGCCGGGTGGCAAGCCCTTCGGCGGCAAGCCGGGCGGCAAGCCCTTCGGGGGCAAGCGGGACCGCTGAGCCTTGCGTATCGTCGGCGGCAAGTTTCGCGGGCGCAGCCTGCTCGGACCGAAGTCGGACGCGATCCGCCCGACTTCGGACCGGTTGCGCGAGAGCCTGTTCAACGTTCTCGCCCACGGCTACGGCGATCCGTGCGACGGCGCACGGGTCATCGACCTCTTCGCCGGCACGGGGGCCCTCGGCCTCGAGGCGCTGTCGCGGGGTGCGGCCTATGCCGCCTTCGTCGACCAGAGCGCCGAGGCGCGCGGGCTGATCCGCGGCAATGTCGACGCGATGGGGCTGGCCGGCGTGACCGGGCTCCTGAAGCGCGATGCCACCCGTCTCGGTGCGCTGGCGCCCTTCGAGCCCTTCAACCTGGTCTTCTGCGATCCGCCCTATCGCAAGGGCCTCGGCGAGCGCGCGCTGGCGAGTGCGCGCGCGGGTGGCTGGCTCGCCGCCGGTGCGCTCGTGGTGCTGGAGGAGGCGGCGGACATCGCCGTCGTCCTTCCCGAAGGCTATGCGCTGGAAGAACGGCGCGAGGCCGGCGAGACGCAGCTCCTGTTCCTGCGTCCCGCCTGAGGTCCGCCGCTACTTCTTCAAGAGATCGCGGATCTCGGTGAGCAGCATGACGTCGGCCGGCGGTTCGGCCGGCTTGGCCGGTGCTGCCTCTTCCTGCCGCTTCAGACGATTCATGCCCTTGACCACCATGAACATGACTGCGGCGATGATCATGAAATTGATGGCGATGGTGATGAAGCGGCCATAGGCGATGACCGCGCCCTGCTTCTGGGCATCGGCGAGGTTGGTGGCGGTGACCGACTTGCTCAGCGCCAGGAAATAGTTGGTGAAGTCGAATCCGCCGATGGCGCCGAGGATCGGCATGAACAGATCGCCGACGATGGATTCGACGATGCGGCCGAAGGCTGCCCCGATGATCACGCCGACGGCGAGATCGACGACATTACCCTTGAGGGCAAATTCCTTGAATTCCTTGAGCATGATGCGCGCCCCTCTCCGTCGTGCCTGCGATGGAATCGCCACAGGAGGATTGGACAGGCTCGCGGGGAAAGCAATCTCTTTCCGTTACGGAATGCCATAGGCCCGTGGACAGGCCCCGGCCCGCATGATCAAGTCTCCTCCCGCCACCGGGCCCCTCAGCACCGCCATGACTGTGCTCCCATGACAATGTTTTCGTGACACGGCCGCCATGAGCATGGGCCTGGTCATCATCCTGACCGCCTTCGCCTATCTCGGCGCGCTCTTCGTCGTTGCCTATTGGGGCGACCGGCGCCGGGCCCAGGAGAAGGCGATCCGGCAGAGCCAGACGTGGATCTATCCCCTATCGCTCGCGGTCTACTGCACCTCCTGGACGTTCTTCGGATCGGTCGGCCTCGCCTCGCGCTCGGGCTTCGACTTCCTCGCCATCTATATCGGGCCGATGCTGCTTTTCGGGCTGTTCTGGCCGCTGGTCCGCCGGGTCGTGCGGATCGCCAAGGCGCAGAACATCACCTCCATCGCCGACTTCATCGGCGCCCGCTACGGCAAGAGCCAGGCGGTGGCCGGCATGGTCTGCCTCATCGTCACCTTCGGCACGATCCCCTATGTGGCGCTGCAGCTCAAGGCGGTGTCCGCGTCCCTCATGACGACAATCCGGCCTGACGAGATCGTCAACGTGACGCAGGAACTGCCGTTCTTCGGCGATCTCGCCCTGGTCGTGGCCGTCTCCATGGCGGTATTCGCCATGCTCTTCGGCACCCGGCATGCCGATGCCACAGAGCACCAGGACGGGCTGATCCTGGCGGTGGCGGCCGAATCGATCGTCAAGCTCGTCTGCTTTCTCGCCATCGGCTTCTACGTGACCTATTTTATGTTCGGCGGGTTCGCCGACCTCTTCGGCCAGGCCATGGCGCGACCGGACATTGTCGGCTCGGTGCTGCGCTGGCCGGATCCCTCCACCTTCCTCGCCATGAGCGCCCTGTCCTTCTGCTGCGCCATCCTGCTGCCGCGCATGTTCCATGTCGGCGTGGTGGAGAACCATTCGGAAGCCGAGATCCGGCGGGCCTCCTGGCTCTTTCCGCTCTATCTCGTGCTGATCAACCTCTTCGTCATCCCCATCGCCGTCGCCGGGCTCCTCGTCTTTCCGCCGGGCTCGATGGACAGCGACATGACGGTGGTGGCGCTGCCCATGTCGCGCGGCAACGAGATCCTGACCCTGGCGGCCTTCATCGGCGGTCTGTCCGCCGCTACCGCCATGGTCATCGTCGCCAGTGTCGCCCTGTCGATCATGATCTCCAACGACGTGGTCATCCCCTCGCTGCTGACGCTGCGGGGCCGGCTGCTGGCGAGAGAAGGCCCGGCCGACGACCGGACCGATCTCGGGCCGACCATCCTGATGATCCGCCGCACCATCATCCTGGCAGTGATGATCGGGGCCTATCTCTATTACCGCGTGGCCGGCGAGGCGCAGCTGGCCTCGATCGGCCTCCTGTCCTTCGCCGCGGTGACGCAGCTGGCGCCGGCCTTCTTCGGCGGGCTATTCTGGCGGCGTGCCAATGCCGGCGGCGCGGTGGCGGGGATGGCCGCAGGGCTCGCGGTCTGGGCCTACACGCTTCTCGTTCCCATGCTGGCGACGACGGGGGCCCTGCCTTCCAGCCTGGTCGGCACCGGGCCGTTCGGCATCGAGTGGCTGCGGCCACAGAACCTGTTCGGCATGGTCGACCTGCCGCCGCTCGCCCACGGGGTCTTCTGGTCTCTGCTGCTCAACGTCGTGCTGCTGGTCGGGGTTTCGCTCCTGCGCCGCGCCTCGGCCATCGAGGTCATGCAGTCCAAGGTCTTCCTGCCCTCGCCGCCGTCGGACTATGCGCCGAGCTTCCGGCTCTGGCGCAGCGTGGTGACGGTGGAGGACGTGCGCTCGACGGTGGCCCGTTATCTCGGTGCCGAGCGGACCCACGCGGCCTTCGAGAGCTATGCCATGGAACAGGGCATTCCGCTGGAGAGTGGGGCCGAGGCCGACATCGACCTGCTGCGCTATTCGGAACGCCTGCTCGCCTCGGCCATCGGCACGGCCTCGTCGCGGCTGGTGCTGTCGCTGCTCCTGAAGAAGCGCTCGGTGTCGACCACCGACGCGCTGAAGTTGCTCGACGATGCCAATGCGGCAATGCAGTACAACCGCGAGGCGCTGCAGACGGCCCTCGAACATGCCCGCCAGGGCGTCAGCGTCTTCGATGCCGACGGGAACCTCATGGTGTGGAATCGGCCCTTCGCCGAGGTCCTCGCCCTGCCCGCCGAAACGCTGCATATCGGCGTCGGCTTCGACCGGATCCTCAAGGCGCTGGCGGTCCGCGGCGAATTCGGGCCGGGCGATGTCGACGCCCTCGTCGCCGAACGCGCCGACCGCCTGCTGCGCGCCGACGAGCCGCAGATCGAACGCCTGGCCATGCTCGGGCTTTTCATCGAGGTGCGCGCCGCCCGCCTGCCGGACGGCGGCATCGTCACCACCTATACCGACGTCACCGCCTCGGTCGCCGCGGCGGAGGAACTGGAGCGGGCCAACGAGACACTGGAACGCCGGGTGCGCGAGCGCACGGAGGAACTGACGCGGCTCAACGCCGAACTGGCCAAGGCCAAGCAGGAGGCCGATGAGGCCAACCTCTCGAAGACGCGTTTCCTGGCGGCCGCCAGCCACGACATCCTGCAACCGCTGAACGCTGCCCGCCTCTACACGACCAGCCTGGTCGAGCGCGGCACCGACGGCGACGAGCGCCGGCTGGTGGACAATGTCGACGCCTCGCTCGAGGCGGTGGAGGAGATCCTGGCGGCCCTGCTCGACATCTCGCGCCTTGATGCGGGCGCGATGAAGCCGGAGTTCGGCAGCTTCCGCATCGACGAGCTGTTCCGGCAGCTTGCCGTCGAATTCGCACCGATCGCCGAGCAGAAGGGGCTGAGCCTCACCTTCGTGCCGACGGCACTCGCCATCCATTCCGACCGGCGGCTGCTGCGCCGGCTGCTCCAGAACCTCATCTCCAACGCGATCAAGTACACCGCCAAGGGCGGTGTCCTCATCGGCTGCCGCCGCCGCGGCAAGAAACTGTCGCTGGAGGTCCATGACAGCGGGCCCGGCATCCCCCAGGCCAAGCAACGGATCATCTTCCAGGAGTTCCAGCGCCTCGAACAGGGCGCCAAGGTCGCCCGCGGCCTCGGGCTCGGCCTGTCCATCGTCGAACGCATCGCCCGCGTGCTCGAACACAAGCTGTCGGTGAAGTCGAAGGTCGGCCGCGGCTCGACCTTCGCCGTGGTGGTGCCGATCGCGCCCGCCCTGCCTGCCGTCACGCCGGGGCCTGCTCCGCCGCCCCTGCCGGCAGCGCCGCTCGACGGCCTGACGATCCTCGCCATCGACAACGAGCCGAAGATCCTCGAGGGGATGGATGCGCTGCTGTCCGGGTGGGGCTGCCGCACGCTGCTGGCGGACGGCTGGGCGGCGACCCACGACGTGCTCAATGCCAGCCAGACGCCGCCCGACGTGGTCATCGTCGATTATCATCTTGACCACGGCAATGGCCTCGACGTCGTCACCCAGTTGCGCTGGCGCTTCGGAGCCTCGCTGCCCGCCATCCTGATCACCGCGGACCGCAGCCAGGAGGTGCGCGACCGGGCGCAGGCGAAGTCAGTGCATCTCCTGAACAAACCGGTGAGGCCAGCGGCGCTCCGGGCGCTGCTCGCGCAGTGGCGCGTGCGCAAGATCGCCGCGGAATAGAGCGGCTTCGGTTCAGTCCGCGCAGGCGGCCGCCATGAAGGTCTCGATCTGCGTCAGGCAGCGGTCGGTATTGGACCCGGGAAAGCCGATGAAGACATGGCAGCCGCCGGCATAAACGTCGAGCGAGGCGCCATTGCCGGCCGCCGCCCAGCGCGGCGCCATGAACAGCGTGTCGTCGACCAGGGGATCAAGGGACCCGACGGTGAAGAGGGCCGGCGGCATGCCCCGGAGGTCGGCATGGAGCGGCGAGATGTCGGGGTCGCGCACGTCGCCGCCCTGGACCAGGAAATGGCGGACGAACATCTCGATGTCGCGGGTGTTGAGCACGAGCTTCTCGCTCCCCCAGCGCCGCACCGAGGGGGTCAGGGCGAGATCGTAGCAGCCGGCATGCAGATTGGCGGCGCGGAACGGCATGATGCCATGCCGGTCGCGCAGCCGCAGCAGCGTCACGGCGGCCAGATGGGCGCCGGCGCTCTCGCCGCCGATGATCAGGCGGTCGGTGCCGAACAGCGCCCTGGCCTCGCGGGCGATCCACAGGGCGGCGGCCTCGCAGTCGTCCGGCCCCTGGGGGTAGGGATGTTCGGGCGCGAGGCGATAATCGACGGAGACGCAGGCCATGCCGGCCCGGTCGGCGAAGCGCTCAAGCCACTGGTCCTGCTGGTCGACGCTGCCCAGGACCCAGCCGCCGCCGTGGATGTGCAGATAGACGCCCTTCGGGCTCTCGGGCGCGATGATCCGGAGCGCGATGGGGCCATGCGGCCCCTCCATGGTGATGGTCCGTGCCCGCGGCGAGGGAACCGGTGCGGGAAAAGCGCCGCGCCCCTCGCGCCGCATCTGCCTGATGATGGCGGGGGCGAAGGCCCAGTTGTCCCAGTTTTCCAGCCGCTTGACGATGGCCGCATTGACCGCGAGGGCATCGGCGGGCGCCTGGCCAGGGGCGAAGGAGGTGGCGATGGCGCTGGACAGGTCGATCATGATTCATCCGCCTGGGGGTCCCGCGATGAAAGCCCGGCGGGACGGCGAGGGCAAGTCGGCCAGCGGGCTCCCGCCATGCGGCCGGCTCGGCTAGACTTGGTGTCATGAGCCCACCTGTTCGCGCGCCGCGTCTGCCGCCGTCCCACGACTTCGCCCTGGTCCTCGGCGGCGGCGGTGCCAAGGGCCTCGCCCATATCGTGGTGATCGAGGCGCTGGACGAACTCGGCATTCGCCCGCGCCAGGTCGCCGGCACCTCCATCGGCGCCATCGTCGGCGCCTGCTACTGCGCCGGGATGAGCGGCGCCGAGATGCGCGACCATGCCCTCGGCGTGCTGCGCATGAAGCCCGACGTGCTGCGGGCGCTGTTCGCGGCACGGGTCGGGCGCTTTTCCGACATGCTGCGCGGCGGCCTGACCAACCCGGTGCTGGTCGACGCGGAAAAGCTGCTCGCCGCCTTCCTCCCGCCGGCGGTGCCAGAGACTTTCGAGAGCCTCGTCACGCCGCTCACGGTGGTAGCGACCGACTATTATGCCCGTGTCGATGTCGGTTTCGCCGACGGGCCGCTGGTGCCGGCCGTCGCCGCCTCGATGGCCATTCCCGGCGCCATCCGGCCCGTCCGCCACCGCGGCCACGTGCTGATCGACGGCGGTACCATCAACCCGGTGCCGGTGGACAGGGTGACGGCGGCGGTGGCGCTCGCCGTCGACGTGCTCAGCGAATCGGGCACGGAACGCCAGATCGACGACGTCATCCCCGAGCCCTGGGACGCCATGTTCGGCTCCGTGACGCTGATGATGCAGGTCCTCAGTGCGATCCGGCTGGCCGAACACCGCCCGACCATCCACCTGCGCCCGCCGGTCGATGCGTTCCGCGTGCTGGATTTCCTGCGCGCGGGGGAGATCATGGCAGCCTGCGAACCGGTCAAGGACGAGGTCAAGCGCCGGGTGACCCTGGCCCTGGAGGCGATCCCCGCCGAACTCGCCATCGGCGAGGGCCTTTGACCTCAGCGCCGCCCGAAAAGCCGTTCCACGTCAGCGAGCGACAGGGTCACCGATGTCGGCCGCCCGTGGTTGCACTGGGCCGAGCCCGGCGTCGCCTCCATCTCGCGCAGCAGCGCGTTCATCTCGGCGGGCCGCAGCAGCCGCCCGGCCCGGACGGAGCCGTGACAGGCCATGGAAGCGGCGACCGCCATGAGGCGCTGCTCCAGCGGACCCGTGCTGTCCCATTCGGCGAGATGCTCGGCGATGTCGCGGGTCAGGGCCTCGGCATCGACCTCGCCGAGTATGGCCGGGGTCTCGCGCACGACGACGGCACCCGGCCCGAAGTCCTCGACGACGAGGCCGAAGGCGGCGAGATCGGCGGCGCGGTCGAGCAGGCGGGCGGCGTCGGCCGGGTCGAGTTCGACCACGACGGGGATCAGCAGCGCCTGGCGGGCGATACCGGTCTCGGCCATCTGCCGCTTCAGCCGCTCGTAGACGAGGCGCTCATGGGCGGCGTGCTGGTCGACGATTACGAGGCCGTCGCGGGTCTGCGACAGGATATAGGTGCCGTGGACCTGGGCCCGCGCCGCGCCCAGCGGCCGGTCGAGATCATCGTCCGCGGGCGCGCCCTCACCCGCCCGCGCATCGGCCGATGGCGCGAGGTCGAGAGCGAAGCCGGCCTGGGCCGTCTCGCCGAAGCCCTGAGGCGCAGGGGACGGGAGGGGGCGGGACGGCGAGGCGCGCCAGTCCCAGCCGCGGGCCGGCACTGACGGAGCCGCCGGGCGGAAGGCGGCGAGGGTGGCCGCGCCGATGGTCGTCGCGGTCGCCGGCGAAGCTGCGGCGATCGCCTCGCGGACCGCCGCCACGATAAGGCCGCGGACAAGGGCGGCATCACGGAACCGGACCTCGGTCTTGGCGGGGTGGACATTGACGTCGACCTCATGGGGGTCGAGTTCGAGGAAGAGCGCGACGGCCGGGTGACGGTCGCGCGGCATGGTGTCGGCATAGGCACCGCGCAGCGCGCCGAGCACCAGCCGGTCGCGGATCGGCCGGCCGTTCACGAACAGGAACTGGCTTGCCGCCGTGGCCTTGCCGAAGGTCGGCAGGCCGGCGAAGCCGAACAGGCGCACCGCGTCGCGCCAGACGTCGATCGGCAGGGCGTTGTCGGCGAAGTCGCGGCCCGCGACGTCGGCGATGCGGGCGAGGAGTCCGGCCTCGCCAAAGGCCTGGGCGGGAAAGTGGCGGGTCGGCCCGTCCGCATCGGCGAGCGAGAAGGCGACCGTCGGATGGGCCAGCGCCAGGCGCTTGATCACCTCGGCAACGGCAGCGGCTTCGGCGCGGTCGCTCTTGAGGAATTTCAGCCGGGCCGGCGTCGCGGCGAAGAGGTCGGCGATCTCCACCCGCGTGCCGGCGGCGAGCGCCGCAGGGCGGCATTCGCCCTTGCGGCCGGCATCGACGGTCAGCGACCAGGCATGGGCCTCGGCGGCATGGCGGGTGGTGAGGGTGAGACGGGAGACGGCGCCGATCGAGGGCAGCGCCTCGCCGCGGAAGCCGAGGGTGCGGATATCGAGGAGGTCCTCGTCATCGAGCTTCGAGGTCGCGTGTCGCTCGACGCAGAGGGCGAGGTCGTCGCGGCTCATGCCGGTGCCGTCGTCAGCGACGCGAATGAGCCGGCGGCCGCCGGCCTCGATCAGCACGTCGATACGGGAGGCGCCGGCATCAAGGGCATTCTCGACCAGTTCCTTCACCGCTGCGGCGGGACGCTCGATCACCTCGCCGGCGGCGATGCGGTTGACGACACCTTCGGGAAGCTGGCGGACGATCATGGGTGATCCTAGCGCCCGGTGCTCGGTACGTCAGGATCGGTCACGGATCAGGGCCCGGAGCCCGGAGCCGACGGCCGGCCGGCGGGATTCCCGCGACACCACGCCCTGCGCCGTCACCTCGTTGAGCAGGGACTGGATCTTGCCGCGGGTGCTGACCGTGACCGTGT
>JAIEPJ010000145.1 GCA_019749835.1 Phreatobacter sp. | reverse complement strand
TGAAGAACTCCTCGATGATCACCGGCGGCTGGCCATAGGGGGCGGCCCTGGTGTCGCGGGTGACGAAGCTGAGCACCGCCCCGGCATCGAGATCGACCAGCGCCTCGTGGACGGCGCCGGTGACGCTGTCGATGGTGACGGCGAAAGCCCGCCGACGGATCGGCCGGCCGGGGCTCCAGGCGGCGATCTCGGCCTTCGGCGGCTCGTCGAGCTGCAGCGTGGCAAAACGGGTGCTGGCGGGCAGCGCCCTGTCCGCCATCAGAATGGCCCGGACCGCAGCAATCTCCGGGCCCGACAGCGGATCGAGCGGATGGGCCGGCGCGGCGCCGACGCAGGTTGCGGCAGGTGCGGCGGTGTCCATGGCCCTCTCCTCCTCGCGGACGCGGCGCCCGAGGCCCCGCCGGGCGGGCGACGCGCCGTGCCCCGGCTTCGTCGTCTCCGCCCGCGCCCCGTCGCGCATCGCGGCGAAACTCTAGCATTGCCCGATAGATGCTGCACTGCGCGCGCTATGTCGCAGAGCAGGTGAGTGAATCCGCCAAACAACGATAAAACATAAATAATTCAATGGCTTATATTGTTGCCACGCGTCCTTGACACGTTTTCGTGGCATCACTATAGGTGTGCCCGGCTTTCAGGGGGTTGGCAGTCCGGCGACCTTATTGTCGTGAGGCCCTGACGACGAGCCGGCCGAGGAGGCTGGCCATGGCGTCAGGTGACCATCACGACGGCAAGACGCCGGGAACGTCCCTCCCGGAATCCGACCTCGACGCGCGGCGGCGCGCCCTTGAATCCAGGCTCGAAGCCATCGAGCGCGAGCGATCCACGGGAGCAGCGCCGGACGGCCGGGCGGCCCAGGCGCCGTCCGGGCTGGTGAAGCTCTTCCGCTTCTCGGCCGATTTCGTCTCCGGCGTCCTGGCCGGGGCCCTGATCGGCTGGCTCGTGGACCGGTTCGCCGGAACGCGGCCCTGGGGTCTCATCGTGTTTCTTCTGCTGGGCTTCGCGACGGGGATCTACAATCTCGTCAAATCGGCTCAGCGGGCCAATCGGGAAGGCTGAGAGGCCGTTCCGACCATCGACTAGACCGCATGCGGGAGCAGACCGGCGATGGCCGATCCGATCAAACAGTTCGAGCTCGTCCCCATCGTTCCGATCACGATTGGCACCGGTGATTTCTCTTTCACCAATTCCGCGCTCCACATGTTCATCATCGTCGGCCTGACGGCAGCCTTCCTGCTGCTGACGACCTCCGGCCGCCGCCTGGTGCCGACGCGGATGCAGTCGCTCGCCGAGCTGACCTATGAATTCGTCGCCGGGACGGTCCGGCAGACGGCCGGCACCGACGGCATGAAATTCTTCCCGCTGGTGTTCTCGCTCTTCATGTTCGTGCTGCTGGCCAACCTGGTGGGCATGTTCCCCGGCGCCTTCACCGTGACCAGCCACATCATCGTCACCGCCGCCTTGGCGATGCTGGTGATCTCGACTGTCATCATCTACGGCATCTGGAAGCACGGCACCCACTGGTTCGCGCTCTTCGCGCCGTCGGGCCTGCCCAAGGTCATCCTGCCGCTGATTGTCGTCATCGAGGTGATCTCCTTCATCTCCCGCCCGATCTCGCTGTCGCTGCGTCTGTTCGGCAACATGACCGCCGGCCATATCGCGCTGAAGGTCTTCGCCGGTTTCGTGACCGCCATGGCCGGTGCCGGCGCCCTCGGCTTCATCGGCGCCGCCCTGCCCATCTTCATGATCACCGCGCTTACCGCGCTCGAATTCCTCGTCGCTGTCCTGCAGGCCTATGTCTTCACCATCCTGACCTGCATCTATCTCAACGACGCCCTCCATCCTGGCCATCACTGATCCGGTGACGGCAGGCCTCCCCATCCTTCCCTTCGCTCCCAACACCTGACAGGAGTTCAAAATGGATCCGGTTGCAGCCAAGTATCTCGGCGCTGGTCTCGCTTGCCTCGGCATGGGCCTCGCGGCCATGGGCGTGGGCAACATCTTCGGCAATTTCGTTGCCGGCGCCCTGCGCAACCCGTCGGCCGCGGCCGGCCAGTTCACCAACGCCATCGTCGGCGCGGCGCTCGCGGAAGGCCTCGGCATCTTCGCGCTGGTCGTCGCCCTCGTCCTGCTCTTCGTGGTCTGATCCGCGGGCAGCGTCTCGCTCGCGCCGGGGCCCACTGAAGGTCCCCGGCCGCGATCGATCCGGCGTTCCCGCCCGGCTCCGGCCGGCTCTCGTTTCCGCGTGACGGCCTCCCGGCCGGAGCGCGCCGATAGGGTCCCGCAATGGCGACGAACACCACTCAAGGGACCCAGGTCCCCTCCAAAGGCGGTTTCCCGGCCTTCCGCGTGGAAACCTATGGATCGCAGCTGCTCTGGCTGGCGATTGCCTTTGGCCTGCTCTATTTCGTGATGGCGCGCTTCATCGCGCCGCGCATCGGCGGCATCCTGGAAGATCGGGCGACCCGCATCTCCGGCGATCTCGCCGCGGCACAGGCGATGAAGGCCGAGGCCGACGCGGCGACCCTGTCCTATGAGAAGGCGCTGGCGGAAGCGCGCGCCAGCTCGCAGGCGATCGCCGCCGAAACCCGGGCGAAGATCACCGCCGAGGCCGATGCCGAGCGCAAGGCCCTGGAAGCCAAGCTCGCCGCCGACCTTGCTGCGGCGGAGGCCCAGATCGGCAGCGCCCGCGCCGCCGCCATGGGCAATGTCCGCTCCATCGCCGTCGAGACCGCCGAGGCCATCGTCGAGCGGCTGGCGGGAACGGGCGCCGACGCGGCCCGCCTCGAAGCGGCGGTCGACGCCGTGCTGAAGCGCTGAGGAGGGGCCGATGTCGGATTATCTGCCGAACTGGATCGGCCTCATCATCTTCTTCGCCATCTGCTGGAAGATGGGGGCCCATACCAAGATCCTGAACGCCCTCGACGCGCGCTCGAACCGCATTGCCGCCGAACTTGCCGAGGCCAAGCGCCTGCGCGAGGAGGCCGAATCGATCGTTGCCGACTATCGCCGCCGCCAGCAGAGCGCCGAGCAGGAGGCCCGTGACATCGTCGCGGCCGCCAAGGCCGATGCCGAGCGGCTCGCCGCCGAGGGCAAGGCCAAGATCGAGGAATTCGTCACCCGCCGAACGGCGATGGCGGAGACCAAGATCGCCCAGGCCGAGGCCCAGGCCATCGCCGACGTGCGCGCCGCCGCCGCCGACGTCGCCACTGCCGCCGCCGGGTCGGTCCTTGCCGACATGGCCCGCGGCGCGGCTGGCGCCAAGCTGATGACCTCCGGCATCGCCGAGATCAAGGCGAAGCTGAACTGAGATCCGGGCTTCCGCCCGCTCCATTCATGAAAACCGCCGGGTCGCTCCCGGCGGTTTTTCGTTTTGGGGACCGGGAGGTTGCGGGTGGGGCATTCAGAACCACCAGGCGCCCACGAAAAAGCCGCCGGGCGGACCCGGCGGCTTCCTGAAGTCGAAACGCGCGCGGGATCAGGCCCGCAGCAGCGGATCGATGATCTTCTCGAACTCGGCCATCGGCTGGGCGCCGAGCATGCGCCGACCATTGATGAAGAAGGTCGGGGTCGATTCCACCCCGAAGGCGGAAGCGGCGCGCTCGCGCGTGGCGTTGAGCGCGTCGAGGATCGCCTGGTTGTTGAGACAGGCCTCGAACTGCGCCTGGGTGATGCCGGCCTGGCGGGTGATGGCGGTGACCGCCTCCAGAGGGTTGCCGCCGAAGGCCCAGGTCCGCTGCTGCTGGAAGAACACCTCGACCAGGGCGAAGTAGCGGGTGGGATCGACGCCCTCACCGGCCTTGCCGTCGGCATTGAGCGCGCAGCGCGTCAGCATATAGACGGCGGCGTCGAGCTGGTTCAGGGCGAATTCGCGGAAGACCAGCCGCACCTTGCCGGTCTCGATATATTTCTTCTTCAGCTCGGGCAGGGTGTTGACGTGGAAGGTGGCGCAATGGCCACAGGTCAGCGAGGCATATTCCACGATGGTCACCGGCGCATCGGCCCGGCCGAGCCAGACATCGCCGAGCGGGCCGGGCTGCATCAGCTGGGCGACGTCAACCGTCTCGCTCTGCGGACGGCGCTGCGCCAGGGCCATGGGCGCGAAGCCGGCAACGAGGCCGAGGGCGGCCGAGCCTTCGATGAAATGTCTGCGCGACAGCATGGCTGTGTCCTCAACGATCCCTGCGGGAGCAAGTCCAAGGCCATAGCCCTGGCACCGCCGCGTGGCAACATCAGGGCCGCCGGCGGGGCGGGTCGTTGCGGTCACAGTTCTGCGAGACGGTTCAGTTGCGGGCGATGATCTCGCGCTCGTGATGGACCGGCTGGCCCGCGAGGCCGCTGCAGGCCTTGCGCCGCATCAGGGCGGCGGGACGGCGGTCCTTCAGGGTCGAGCGGCGGCGGCGGCGGGGCCCCGGCCGGCCGAGCGTGACGGCGCCGAGGCGCGGGAAGGCCTCGCGCATCGCCCCGTCGTGACCCTCGATCAGCAGCGGCAGGCAGAGCGCCTGGCCCCAGAGCTGCCAGTCGGCGACGACGTCGTCGGCATCCGCCATGGAGACCAGCGGCACGCTGAGCGCGGGATCGGCATGGACCAGGACGACCTCGACATTGTCGCCCTGCCGGGAAGCGTCGTCGCCCACCCGCACGGCGACGCCGCGATAGGCCGAGACCGGCAGTTGCAGCTTCATCCGCGCGCCGCTGGAGATGCGGCGGATGACCACCCGGTCGGCATGGAGGTCGATGGACCGCTGGCCGCTATCCGCGCCCCGGTCGGGTGCGGCATAGCGGGTCGGCAGCTGGGCGGGATCGAGGCGCAAAGAGGCCCCGATCCCGGCGGCGAGGACGCCGGGTTCTGTTTGACGCAACACTGCATGCTCCCTTGGGGTCTTCGGCCGGCTCGAACCGGCTCTCGCCCCGTCGTTGGGAGAACTCTGGCAGCATTTCTTGTCCGACCGCTTAAAGCTGACGGTTAAGCGGACCTCAATCGGACCACGCCAAATGCTGACCTTCGCGCATGATTGAGAAAGCCTTCGGGGATGTGCTTTCCCAATGCTTGGCCCGCGTGGTTGCGCTGAGCTTGATGAACAGGATGAACGAAGCCTGACGGCCCATCCCGGCCCGCCATCGCTGCCTTGAATCCGGCGCCCGCGATGCCTACACGAGGGAGACGAGCCCGCGCGTTCCCCAAGGGCTCCTGCTCCCAAGGCTCTTCATGTCCGAACTCCTCGATACCGGCCACTTGCTCGACCAGGGCCGCCGCCTGGTCGCCGCCGCCCTCAAGGCCGGGGCCGATGCCGCCGACGTCATGGCCGTGCGCGGCGTCTCCGTCGGCGTGCAGCTGCGCGAGGGCAAGGTGGAGAGTTCGGAACGCTCCGAGGGGGACGATATCGGCCTGCGCGTCTTCGTCGGCCGGCGCAGCGCCTCGGTCTCCTCCAACGACCCGCGCGAGGATGTCGCGGCGCTGGCCGAGCGGGCGGTGGCCATCGCCCGGGTGGCGCCCGAGGACCCCTATGCCCGGCTCGCCGATCCCGCCGCCCTCGCCAGGTCCTGGCCCGATCTCGACCTGATCGACCCGGTGATGACGGCGGTGGCCGATCTCGAGGACTTCGCCCGACGCGCCGAGGCGGCCGCTCTGGCGGTCACCGGCGTCTCCAAGTCCGGCGGTGCCAGCGCCGGCGCCGGCATCGGCGGCTTCGCCCTCGTCACCTCCACCGGCTTCGAAGGCGCGACGCTTGGCTCCTCCACCTCCTTCTCGGTGACGGCCATCGCCGGCGAGGGCACCGGCATGGAGCGCGACTACGACTACAGCGCCGTGCGCCACCGCGCCGACCTCGACGCCCCGGAGACCATCGGCCGCAATGCCGGCGAAAGGGCCGTGCGCCGCCTAAACCCCCGCAAGGTCGATACCCGCAAGGTGCCGGTGATCTTCGACCCGCGCAGCGCCGCGAGCTTCCCCTCCTATCTCGCCTCCGCCGCCAACGGCCAGTCCGTGGCGCGCAAGACCTCCTTCCTGCGCGACAAGCTGGGCCAGCGGCTGTTCCGGGCCGGCATCCGCATCATCGACGACCCGCTGCGCCCCCGTGGCCTGCGCTCGCGGCCCTTCGACGGCGAGGGCGTCGCCGCCCGGCCGCTGACCCTGGTGGAGGATGGCATTCTCACGAGCTGGCTGCTCGACAGCGCCACCGCCGCCGAACTCGGCCTCGCCACCACCGGCCATGCCAGCCGCGGCACCGGCGGGCCGCCCTCGCCCGGGCCGACCAACCTCTATCTGGCCGCCGGCACGGTCAGCCCGGCCGAACTGATCGGCGCCGTCAGGGACGGGCTCTATGTCACCGACATGATCGGCAGCGGCGTCAACATGGTGACGGGCGACTATTCCCGCGGCTGTTCGGGCTACTGGATCGAGAACGGCGAGCTCGCCTACCCCGTCGCCGAGATCACCATCGCCGGCAACCTCGTCGACATGTTCGCCCACCTCACGCCGGCCGACGACCTCGTCCTGCGTCACGGCACTGACGCCCCCACCGTCCTGGTCGAGGGGCTCACCGTTGCCGGACGCTGACGATCTGGTCCTGCGCGACCTCCTGGCGGCGCTGGCCGAGGAGGCCGGCGCCATGGCGCTCGACTATGCCCGGCGCGGCATGCGCAGCTGGACCAAGGCCGGGGCCTCCCCGGTGACCGAGGCCGACATCGCCGTGGACAGCTTTCTCAAGCGGCGGCTTGGCGAGGCCCGGCCCGAATTCGGCTGGCTGTCGGAGGAGACCGTGGACGATCCGGCCCGCCTCGGCCGGCGCGAGGTCTTCATCGTCGATCCCATCGACGGCACCCGCGCCTTCGCCGCCGGCCTGCCGGACTGGACCATCTCGCTCGCCGTTGTGCGCGACGGCCGCCCGGTGGCCGCTGCCCTGGCCGAGCCGGTGGCCGGGCGCACCTTCGTTGCCGCCCGCGGCCACGGCGCGAGTGTCTCTGGTCGCCCCCTCCTCGCACGGGGCCGCGCCGGCATCGACGGCGCCGTGGTCGCAGGACCCAAGCCCATGACGATCAAGGCCGAAAAGGCCGGGGCCACGGCCCTGCCGAAGATCCACTCCCTCGCCCTGCGCTTCGCCAAGGTCGCCGCCGGCGAGATCGATGCCGGCTTTGCCGGGGGCCAGAGCCACGACTGGGACCTTGCGGCGGCCGATCTTTTGGTGCACGAAGCGGGGGCATCACTGACCGGCCTCGACGGGACCGTGCCCTGCTACAACAGGCCTGTTCCCACGCATTTTCCGCTCGTTTGTGCCGGTTCTCCGCTGCATGAACTTCTCCGGCAGGTTGCCGGTGACGATCGCCGCCGCGGCCGAACGACCTGAGGGGAAGACTATCATCATGACTGCGACGGGCGAGCCCAAACAACTCCCGCACCTGGTGTTCGGCGGCGAGCTGACCCGGCTGGACGGAACCGAGTTCCGTGACCTTTCCAAGCTCGACATCGTCGGCGTCTATCCGAACTATGCCTCCGCTCACGCCGCCTGGAAGGGCAAGGCCCAGCAGACTGTGGACAATGCGCATATGCGCTATTTCATCGTTCACCTGCACCGCCTGCTCGATCCGGACGCGGCCTGACCGGCGGTCGCGGTCCAGGTGTCCTTCCTCAAGCGTCTGGCGCGTTCCGAACGGGTGCGCGCCGCAGCGGGCTCGCTGCTCGCCGGCTATCTGCGCCTCGTATGGCGCACCGGCCGGTTCCAGCTCGACCCGCCGAACATCTACGACTATGCCGACGAGAACCTGCCGGTCATCTTCGCCATGTGGCACGGCCAGCATTTCCTCTCACCTTTCGTGAAGCGGCCGGAATACCGCGCCGCCGTGCTGATCTCGCGCTCCGCCGACGGCGAGATGAACGCCATCGCCGCCGAGAAGCTGGGCGTGCGCACCATCCGCGGGTCCGGCGACCACAGGGGTGAATTCGCCCGCAAGGGCGGCGTCAGTGCCTATTTCAAGATGCTGGAGGCGTTGGCCGACGGCGAGACCATGGCGCTGACCGCCGACGTCCCGAAGGTCGCCAAGCGGGCCGGCCTCGGCATCGTCATGCTGGCCAAGCAGAGCGGCCGCCCCATCCTGCCGATCGCCGTCGCCACCGCCCGCCGCATCGACCTGAAATCCTGGGACAAGGCCAGCGTCAACCTGCCCTTCTCGCGCGGTGCGGCGGTCGCCGGCGCGCCGATCTGGGTGCCGGCCCAGGCCGATGCCGCCACCCTCGAGATCTACCGGAAACAGGTCGAGGCGGCGCTCAATGCGGCGACCGAACGCGCCTATGCCATCGCCGAGGGCCGTGCACAGCCGGAACTCTGGTCGCAGGAAGTCGTCGCCGGCCTTGTGGCGGCGCGCGAGGCTGCCGTGATGGCACGCCGTCCCGCCGCGCCCGTGGCTGGGCCGCCCCATGCGTGACCGCCCGTTCCGCACGCCCCTGACGCTGCGCGCCTATGTCGGGGCGACCGCGCTGATGGCCCCGGTCGCGGCGCTGCTTGCCCGTCGGCGGCTGAAGCGCGGCAAGGAGGACCCCGAGCGGGTCCAGGAGCGCCGCGGCTTCGCCACCGTCGACCGGCCGGCCGGCCGGGTGATCTGGCTGCACGGGGCCAGCGTCGGCGAACTCCTGTCCATCGTTCCCCTGGCCACGCGGCTGCAGGCCCGCGGCCTGACCGTGCTGGTCACCACCGTGACCCTGACCGCCGCGGCGCTGGCCGCCCGCCGCCTGCCGCCCGGCG
>JAIEPJ010000149.1 GCA_019749835.1 Phreatobacter sp. | reverse complement strand
AGGCCTGGTTCGACGGACCGAACCCCAACACCTCGACATTGACGAGCACATCGGCGCCATCCGTGCCGGTTGCCGCCGACACCTGGGTGAAGATCTGCCCACCCGACGCGAAGCTGCGCAGGAAATACTGGGCGCGGGCGAGGGTGAACAGCGCCACATCGGTGCCGGCGCCGCCGTCGAGGCCGTCACTGCCGGCCCCGCCGGTCATGATGTCGCCGCCGACCTCGCCGAACAGCATGTCGTGGCCGGAGCCACCCGCCATGGTGTCGTCGCCGTCGCCGCCGAACATGACGTCATCGCCGCCGAGGCCGAACATCGTGTCGTTGCCGCCGAAGCCGGAGATCTGGTCGCCGCGGAAATCGTTGCCGTAGAGCGTATTGGCGGCGGCGTTGCCGGAGACGACGCCGTCGCGCGGGTCGAGAATGCGCGTGAAGACGCCCGTGCCGGAGCCATCGGCCGCGGCCGTGCCGCTCCAGGTCACTGCGATCCGGCCATCCGGGAGCGTCGACACGTCCAGAAAACGAAAAGCCGAGACCTCGTCGGCGATGCGGAGGGTCGCACCCTCGAGGCCGCCGAGCCTGTTGAACCCCTGCGCCACGAGGGCCCCCCCCGCGGCGCGATAGACCACGACGAAGCCGCCCTCCTGCGTCGCCGCGACTTTCACAATGTCAAAATTCCCTCCGGCATCGAGCGCCACCAGGAACTCCGAACCGACCCTGGTGCCAGAGGTCGTCATGATTTGCCCCCGCAGCGCCGCACCGTCACTCCAGACCATGACGTGGTTCTCAGTGGTGAGCAGCGCCACCGGCACGTAGACCTGCGTTCCCGCCGTCGTGGTGTTGACCGTGACTTCCGTCGTCGGTGAGCCGCCGGTCAGCGTGAAGCTCCGCGCCTGGACGTCGCCACTGTTGGCAGAGCCATCAAACCAGGTCACGAGGATGCTGCTCGCCGTGGCGGAGAGATACGGCGAGCTTTGCTCGCTGCCCGCCGCGTCGACCACGATCTCGGCTCCGACGCCCCCCGCTCCGGAGATGATGCGCAGCGCGACGTCACGTTCACTCACGGTCTCCGACCCATAGGCCAGGGCATAGGTGTTGTTGGCAAGGCCGATGAAATCGAACGGAACGGCGAAGGCGGAATTGGCATTGCTGGTGACGACCGTCGGCCCCCCATCCAGCGCGCCGTTCGCCTGGAAGCGCTGGAGCGAAATGTTGCTGCCCGACGACATCCAGGCCACGGCGTAACGCCCATCGGGCAGGACGGCGATCTGAGGGCTGCCGCTGCTGCCGGAAGCCGTGCCGATGGTCGTCTCGCTACCGACCGGGGTCCCGAAGGCGTCGAAGCGCTGGATGCGGACAACGTCGGGATTGGGGCCCTGATCGGTCCAGGCCACCACCGACCCGCCATCCGGCAGGATCGCTATCGAGGGTTGGGTCTGACCGTCTAACGTCGTTGTGTTGACGAGGCGCTCCTGGTTCCAGAAGGTGATCGGCATCGGCGTGTCCTATCGGCAGCGGCCATGAGCGGCCGGAGGAGGTTGTCGGAACCACAAGCACGTTCCCTCATTACCTCGCATAGGTGACGCTAAGTCAACATGACAGAAGCGGCTGTGCGATGGAGGAATACTGCCGTAAGCCGCTCATGCCGCGCTTCTCACGCCACGGCGACCCACTGGGTGCCGAGTGCGCCGCTGACCGTACCGAAGCCGCCGAAGGTGCCGTTGTTCATGTCGGCGAAGTAGGTGGTGCCGTCGGCGAGGTTCTGGATGATGACGTCGCGGTAGCCGTCATTGTCGACATCGGCGGAGCCGCGGACATCCCAGCCCGTCAGGCCGCTGGCGATGACGTTGAAGCCGGCATTGGTGCCGCCGAGCATGTTCACCCACCAGATGTCCGAGGTGGATGTGTTGCGGAAGACGACGTCGCAATAGCCGTCGCCGTTGATGTCGGCGGCCTCGCGGGCCACCCATTGCGCGCCCGCCGGGCCCGACACCGTTCCCCACTGGTTGTTGAGGACATCGCGGTAATAGGTCGTGCCACTGCCGATGTCCTGCACCAGAATGTCGGAGGCGCCGTCGCCGTTGAAGTCGCCGAGGCCGACGGTGCGCCAGCCGATGCCAAGACTGGTCCCGAGGATCCAGCTGCCGAACGTGCCGCCGGCCTCCATGTCTGCAATATAGTTGATGCCGGTGGTATTGTCGCGCACCAGCACGTCGGCGGTGCCGTCCCGCGTCGCGTCACCCGAGGCGATTGCTCGGAAGTTGGCGCCCATGGCGCCGGCGACCAGCCCCCAGACCGGGGCGCCCGAGGCGACATCGAGCGTGTAGGTCGCGCCGGTATTGCTGTCCTGGATGAGCGCATCGGCGCGGCCGTCGCCGGTGAAATCGTCGGAGCTGACGAGGCGCCAGCCGGCCGGCAGCGACGACAGAAGGCTGGTGAAGGCGCCGGCCGTTCCCGCATTCATGTTGACATAGGCGACCTGGCCGGTGGCGCTGTTCTGGAACAGCACATCGTCGAAGTAGGACCCGTCCATGTTGGAGACGAGGTTCTGCTGGATGCCGGCAAGGCCAAAGGCCTGGTTCGACGGACCGAACCCCAACACCTCGACATTGACGAGCACATCGGCGCCATCCGTGCCGGTTGCCGCCGACACCTGGGTGAAGATCTGCCCACCCGACGCGAAGCTGCGCAGGAAATACTGGGCGCGGGCGAGGGTGAACAGCGCCACATCGGTGCCGGCGCCGCCGTCGAGGCCGTCACTGCCGGCCCCGCCGGTCATGATGTCGCCGCCGACCTCGCCGAACAGCATGTCGTGGCCGGAGCCACCCGCCATGGTGTCGTCGCCGTCGCCGCCGAACATGACGTCATCGCCGCCGAGGCCGAACATCGTGTCGTTGCCGCCGAAGCCGGAGATCTGGTCGCCGCGGAAATCGTTGCCGTAGAGCGTATTGGCGGCGGCGTTGCCGGAGACGACGCCGTCGCGCGGGTCGAGAATGCGCGTGAAGACGCCCGTGCCGGAGCCATCGGCCGCGGCCGTGCCGCTCCAGGTCACGGCGATACGGCCATCCGGGAGCGTCGACACGTCGACCGCGTTTAAGGAGTTAACGGAGTCGGCGATGCGGAGGGTCGCACCGTCGAGGCCGCCGAGCCTGTTGAACCCCTGCGCCACGAGGGACCCCGCCGTGGTGCTGTAGACCACGACGAAGCCGCCCTCCTGCGTCGCCGCGACGGCAGCCGCATCACCGCTGATGGCGTCCAGCGCCACCAGGAACTCCGATCCGACCCTGCCGCCAGAGGAATCGACGATCTGGCCCCGCAGCGCCGCACCGTCATTCCAGACCACGACGTGGTTGTTCGTGGTGAGCAGCGCCACCGGCGAGAAGAGCTGCGACCCCGCCGTCGTGGTGTTGACCGTGACCTCCGCCGTCGGTGCGCCGCCGGTCAGCGAGAAGCGCCGCGCCTGGATGTCGCCACTATTGGCGGAATCGTCAAACCAGGTCACGAGGATGGTGCTGGCCGTGGCGGAGAGATAAGGCGTGCTTTGGCTTGACCCCGCCGGGTTATCGACCACGATCTCACTGCCGACGACCCCCGCGCCAGAGATGATGCGCAGGGCGGCGTCACCATCACCCGGCGTGCCGGTGCTGTAGGCCAGAGCATAGCTGTTGTTGGCGAGACCGATGAGGTCGAAAGCGTGGACGAAATTGGTGGATGAATTGGTGGTGACGACCGTCGGTCCGCCGTCGAGGGCGCCGTTCGCCTGGAAGCGCTGGAGCGAGATGTTGGTGTTCGACGACATCCAGGCCACCGCGTAGCGCCCATCCGGCAGGACGGCCACCTGGGAAAGCCCGAAATTGCCTGAGTTGCCGACCGTCGTCTCGCCGCCGACCGGGGCCCCGAAGGCGTCAAAGCGCTGGATGCGGACGACGTCGGGATTGGGGCCGACGTCGGTCCAGGCCACCACCGTTCCGCCATCCGGCAGCACCGCGATGCTGGGTTCGGTCTGAGAGCCCGCAGTCGTCGTGTTGGCGAGGCGTTCGGGGTTCCAGAAGGTGATCGGCATCGGCGTGTCCTCGTGGTTCTGTCCCATAGGACCGACAGCAGGCCACGGCCTGTCGCGGTCCCGCAATCTGCAGTCGTACCCAGGGGCAAGCTCTGCCGCCAATGTTTCCGAGCGATGTCATGACCGCGTTTGCGCGCATGTCGCCACGCGCTGTCGCCGCGTGCCCGCGGGAGACCTGCCGTTCATCCGAGGTGCCGATGGCGGCCCGCAGCCCTCACGCCACGGCGACCCACTGGGTGCCGAGCGCGCCCGAGACCGTGCCCCAGCCGCCGAAGGTGCCGTTGTTCATGTCGGCGAAATAGGTGGTGCCGTCGGCGAGGTTCTGGATGATCACGTCCCGATAGCCGTCATTGTCGACATCCGCCGAGCCGCGGACATCCCAGCCCGTCAGGCCGTTGGCAACCACGTTCCAGCCGGCATTGGTGCCGCCGAGCATGTTCACCCACCAGATGTCCGAGGTCGCCGTGTTGCGGAAGACGACGTCGGTATAGCCGTCGCCGTTGAGGTCGGCGGCCTCGCGCGCCACCCATTGCGCGCCGGCGGGGCCGGAGACCAAGCCCCACTGGCCGTTGGCGACGTCGCGGTAATAGGTCGTGCCACTGCCGATGTCCTGCACCAGAATGTCGGAGGCGCCGTCGCGGTTGAAGTCGCCAAGGCCGACGGTGCGCCAGCCGATGCCAAGACTGGTCCCGAGGATCCAGCTGCCGAACGTGCCACCGGCCTCCATATCGGCAATATAGTTGATGCCGGTGGTATCGTCGCGCACCAGCACGTCGGGGGTGCCGTCCCGCGTCACGTCGCCGGAAGCGATTGCTCGGTAGGAGTCGGTCAGGCTTGTATTGACCACGCCCCAGACCGGGGCGCCGGAGGCGATGTTCACCGTGTAGATCGAACCGGTGTTCATGTCCTGCACCAGCGTGTCGGCCCGCCCGTCGCCGGTGAAGTCGTCGGAGCCGACGAGGCGCCAGCCGGCCGGCAGGGTCGACAGCAGGCTGGTGAACGCGCCGGCCGTTCCCGCATTCATGTTGACATAGGCGACCTGGCCCGTGGCGCTGTTCTGGAACAGCACATCGTCATGGAAGGAGCCGTCCATGTTGGAGACGAGGTTCTGCTGGATGCCGGCAAGGCCATAGGCCTGGTTCGACGGACCGAACCCCAACACCTCGACATTGACGAGCACATCGGCGCCATCCGTGCCGGTTGCCGCCGACACCTGGGTGAAGATCTGCCCACCCGACGCGAAGCTGCGCAGGAAATACTGGGCGCGGGCGAGGGTGAACAGCGCCACATCGGTGCCGGCGCCGCCGTCGAGGCCGTCACTGCCGGCCCCGCCGGTCATGATGTCGCCGCCGACCTCGCCGAACAGCATGTCGTGACCGGCCCCGCCCGCCATGGCGTCGTCGCCGTCGCCGCCGAACATCACGTCGTCGCCGCCGAGGCCGAACATCACGTCGTTGCCGCCGAAGCCGTAGATCTTATCGCCGCGGACATCGTTGCCATAAAGCGTGTTGGCGTTGGCGTCGCCGGAGACCACGCCGTCGCGCGGATCGAGGATACGCGTGTAGACGCCCGTGCCCGAGCCATCGGCCGCGGCCGTGCCGCTCCAGGTCACGGCGATGCGGCCGTCCGGGAGCGTCGACACATCCAGACTGCGAAAAGCCGGGACATTGTCGGCGATGCGGAGGCTCGCACCCTCGAGGCCGCCGAGCCTGTTGAACCCCTGCGCCACGAGGGCCCCCGCCGCGGTGCGATAGACCACGACGAAGCCGCCCTCCGGCGTCGCCGCGACTTCCACAGCTTGAGAAGACGCTGCGGCATCGAGCGCCACCAGGAACTCCGAACCGACCCTGGTGCCAGAGGTCGCAATGATTTGACCCCGCAGCGCCCCACTGTCATTCCAGACCACGACGTGGTTGTTCGTGGTGAGCAGCGCCACCGGCGAGTAGAGCTGCGTTCCCGCCGTCGTGGTGTTGACCGTGACCTCCGTCGTCGGCGAGCCGCCTGTCAGCGAGAAGCTCCGCGCCTGGATGTCACCGAAATTGGCGGAGATATCAGTCCAGGTGACGAGGATGTTGCTCGCCGTGGCGGAAAGATACGGCGTGCTTTGCTCGCTGCCCGCCAGATTGTCGACCACGATCTCGGCTCCGACGACACCCGCGCCCGAGATGACGCGCAGCGCGACGTCACGTTCACCCACGGTCTGCGACGCATAGACCAGGGCATAGGTGTTGTTGGCGAGCCCGATGAAGTCGAACGGAACGGAGATGGAGGCCAAGCCATTGCTGGTGACGACCGTCGGCCCCCCATCCAGCGCGCCGTTCGCCTGGAAACGCTGAAGCGAGATCTCCGTGCTCGATGACATCCAGACCAGCGCGTAACGCCCATCGGGCAGGACGGCGACTTGCGAGCTGCCGCTGATGCCGGAAGCCGCGCCGATGGTCGTCTCGCTGCCGACCGGGGTCCCGAAGGCGTCGAAGCGCTGGATGCGGATGACGTCCGGATTGGTGCCGATGTCGGTCCAGGCCACCACCGACCCGCCATCCGGCAGCACCGCGATGGTGGGCTCGGCTTGCGAGCCTGCAGTCGTGGTGTTGACGAGGCGCTCCTGATTCCAGAACGTGATCAGCATCGGCATTCCCTGTCGGGAGCGGCCATGAGCGGCCGAAGGAGGTGTCGGAACCACAAGCGGGTTCCCTCATTACCTCGCACCCCGGACGTCGAGTCAATTGAAGGGACGCCGCGATGCTACCGGGGATGGTGTCGAGAGCCGCTGCCGCGGCCGGCAGAGCATCATCGCGAGGGATACCACCCGCTACCGCCGCCGGATCAAAAAGGCCGCGGCGCCCCGCCAGCCGGCAGAACACCACAGAGCCGGAACCGATCATGGGCTGGGGAAATCAATGGTGCCCGGGGACGGAGTCGAACCGCCGACACTGCGATTTTCAGTCGCATGCTCTACCAGCTGAGCTACCCGGGCGACCGCAGCATGTGACCGTCTCGCGACGATCAGCAGCAGTGCGGGCCGGCTTATAGAGGCTCCCGCGGGGGCTGTCCACCCTCTCCCTGCCGGGTGATCCACAGGCCCGGCGCGGCGGCAGAGGGCCGCTGTTCCCGGCCGCAAGAAAAAGCCCCGATGGCGGGGCCATCGGGGCGAGGTGGAGGTCATGCGGGATGCACGGCAGGAGAGAAGTTCAGCGCAGGACGACGACCCGCGTGCCGACGCGGACGCGGTCGTAGAGGTCGACGACATCCTCGTTGAGCATGCGGATGCAGCCGGAGGAGACGGCCTGGCCGATCGTGTGCGGCTCGTTGGAGCCGTGGATGCGATAGAGCGAGGAGCCGAGATAGAGGGCGCGGGCGCCGAGCGGATTGTCCGGGCCGCCGGCCATGAAGCGCGGCAGGTCGGGGCGGCGCTGCAGCATCTGCACCGGCGGGCGCCAGTCCGGCCATTCCTGCTTGCGGGTGATGGTGGGGCTGCCCGCCCATTCGAAGCCGGGGCGGCCGACGCCGATGCCGTAGCGCAGGGCGCGGCCGTCGGCGAGGACGAGATAGAGGCGGCGCTCGGCGGTGTTGACCACCACGGTACCGGGCGCATAGGCGCCCTGGAAGGCGACGATCTCGCGCGGGATGGCGGGGGCGCGGGCCGCCGCGGCATGGGGCCTGGCGATCAGCGGCTCGCGGGTGTCCGGATCGAACATGATCGTCTGGGCGAAGGGATTGGCGGAGGCGGCTGAGGCGGCGAGCGACAGGGCGGCGGCGAGGACGAGGCGGCGGTTCATGGCGGGCTCCGGGCGGGCGGAAGGTGGGGTGGATCAGCGGCTGGTCTGGTCGAGGGCGACCAGGCGAACGGGGCGCCGGTGCTCGCCCTGCGGCGAGGTCTGGCAGGTCTGCGGGATATGCGGCCAGGCGAAGCGGGCGCAGTCGCCGTCGAGGGCGGCGCGGCGCGGCGCGGCGTCGAGGCGGTTGCGGAACTGGTCGAAGGCCTTGTGGGCGTGATCGATGTCATCGGCCGTGTGGGACACGGCAAGGGTGGAGCTGGACACTGCGGCGCGGCCGTCGGGAGCGATCACCACGGCCAGGGCGAGGCCGAGAGCCGCCACACCGCCGAGAGCCAGGAACTGCGATATCCGGTTCATGTGCCATCCCCCATCACGGCCCTCCATGGGCCGGTCTCCCCTCTGTGTCGTGGCGGCGGCCGAAAAGGTTCATCGGCTCGGTGCGCCCGGCGTCATCGGGTTGAGGAGACCCTAGGGTTCAGGATTTTCGTGGTGGTGTCTCGCGGAGCGGGGCCGCGTTTCAATGTTGCACGGCCTGTTTCAAGCCTTGCCCGCCAGTGTCGTCGTCGGGCGGCGATTGTTGCGGGACGGTGGCGATTGTTTCCGGCGGCCGGGATTCAGCCCTTCTCGCCCTCGGGCATGAACATGTAGCCGGCGCCGCGCACGGTGCGGATATAGGCGGGCGCGTCGGCGTCGGGCTCGATCTTGCGGCGGATGCGGGTGATGCGCACGTCGATGGCGCGGTCGAAGGCCTCGGGATCGCGGGCGCCGGCGAGATCGAGCAGGCGATCACGCGACAGGACCCGGCGCGGGTTCTCGGCGAAGGCCTTGAGGAGGCCGAACTCCGAGGTGG
>JAIEPJ010000297.1 GCA_019749835.1 Phreatobacter sp. | reverse complement strand
GCGGTCTTCGATGTTCTCGGAACGGCGCAGATCTTCCCAACGCATGGATTCAACCCCTCACATCCGGCGATCATGCCGCCGCGCTCCGGGCGGTGCAACTCCCGAACGGAACATGGGTTTCATACCGTGTTCACCTTTTGCGGGACGCCATGTTTACCATTCGGTGACAGAATAAATCGGTAGTCATGCCAGCGATTTAAGTGTCCCTTTACTCTAACCGGCCAATGTCGCGGGGCGTTGCGACACGATTGTTTTGCGTACCGAGTGCCGCCTGATGCTGTTGACGTCGAACGGAACTGCCCGATCAGGTGACCGCGTACGGGCGGTCCGTTCGCCTTCGCTCGCCCCCGACCAGGGGCTCGGCCTCTCGGGGCGCATCATCCTTGGCGATTGCATCGCCGCGCTCGAGGCGCTGCCGGCGGCGAGCGTCGACATGGTCTTCGCCGATCCACCCTACAATCTCCAGCTCCAGGGCGAATTGCACCGTCCCGACGACAGCCGCGTCGATGCGGTGACCGACGACTGGGACCAGTTCGAGAGTTTCGCCGCCTATGACGCCTTCACCCGCGCCTGGCTCACGGCCGCGCGCCGCGTGTTGAAGCCGAACGGCTCGCTCTGGGTGATCGGCTCCTACCACAACATCTTCCGCGTCGGCACGGCGCTGCAGGATCTCGGCTTCTGGGTGCTCAACGACGTCATCTGGCGCAAGGCCAACCCGATGCCGAACTTCCGCGGCCGCCGGTTCACCAATGCCCACGAGACGCTGATCTGGGCCTCGCGCGATGCCAAGGCCCGCTACACCTTCAACTATGAGGCGCTGAAGGCCGGCAACGAGGATGTCCAGGTCCGTTCGGACTGGTTCATCCCGCTCTGCACCGGCGAGGAGCGTCTCAAGGACGAGGCGGGCCGCAAGGTCCATCCGACGCAGAAGCCCGAGGCGTTGATCGCCCGGGTCCTGCTCGCCTCCTCCAAGCCCGGGGACGTCGTCCTCGATCCTTTCTTCGGCTCCGGGACCACCGGGGCCGTTGCCAAGCGCCTCGGCCGCCGGTTCATCGGGATCGAACGCGATCCCGCCTATGCGAGAGCGGCCGAGGCGCGCATTCTTTCCGTGGAACCGCTGGCGGAGGCCTCGCTCGCGGATTTCACCACGGCGCGCGAGGCGCCGCGCGTCGCTTTCGCCTCGCTGGTGGAGCGCGGGATGGTGGCGCCCGGCACGGTGCTGACCGACGAGAAGCAGCGCTTTCAGGCGGTGGTGCGTCCGGACGGCTCGCTGATGTCGGGTCCCCAGGTCGGTTCCATCCACAAGATCGGCGCGCTGGTCCAGGGCGCCCAGGCCTGCAACGGCTGGACCTTCTGGCACGTCACCGACAATGGCCGCCTGTCGCCCATCGACGCCCTGCGCGCCCGCATCCGCGCGGAGTTGGGGGCCTCCTGACCGGCCTTGCCGGACCGACATGACGCCGATCAATGCGGAACCGTGAAGGGTCCTGCACGTTCAGCGTCCTGCATGGTCCGGAAGGCTGGCGATGAAACTGCGATCCTGGTTGATTCTGCTGCTGGTCGCGGTCGCCGTCGGCGGTGGCGTCTGGTGGCGCTACGGCCGCGGGGCCGAAATCCAGCTGCAGGCGGTCGGTCGCGGCACGGCCGCCGAGATCGTCTATGCCACCGGTGTCGTCGAGCCGGTGCGCTGGGCCAAGATGGCCTCGATGGCGCGCGAGCGCATCGTCGCCCATTGCGCCTGCGAGGGGCAGCGGGTGAAAGAGGGCGACATGCTCGCCCGCCTCGACGACCGCGAGGTGCGGGCCAATCTCGCCGAGCAGCAGGCACGCCTCGCCCTTGCCCAGCGCGAGGTGGACCGCGTCAGCCAGCTCATGCAGCGCGGGGTGTCGACCCAGCAGGCCTATGACAAGGCGACTGCCGATCTCGCCCAGATGCGCGCGCTGGTCGCCGCCACCAACGAGCGGCTCGGCAATTACCAGATCCTGGCGCCGCGCGACGGCGTCGTCCTGCGTCAGGACGGCGAGGTCGGCGAGATCGCCGATATCGGCCAGATCCTGTTCCGCGTCGGCGACCCGCGTCCCCTGCACGTAACGGCCGACGTGGCGGAGGAGGACATTCCGCGCGTCAGGGTCGGGCAGGCCGTGCTGCTGCGCACCGACGCCTTCCGGGACCGCCCGCTTCAGGGTTCGGTCCGCGAGATCACCCCGATGGGCGACACGGCGACCAAGACGTTCCGCATCCGTATCGCGCTGCCCGACGAGACGCCGCTGCTCTTCGGCATGTCGGTGGAGGCCAATATCGTCACCCGCGAGGCGAAGGACGTCCTGCTCGTGCCGAACGAGGCGATCATCGGCGGCGCCGTCTTCACCGTCGCGTCGGGACGCATCGTGCGGCGACCGGTCGAGGCCGGCATTCGCGGCACGCGGCTGACGGAGATCCGTTCGGGGATCGCGGAAGGCGACCGGATCGCGGTTCCGGCGGAGGCGCGCTGGCGCGGCGGCGAAAGGGTGCGGGCGGCACCATGAACCTCGTCGTCGACATCGCCTGGACGCATATCGCGGCCCGCTTCCGCCAGACGGTCGTGGCCGTGCTCGGCGTCGCCATCGGGGTCGGCTTCTCCATCATGATGGCGGCCCTGATGCAGGGCTCGCAGGACGATTTCGTCCGCACCCTGGTCAACGCCATGCCGCATGTCGCCATCAACGACGAGCGCCGCGAGGCGCCGCGCCAGCCGGCGGAGGAGGCCTTCGACGCCGCCCAGATCCGCGGCCTGACGCCGGCGACACGGCGGCGCGGCATCAACAATCCGATCGCCACCATCGCAGCGCTGGAGAGCTGGGTGCCCGGCTCGGTGACCCCGTCGGTCCAGGCGCGCGGCATCCTGCGCTATGGCGGCAAGGACGTGACCTCCGTCATCGTCGGCATCGATCCGGCGCGCGAGCCGCGGGTGTCGCAGCTCGTCAATCATCTCAGGCAGGGCTCGCTCCCGGCCCTCTACCGCGCCACCAATGCCATCATTCTCGGCGACCGGCTGGCGGAGAAGCTCGGCGCCCGCCTCGGCTCGAACATCTCCATGTCGGCCGGCACGGGGAAGGTGATGACCGGGCAGGTGGTCGGCATCTTCCGCTCGGGCGTGCGTGCCGTGGATGAGGGCACGTCCTATGTGCTGATCAAGACCGCGCAGATCCTCGCCGAACAGACCGGGCTCATCAACGAGATCCGCATCCGCCTCAATGACCCGATGAGCGCCCGGGCGGTGGCCGACCGGATCATTGCCGATACCGGTCTCAAGACCATCTCCTGGCAGGAGGCGAACGAGGACCTGATGTCGGCCTTCGTCGTCCGCAACGTCATCATGTACACGGTGGTCGGTGCGATCCTGCTGGTGGCCTCCTTCGGCACCTACAACATCATTTCCACCATCACCTTCGAGAAGAGCCGCGACATCGCCATCATGAAGTCGCTGGGCCTGACCCAGGCAACCGTCAGGCGCATCTTCATCCTCGAGGGGCTGGTGATCGGCCTTGCCGGGGCGCTGGCCGGCTCGGTTCTCGGCTTCGTGCTGACGCAGGTGATGCTCTCCATCGAGATCCGCACCGGCTTCACCGATGCCACCCGCCTGCCGCTGATCGTCGCGCCGCTGCACTATGTGATCGCCGGCGGCATCGCGCTCGCCTCCTCCGCCATCGCCGGCTTCTTTCCGGCGCGCAAGGCGGCCCGCGTCCATCCCGTCGAGATCATCCGGGGGGCGACATGAGCGTGCCGCTGATCGAGACCCGCAAGGCGACCCGCATCCTGCCGGGCATCGTGCCGGTGACGCTGGTCGCCGACATCGACCTCCTCATCCACGAGAAGCAGTTCGTGGCCATCACGGGCCCTTCCGGCTCGGGGAAGTCGTCTCTGCTCTATCTGCTCGACCTGCTCGACGTTCCCACCACCGGCGAGGTGCTGATCAGGGGCCGCGACACCAGCACGCTGGTCGATGACGAGCGGGCCGAGATCCGGCTGGCGACGCTCGGGTTCATCTTCCAGTTCCACTTCCTGCTGCCGGAATTCACCACGACCCAGAATGTCATGCTGCCGATGCGGGCCTTGGGCAAACTCACCCCCCGGCAGATGAAGGAGCGGGCGGAGGGCCTCCTGTCGTCCCTCGGCCTGGAGGATCATCTCGCCAAGCGCCCCGACCAGCTCTCCGGCGGCCAGCGCCAGCGGGTGGCGGTGGCGAGGGCGCTGGCCAATGACCCGCCGGTGATCCTCGCCGACGAGCCCACCGGCAGCCTCGATTCCAAGTCCTCGGAACAGGTGTTCCAGATCCTGCGCGACCTCGTTGACCGCGACGGGCGGTCCGTCGTGGCGGTCACCCATGCCATCGATCTCGCCGAGCGGATGGACCGCCGCGTCCATCTGGTGGACGGACGCATCGTCTCCGACGAGATGCAGGCCAGCGTCGCGCTTGGCGAGCCGGCCTGATCCGTCAGCGATAGAGCACGCCAGGCAGCCACATCGCGATGCCGGGGAAGGTGTAGACGATCACCATGCAGCCGACGACGATGAAGATGAACGGCATCACCCCGGAGAAGATCTGGTTGATGGTGACGTGCGCCGGCGCGACGCCCTTCAGATAGAAGGGCGCCATCGCCACCGGCGGCGACAGGAACGACGTCTGGATGTTCAGCGCGATCAGGATGCCGAAGAACAGCGGATCGATCTTGAACGTCTCCAGCAGCGGCAGGAAGATCGGCACGAAGATGACGATGATCTCGGTCCATTCCAGCGGCCAGCCGAGGACGAAGATGATGGCCTGGGCGAGGATCAGGAACATCGTCGGCGACAGGTTCAACATCCCGACAAAGGCCTTGATCGGCTCGTGACCGCCGAGGATGGCGAAGATCGACGAGAAGATGAAGGAGCCGACGAAGAGCCAGCAGACCATGGCCGAGGTGCGGGCGGTCAGGAACACCGATTCCTTGAGCTTGACGAAGCTGATGGAGCGATAGGCGGCGGCCAGCAGCACCGAGCCGAGGGCCCCGACGGCGGCAGCCTCGGTCGGCGTGGCGATGCCGAAGAAGATGGCGCCGAGCACCGACATGATGAGCAGCGTCAGCGGGAAGAAGCTGCGCGCCAGTTCCTTGAAAACCTGCTTGCCGAGAATGAGCAGAAGCACGAGGCCGATGGCGCCGGCGCCGAGGATGACGTGGGGCAGCTTCGCCGGAACAGAATAGTCGATCTCGCGCGGCGTCACGCCGGCGGGCGTGGTCATCACCCGGAACATGTTGAGGATCCATTCCAGACCGTAGATCGTCGCATAGGCGACGGGCAGGGTCAGGGCGACGATGACCACGTACTTGACCAGGGACATCTTGTCCTTGGCGAAGTCGAAGCCAAGCGGCATGCGCTGCTCCTTGGGCAGCTTCGGCGCCAGCGCCGGGTTCAGCATGCAGCGGATGATGACATAGAGCATGTAGAGGCTGGCCAGCAGCAGGCCGGGCAGGAACGCGCCGGCATAGAGCTTCGGCACGGAGACGCCGGCCGTGGCGCCGTAGAGGATCAGCATGACGCTCGGCGGGATGAGGATGCCGAGACAGCCGCCGGCGCAGACGACGCCGGCCGACAGCCGTTCATCGTAGCCGGCGCGCAGCATGGCGGGGAAGGCGAGGAGGCCCATCAGCGTCACCACGGCGCCGACGATGCCGGTGGCGGTCGCGAAGATGGTGCAGGTGATGAGGGTCGTCACCGCCAGCGAGCCGGGCACGCCGCCGAGGGCGAGCTGCACGGAGTTGAAGAGCCGGTCGAGGATGTTCGCCCGCTCGATGATGTAGCCCATGAAGATGAAGAGCGGGATGGCGACGAGGACGTCGTTGGTCATCACCGAATAGGTGCGCTGCACCACCAGGGCGAAGACGATGTCGCCCTGCGCCGCGTAGCCGAACATGACGCCCAGCGCCATCAGCGTGAAGGCGATCGGGAAGCCGAGCATGATGAAGATGACGAAGAGGACGAGCATGAGCACGCCCAGTTCAGGATTGCCGATCGTCATGCCGAACATCAGGCGGCCCCTTTCGTCTTGGCCGCCTCGGCCTGTTCGAGGATGATCTTTTCGGTCTCTTCCACGTCATGGAGACGCGGCGGCCACTGACCGGTGCGGATGCACAGGACGCAGCGCACCACTTCGGCGAGGCCCTGGATGACCATGAGGCCGCCGACGACCGGAATCAGCGACTTGAAGGGGAATACATAGGGGCCGTTCGGCGAGTTGGCCGATCGTTCGAAGATGAACCACGAGAAATTGGCGAAGGTGAAGCCGGCATAGCAGAGGGCGAGGATGCCGGGGAAGAAGAAGACGAAGTAAAGCAGCAGGTCGAGTCGCGCCTGCGTGCGCGGGGGCCATTCCCGGTAGAGGAAGTCGCCGCGCACATGGCCGTTGCGGGCGAGCGCATAGGGGCCGGCCAGCATGAAGAGGACGCCATAGAGCATGTAGCTGACATCGAAGGCCCACATGGTCGGGGCCTGGAGGATGTAGCGGGCGAAGACCTCGTAGCAGATGGCGATGGTGAGCACGACGATTGACCAGGCCGCGGTCTTGCCGATGGCGGTCGACACGTCATCGACGGCCAGGAGGAGGGCCATCAGGCGATCGGTTCCGGTGCGGCGGAACATCACCCAGAGGATCGCTGCGCAGGCGAGCGCCCAGCTGCCGAGCAGCATGGACAGGAAGTAGGGATTGGGCGCCATCGGGACTTCCAGGCACGTAACAGACGGGACGGCGGCCGATGCCGCCGGCGGCAGGAAGGCGGCGGGGGTGCCGCCGCCTTCGCTCGCTGCGGATCAGGAGGCGCCGAAGAAGTGGGTGTAGGACATCTCGCGCGAGGGCGTGTTGACGCGCTCGTAGCCGACCGTCCGCTGGGCCCAGGCGCGCTGGCTGTCGATCACCTTCTTGAAGAAGGGGTTCTCGGCCGACAGGCGCGCCACGACCTTGTCCCAGGCCTCGAGCTGCGCCTTGAGGATCGCGTCCGGCGTCTTGATGACGTTGACGCCGCGTCCGCGCAGGGCGGCGAGGTCCTTGGAGTAGCGGTCGAGCGCCTTCCAGTACATGTCGGAGGAGGCGGACTCGGCGGAGAACTTCAGGATCGCCTTCTGCTCGGCGCCCATCGCGTCGAACTTGCCTTTGTTGAAGATCACCTCGAAGGCCTCGGCCGACTGGTGATAGCTCTGCAGCATGTAGGTCTTGGAGACATCCGGGAAGCCAAGGATCGTATCCGAGGTCGGGTTGTTGAACTCGGCGCCGTCGATCAGGCCGCGCTCCAGGGCCGGGACGATCTCGCCGCCGGCGAGGATGGTGACGGCCGAGCCCAGCTCGTTGAACAGGTCGGCGGCGAGGCCTACCGTGCGATACTTGAGGCCGCGCAGGTCGCTTGCCTGGGTCAGCTCGCGCTTGAACCAGCCGAGCGGCTGGCAGGGCATCGGACCGGTGAGGAAGCCGACGACGTTGACGCGGGTGATCTGGGTCACCAGCTCGTTATAGAGGTCGTAGCCGCCGCCATAGTTCATCCAGGCGAGGAAGTTGTGCGCGTCCCAGCCATAGGCGGGCGGGGTGCCGAACAGCGAATAGGCCTTGTTCTTGCCGAACCAGTAGGCGGTGACGCCGTGGCCGCCGTCGAGGATGCCGGCATGGACGGCGTCCTGAAGCTGGAAGGCGGGAACGACGGCGCCGGCGGCCAGAACCTCGAGCCGCAGACGACCGCCGGAAATCGCGTTCACGCGCGCGGCGTAGTCGTTGCAGAACTCGTGGAAAATGTCGCGCTGCGGCCAGGTCGACTGGAAGCGGAGCGTCATGGTCTGGGCGTTGGACACGTTGGGCGCGGCGACGGTGGCCGCGGCGGTCGCGCCTGCAAGGGCCAGAAAGCGACGGCGATCGGACTTCGGCGGCGCCGAAGCAGGGGTATCAGTCATGGGGCGTCTCCTCTTGCGACTTTCGGCCTTTGTGACGGGCTCACTTACGTCGCTAGAAACAGACACTGACGCACTGCGTCAAAAGGTCAAGTGCAAGCTTCGCCGCAGCTGCTGCGCTCTCGTGCCGCCAGGGAACAGCACCTTCGTCCGATCCGACAAAAAGACGCCCGGCGGGGCCTGTTTCGCCATGAATTCCGATGTCCCGGGCGGGAAATGACCGGCGGTCTGACATCGGGCGCTACCAAAGAACAAGGGGCGCCTTTTGGCGCCCCTTCCGTACCTGAGCCTGGATGGTGTGGATCGGAAGTCCATGCCGCCCGCGCGCCGGGCTTGCCCGGCTCGCGCCATGTCCCGTGATGGCCGGCACCAACGAAAAGGGGCGCCTCGCGGCGCCCCTTCCGAAAGTGAGCCTGGATGGCGTGGATCAGAAGTCCATGCCGCCCATGCCGCCGCCGCCCGGCATGGCGGGAGCGCCGGAGTCCTTCTTCGGGGACTCGGCAATCATCGCACCGGTGGTGATGAGCAGCGAGGAGACCGAAGCGGCGTTCTGCAGCGCGGTGCGGACGACCTTCATCGGGTCGACGATACCGGCCTCGAACATGTCGACGTATTCTTCGGTCTGGGCGTTGAAGCCGAAGGTGGGCGACTTGTTCTCGAGCACCTTGCCGACAACGATCGAGCCCTCGACACCGGCGTTCTCGGCGATCTGGCGGATCGGAGCCTCGATGGCCT